>JBFYZD010000315.1:0-20079 GCA_041309685.1 Gemmatimonadales bacterium | reverse complement strand
GGACACTCTCCTCCTGGCTCTGGCGGGGTGCATGGCCGTGGACGTTCAGGTCATCCTGGAGCGCTCCCGGGTTCCCCTGACCGGGATGTCGGTGGAGGTGGAGGGGGAGCGGGCCCCGGATCATCCCAAGCGCTACACCCGGATCCGACTTGTCTACCAGGTGGACGGGCCCCAGGAGGAGCACCAGGGGAAACTGAGTCGAGCGGTGGAGCTTTCCCGGGAGAAGTTCTGTAGCGTGCTCCACTCCCTGCGGCCCGATATCGAGATCGAGATCGACATTCGCCGGGCCTAGGGTCTTCCTTTCCCCGGGCGTTTCCCCCAGGGGGAGGGCTTGATCATGGAGACGAGGGACTACCTGGCCAACCGCCTTCCGGTCCCGACGGGAACCCTCCTCGAGCTCTTCTTCGAGGCCGTGGAGGGTTTCACGGACAAGGTCGCCCTCCGGACCATTCTGCCCGACGGCGGGCTCCAGGGCATCACCTACCGGGAGGTCCTCTCCCGGGTTGGGGAGGTGGCGGGTGGGCTCCGGTCCATGGGGTTGTCCAGAGGGGACCGGGTAGCCCTCCTCTCGGAAAACCGCCCCGAATGGGCCTTCGTGGATTACGGCGCTCTCTGTGCCGGGACCCCCCTGGTGCCGATCCACACCACCCTCGTTCCCGCCCAGGTCGCATTCATCCTGGAGAACTCCGGCTCCAGGGCCCTTTTCGTCTCCGGCGGGCCGATGCTGGAGAAGGCCCGGCAGGCCCTGGAGGGCTCCCCCGGCGGGGTCAGGTTGGTGGTGTTCGATTCCGGCCCGGAGCTCCCGCCTGGATCGTTGGGGTGGGAGGCCTTCCTCGAGGGGGGGCGCCGGGTCTCGGCGGGAGGGACGGGAGCGGCCTTCCGGGAAGCTGCGCTCTCGGCCGGTCCCCAGGACACGGCCACGATCCTCTACACCTCGGGAACCACGGGGGAGCCCAAAGGGGTGGTCCTGACCCACAACAACCTGGCCTCCAACGCCCGGGCAGCGGCCCTGGTCGTCCCGGTGGACGATACCGACGAGACCCTCAGCTTCCTCCCCCTCTCCCACAGCCTCCAGCGGTTGGTGGACTACGTCTTCTTCTGGAAGGGGTCCACCATCACCTACGGGCGCTCCATGCAGACCATCGGAGAGGATCTGCGGATCGTGCATCCCACCAAGGTCGTGGCGGCGCCCCGTTTCTTCGAGAAGACCTTTCAGAAGGTGATGGAGCAGAGGGGGGTGGCCAGCCTCATCGTCCGCTGGGCCCGGGAGGTGGGCGAGGCCTGGGCGGAAGAGAAGCTGGCGGGGCGGAAGCCCACCTGGATCCTCGAGGCGGTGCATGGCCTGGCCCACGCCCTGGTGTTCAGGAGGATCCATGAGGGGCTGGGAGGGCGCATCGTCTTCTTCCTCAGCGGAGGCGCTCCCCTCGCGCCCGAGATCAACAAGTTCTTCTTCTCGGCGGGCATCCTGGTGCTGGAGGGCTACGGCCTCTCGGAAACCTCTCCCTGCATCACCGTGAGCGGCCCGGGGGATTTCCAGATCGGTGCGGTGGGCCCCCCTCTTCCGGGGACCGAGATCCGCATCGCCAAGGACGGGGAGATCCTCGTTCGGGGTCCCCAGGTCATGAAGGAGTATTTCAATCGGCCCGAGGATACGGCTGAAGCCATGGACTCCGAGGGGTGGTTTCGCACGGGGGACATCGGGGAGATCGACCTCCAGGGACACCTCCGGATCACGGACCGGAAGAAGAACATCATCGTGACGGCGGGGGGGAAGAACATCGCCCCGGCCCCCATCGAGAACCGGGTGATGGGGAATCGGTTCGTGGAGCAGGTGGTGATGATCGGGGACCAGAGGAATTTCCCGTCGCTTCTGGTGGTACCGGACTTCGCGACCCTGGGGGCCTGGTGCCGGGAAGTGGGAGTCAGGGCCACCACCCGCCGGGAGATCCTCCAGGACCAACGGGTGCAGGAGCACCTCAGGAAGGAGATCTTCGGGAGCATCGGGGAGCTTTCCTCCTTTGAAAAACCGAAGAAGATCGGCCTCATCCAGGAGGAGTTCACCATCGAAGGGGGAATCCTGACCCCGAATCTGAAAGTGAGGCGCCGAGTGGTCCACGAGCGGTTTGGTGCCCTGATCCATCAGTTCTACGATCCCGCCAACGTGGGCCGGGACCTCTTCGTGGAGGAAGGCCCATGACCCTCGAGAAGGAGGCTTCTCCCAGGGTGAGAGTGGTCCTGGTCACCGTGCCCGATGTGGACGTGGGGCGCAGCCTCGCCAGAACGGTGGTGGAAGAGGGCCTGGCGGCTTGCGGGAACATCCTTCCCGGTCTTACCTCGGTGTATCGGTGGGCGGGTGCGGTCCAGGAGGACCCGGAAGCCCTTGTCCTTTTCAAGACCGGCGAGGCATGCGTTGCGGATCTCATGAGGAGGGTTGTGGAGCTTCATCCCTACGACGTGCCCGAGTTCCTGGCTCTGCCGGTTGCCGATGGGCATCTCCCCTACCTGCGGTGGGTGGTGGGGGAGGGGCGGGAGACTTCGTAATCCCAATGGCTCGAGGGCGGAAGCGGAAACGGGCCAAGGCCTCCAGCCCCGGGACGGGGATCCTGAGGGAGGAGCAGGGCGACCTCCTGGCCGAGGCGGTGAGCGGAGTCCTGGCCCGGCGGGAGGAAGGGGCCGTGGTGGAGGAGTGCGCCGAGCCCCTGGAGGAGGAGCCGCGGCAAGAAGAGCCGCCGCAGGAGGAGCCGGAACCGGATGGGGAAGCACCGGCTGAGGCACCCGGCCCCGGGGAGGGGCCCCTGCCTGGGCCGGTGGCGGAGCTCTCTGAGGGGGGGGAGGCGGAGGCGGAAACGGTCCCCGAAGGTGTCCCCCTCATCCCGGAATCCCCCTTTGAGCAGAAGCTGGCCTGGGCCAGGGAGCGGGTACGGGAGGGGAGGGTCGAGGATGCCAAGGAACTCTACCTGGAGCTGGTGGAAGAGGATCCCACCAGCGTCCGGGCCCTGAACAACCTGGGGGTGCTCCTGGACGAACGGGGCGACCACGAGGAAGCCCTGGTCCGCCTCCGGGCCGCCAGGGACCTCGATCCCGACAACCTCGAGGTCCTGGGCAACCTGGGAGCCACGCTGGGAGCGTTGGGCCGTTATTCCGAAGCCGACGAAGAGCTCCGCAGGGCCCTTCGCCTGGACCCCTCGAACGCGGAGGTTCGGGCCAATCTGGGGATCCTTTTCTTCCGTCGGGGCCTATACCAGCAGGCGGCGGAGGAGCTGGGGGTGGTCTGCCACCGGGATCCGGACCAGGGTCTCGCCCATTTCTATCGGGGGGAGGCCTTGAACCGAATGGGCCGGGTGGATGAGGCCGTGGAGGCTCTCCTGAGGGTCACCGAGCTTCTTCCCCTGAACCCCCGTGCGTACCACACTCTGGGGATGCTCTTCGACAAGAAGCACCTGCCTGACGAGGCCGCTCGCATGTACCGCAAGGCCCGGGAGCTGGGAAAGCGATGATCCGCGTCGTGGTGGCGGATCTGGCTGAGGTGATTTGTGAGGGGATCCTCCGGTCCATCTCTTCCGACCTGGCGGCGGATACCCCCGTCAGCCGAAGCGTGGAACTGAGAGCCGGCAGCGGGGTTTCCGACCGGCTCCAGGCCATGGGGCCCCTTCCCGTGGGGGCGGCCGTCATCACCCCGGGGGGAGATCTGTCGGCAGGCTTTCTCATCCATATGGTCCTCCAGTCGAAGGAGGAGCCCGTCGGGGCCGGAGGGCTGCGCTCAGCCCTGGTGAACGGCCTGAGAAGGGCTCAGGAGTGGGGACTGGAGAGCGTGGCGATCCCACCCCTGGGAATGGGGGCCGGGAACCTGGAGGCCGAGGATTCGGCTTCGGTGATGGTGCCCGTCCTCCAGGATCACCTCCGGAAGTTCGAGTACCCCAGGGATGTGATCATCGTGGCAGCGAGCGACTACGAAGAAGACGTCTTTCTGAGGGCGGTTGAGCTGGCCCAACGCCAGACCTCGGCCCAGGAAAACTGAACCGGCCCCCGTGAGACGATTCGCGCGACCCCTCCTGGCATGGGCGATCCTCCTGGTCTGGCTTGGATTGATCGGGTGGCAGGCTCGGCGGGAATACTACCAGCCCGAGCTGGCCCGGCTGGCAGAGGCCGCCCTTTCCCTGGCCCCAGGGGTGAACTTCTACACCCTCCGCATGGGCGACCGGGCGGTGGGGCTCGCCACCTCCCGCCTGGATACGGTGCCCGGGGGATTCGTCCTGGAGGACCTCCTTTCCCTCGAGCTTCCCGCCCTGGGGCAAACCGGGACGGCGGTGGTGCGGACCCGGGTCGCCCTCTCCTCCGCCCTGGTCATGACGGAGTTCTCCTTCTCCCTCGATTCGGACGTGGGGCGGTACGAGGCCACGGGCTCCATCGAGGGGGATACGCTCCTTCAGGTGGCTATCAACGCCGGAGGGTCCTCCCAGACCATCACCCACCGCCTCTCCCAACCCCCGATCTTCTCAGCCGTGCTCCCCATCCGGCTTGCGGTGGGGGAGGGGCTGGACGTAGGGGACCGTCTCCGGTTCCCGGTCTTCGATCCGTCCACCCTGTCCACCCGCACCGTGGAGGTGCGGATTGTCGAGCACGACACGCTCCTGGTGCCCGACAGTGTGGCGTTGGATCCCCTGACGGGCCGGTGGAGCCCGGCCCGCCTCGATTCCGTCCCCTCCTGGCGCATCGTGGAACTCTACGGCGGAGTTCAGATCGAAAGCTGGATCGACGCCGACGGCCGGATCATCACGGCTTCGAGCCCTCTGGGATTCTCCATGGAGAAGACCGAGTACGAGCTGGCCCGGCAGGCCCAGGAAGACGCCAGGGCCCTGGCCGGATCCCCCCTGGACCAGGACGTGATCCTGGCCACCGCCATCCAGAGCAACGTATCGCTGGGGGACGTGGTGGCGTACCCGGAGCTCCGCTTCGTTCTCTCCGGCGTGGAGCTGGAGGGGTTCGAGTTGGAAGGGGGGCGCCAGACCCTCCGGGGCGACACCCTCGTGGTGAGGCAGGAGGTGTGGGCGCTCATCGAGCCCGACTATGATGAGCTTCCCTACCCCCGCATGGACTTCAGGGAGTATCTCCAGCCGGAGCCCCTGATCCAGAGCGACGACGAGCGCATCATCAGGGCGGCAGAGCAGATGGTGAACTGGCGCTTCATGTGGGACAAGAACCCGAAGCGGATCACCCAGACCCTCACCACCCAGATCAGCAGGACCCTGAGGAAGGAGATCACCTTCTCCGTGCCCAATGCGCTCCAGGTGCTGGAGTCCGGCCAGGGGGACTGCAACGAGCACACGGTCCTCTTCGTGGCCATGGCGCGGGCTCTGGGCCTCCCCGCGCGAACCGCGGTCGGGTTGGTCTACGTGAACGAGGCCTTCTTCTACCACGCCTGGCCGGAGGTCTGGCTGGGGGAATGGGTGGCGGTGGATCCCACCTTCGGGCAGTACCCGGCCGACGCGGCCCACCTGCGCTTCGTGGTGGGAGGGTTGGCCAGCCAGGTCGAGATCATCCGCCTCATCGGGAACCTCGACATCCAGGTGATCGTCCCCGGCGGAGCCGATTCCAAGGAGGATCGATGACCGATACGCGGCACGTGTCCCCCACCGGCACCCGGACCCGGCACCTCTCGTCGGATCTGACCCCATCCTCCCCGGCCAACGGGGAGGACATGCTGCGCCTGGAGGGGGTGACAAAGCGCTACGGGCCCTTCACGGCGGTGGATGGGGTCGACCTCTCCGTTCCCCGGGGGAACGTGTTCGGGTTCCTGGGACCCAACGGGGCAGGGAAGACCACCACCATCCGCATGATCGCCGGGGTCCTCCTTCCCACCTCAGGGCGGATCCTGATAGGCGGGGACGATCTGGGTGCAGACCCGGAGCAAGCCAAGACCCGCATCGGCTATATCCCTGACCGGCCCTACCTCTACGAGAAGCTCTCGGGACGGGAGTTCCTGCGGTTCGTCGCCGGGCTGTGGGGGAAGGACGGGAAGGCCGCCGAGGAGAGGGCGGATCGCCTGCTGGAGCTGTTCAGCCTGTCCCAGTGGCAGCATGAGCTCATCGAGAGCTATTCCCACGGGATGCGCCAGAAGCTCCTCATCAGCTCCGCCCTTCTCCACCAACCGGAGCTGATCGTGGTGGACGAGCCCATGGTGGGGCTGGACCCGAAGTCCGCCCGGATCCTCAAGGATCTCTTCCGAACCTACGTGGGCAACGGTGGCACCGTCTTTCTCTCTTCCCACACCCTGGAGGTGGTGGAGGTCCTCTGCGACCTCATCGCCATCATCCACGAGGGCAGGATCATCGCGAGGGGAACCATGGAGGAGCTCCGGGCTCAGGCCGATGCCGGGGAGGCCCACCTGGAGGAGATCTTCCTGAAGGTCACCGGGGGGGAGGACGCGGCCGACATCGTCGCGGGCCTCCAGGAGACCATGAGGGGGTGAAAGCGACCATGCCGGAGCGGGCGGGGTTGATCTGGCTCCTCCGTCCCAAGCTGAAGGCGAGGCTCAACCGCGCCCGTACCGACGAAGGGAGGGTCTTCAAGGCCCTGGTGCTGGGGTTCGTGGGCCTTCTCTTCTGGTCGCTCATCTTCATCCTTATCTGGCGGATGCTCCTCTACTTCCGTAATACCCAGGGTATCGGGGACATTCTGGCCGGGAAGCTTCTGGGTCTGGCTCTCCTCACCTTCCTGGGCATCCTCCTCCTCTCCAACGTCATCACCTCCCTCTCCTCCTTCTTCCTCGCCCAGGATCTGGAGCTTCTCATGGCCGCCCCCGTGGACCGGCTGAAGGTCTACGGGGCCCGCCTGACGGAGACCATCGTGAACTCCTCCTGGATGGTGGCTCTCCTGGCGTTGCCCCTCTTCCTGGCCTACGGGTTCACGTACCGGGCCGACCCTCTCTTCTACCTGCTGGTGATCGGGGTCATGGTCCCCTTTCTGGTCCTGCCGGCCGTGGTGGGAGCCGCCTTCACCCTCATCCTGGTCAACGTCTTCCCGGCACGGCGCACCCGGGATCTCCTGGCCCTGGTCGGCCTCTTCTCCGCCGCCGGGGTGGTGGCTCTCTTCCGGTTCCTTCGCCCCGAGAGGCTGGTCCGGCCCGAGGAGTTCAGGGACCTGGTGGACTTCATCGCCGTCATTCGGACCCCCTCCTCGGTATGGCTTCCCAACGAGTGGGCCACGGATGCCCTCATGTCCTACCTGAACGGGTTCTTCGACCCCTTCCCCTTCCTCCTCCTCCTTTCCACCGCGGCGGCTTTCGTGGTCATGGGAGCCTGGCTCCACCAGCGTTCCCACCCGGGGGGGTTCTCCCGGGCCCAGGAAGGGGCTCACAGGAAGGAGGACCGGAAGCGGTCCCGGTGGGCGGAAGCCCTGGTCCCATGGGCATCGGTTCGAACCCGGGAGCTCGTCGCCAAGGAGGTGAGGGTCTTTTTCCGGGACTCCACCCAGTGGTCCCAGCTCATCCTCCTGGGAGTGCTGGTGGCGGTATATGTCTACAACATCCAGGTGCTGCCCCTCTACACCGGCGAGCGGGTGTCCTTCTTCCTCATCAACGTGGTGTCCTTCCTGAACCTGGGGTTGGCGGGATTCGTGGTGGCCGCCATCGCCGCCCGCTTCGTGTTCCCGGCCATGTCCCTGGAGGGGCGTATGATGTGGCTGCTCCGGTCGGCCCCCCTGGACATCAAGGCCCTCTTCTGGTCCAAGTACTGGGTGGGCACCGTGCCCCTCCTCCTGGTGGCTCTGCCCCTCATCGTCGTGACCAATCTCATCCTCGACGTCTCGGGGTTCATCTTCGTGCTGTCCACCGGCACCATGGTGCTGGTGACCCTGGCCCTCACCGCCCTGGCCCTGGGGTTCGGTGCCCTCTACCCGAACTACGAATCGGACAACGTCGCAGAGATCCCGACGTCATTCGGGGGGCTTCTCTTCATGATGGCCGCCGTGACCTATCTCGCCGGCGTCATCGTTCTGGAGGCCTGGCCGGTCTACCAGTACCTGGCCGCCAACCTCCGGGGAGAGCCGGCGAGCAACATCCTCCTGCTCCCCCTCGTACTGGGAATCACAGGGGCTGCAACCCTCACCGGGGTGGCGATTGTCCTACCCCTGCGGGCGGGCATGAAGAAGGTGAGGGCACTGGACTTCTGATGGGACCGGTGAGAAGATGGTTGTGGATCTGCGCCTACCTCCGGAGAGGAGGCAGGGAAGGCAGCCCGGAAGATTCTTCTGGGACCGGCGGCGTCACGGGAGTCAGCCCATCATGATGGAGTCCATCCGGAGTTTCTTCCTCAGCAACATGACGGAGCGGTCGGAGGGTGAGGCGGAAGGCCATCCCCCCGACCTGAAGCTGGCCGCCTGCGCTCTGCTCCTGGAGCTGGCCTATGCCGACGACGAGTTCACCGACGCCGAGCGCGTCCACCTGGGCGGTGCTGTCCGCCGCCAATTCGGCCTGGATGAGGTCCAGGCCGCGGAGCTCATCGATCTGGCGGAGGAACAACGCGCCAAGGCCGTGGATCTCTGGAGCTTCACCAACCTCATCGCCGATCATTACTCTCTGGGCCAGAAGATGGTGCTGGCGGAAGCCATGTGGGGTCTGGTCTTCTCCGACGGCGAACTGGCCAACCGGGAGGACTACCTCATGAGGAAGATCTCGGGGCTCTTGAGGCTGGAGCCCGGCTACCTTGCGGAAGCGAGGAAGCGGGTGGAGGATGCCCCCCACCCCGGCCCCCCGGGCCAGAGCCCGGACTGATCTTTCGGGTCGCCGCCTGGCCTGGGGAAGCGGGGGTTGGCCCCGGCGCGGCAGCCCCCCATATTCCTGACCGTTCTCAACGACTTCACCGAAAGAACCCCGAGGAAATGATGAGGGACCTCGTTCCTGGCGGATACCTCTTCACGCACCTGGTATTCTGGACCGTGGTGGGGATGGTGGCGGTGGGCACCAACGCCGTGGCGATCATCCTTTCGGTGGGAGTGGGCCTCCTGGTCCTGGAGACCTTCCAGCGTTCGTAGGCTGGGGACGGGAGTCCTTGGGCCCTGGAGGTTGATCTGTGCTTCTCGTGAAGATCCTGGGTGCGGTCCTGGCGTTGGGGCTCGGCCTTTATCTGGGGTGGAACGGCCGGTACAAGCCGGACCTCGAGGAGATCGACCGGGCCCTGGACGCGGGAGGGCGTTCCCGGAAGGCGAAACGGCACTTCACACCCCTTGGGTGGTTGCGGCAGAACGAGGAAAGGGCCTCCCGGGAACGCCGCCGCACCCGGGGTGTGCCCTCCGGCCGGTTCAAGCTCTCGGCGCCGGATTCCAAGGAGAAGTAGATCCCCCGGCCTTCTCGGGCCCCCGGCGTACCACCGAGTGGAACACCAGCGCCAGGGTGGTCAGGGCGGAGGCGGCCATGGTCGGCCCGGACAGGCCACCCTACTTCCAGACCAGGTCCAGGACCACCAGGACCCCTCCTATCAAGGCTCCCAGGACGTACCCCAGGCGGACGATGAGCCGGAGCTCCCGCTCTGTGACCCGCTTGATCAGCTCCTCGATCTTGGCCGTGGGGTAGTTCAGGACCTTGTTCTCCACCCTCTCCGCGACGTTGATGCGGTGCACCACGTCCGGGACCTGGGTCTGGAGCCAGTTCCACAAGGGGTCCCCCAGGGCCTCCTCGATCCGACGGGGGGCCTCGGGAGGGAGCCAGTTCGCGGGTGTCCCGATGGTACGGTCCAGAAGGGCGTCAACGAGCCGCTCCCCCGACCGGCGGAACAGGTTCATGGCCGCTTCGCTCCGGGCGGCGGTGACCAGCCAGCGGGAGAGGGTCTCGGGCGGCACCTTTTCCATGACCTCACCCCAGGTGCGGGCTCCGGCCTTGTCCAGGGCGGTTCCCAGCTTCTCCACCAGGAACTCCCGGGTGGCGGGGTCCCGGGCCACTCCCACTGCCCACCCCGCCAGGGTGGAGCGGGCCTCCTGGACCGAGGCGTCTTCGGGGGTCCCCAACACCGACGTCACGGGGCGCCGGAGGAAGTCCACGATGGCATCGTTCACACCCCGGGCCATGGCGTCCTGGATGGCCTGCTCCCGGAGCATCTCGGAAAGCCGCTCGGCGCCCTCCCGCTCAATGGTGTCCAGGACCCGGTCCACCGTATCCTCCGTTACGATGAGGCGGGCCACCACCCTCTGGTAGAAGTTCAGGTCCCTCAGGAACCGGTGGAACAACTCGTGGAGGGTCCGCTCGAAGCGCGCCCTGGCCCTGGGATCCTCCAG
Source organism: Gemmatimonadales bacterium (assembly GCA_041309685.1). GTDB lineage: Bacteria > Gemmatimonadota > Gemmatimonadetes > Longimicrobiales > Gaopeijiaceae > JBFYZD01. The sequence goes on along the minus strand of JBFYZD010000315.1, from coordinate 9,813 downwards.
GATGCGTCCCAGCCGCTGGAGGGCGAGGGGAAGGTAGGAGGAGATGGCCTTCTCCAGGGACCCCACCAGGCCCAGGGGGAGGACTTCCTCGAAGGTCCGGCTGGGCTCAAGAAGGGCGAGCGTAGCCCTTCCCACGTAGTCGTCCACCGTCTCCCGGAACCCTTCACTCTCGGCTGCTCCCTCGATCCACTCCTTCACCGCGTCGGCCAGAGCGGCTCCCCGGGCCGGTGTCAGGAGGTCCGCCACGGGTTCGTCGGCCACGGCCTGGAATACGTCACGGGCGCGGCCCTCCGCGAAGGTCACGAAGGCGTCCGAGGCCAGGTATTCCTGCAACCGGCCCAAGCCCAGGTCCACGGCCTCGGCCAGGAGACTCTCCAGCTCCGCCAGGACGCCGGGAGGTAACATCTCCCTCAGGGAGCCCCTTTCCCGCTGAAGGAGCTCCCCGAGGAAGTGCGACAATCGGTTGTCGAACGCGTCCCTGAAATCCCGATCGGCGAAGGTGTGGGTCAGATCGTCTTCCGTGAGCAGGCGGGTGCCCACCGTCTTTCCCACCGCGGCGGCGAGCCGGGGCTGGTTCTTGGGGATGGCCCCCTGGAAGAACCGGAGGGGGCGGCCCCAGAGCTTGGGCGGCTCATAAGGATGAAAGAGCATCCAGATGGCCACCGAATTGGTGAGTCCGCCGGCGAGAGCTCCGAATGCGATGGTCAGGAAGATCTGGACGAGTTGATCGGACACGGTCAGCGCTGCACGTGGCGGATGAGGCCTCGGACCGGAAAGGCCCGCCCATCCAGAGTAAGGGTTCCGGCGACCTGAAAGAGGGCGTCAACCGGCAGGACGGGGCCCTCTCCCTCTCCGGCTTCCAGGAAGGGGGCCGAGGTGGTGAGCGATCCGGAGACCTCCCTCCTGGGGTGGCGGACCTCCCAGCTGATGGGCACGTCCCTTCGGGCCGGCTCGAAGGGACGTTGCTCCGACCACTCCAGACGGACCCGGTCCCACCGGCGGTCCGTGAAATCCAACCGGGTCCAGAAGGAGAAGCTGCCGCCCTGGGGGTCGCCCGTTGGCCCCGCGTCCTCCAGGACGATCTGCACGGAATCTCCCGAGATGAGGAATCCCCAATCCCCTGGGGGTTCGTCCTCCGCGGTCCAGGCCCGGCTCATGTCCAGGATGAACCCCTCCACCCTCCGGTCGGAGAGGCGGGTGGCCCCCTCCTGGATCCGGAACGTCTGAGCCCTGGACCCGGTCCATTCGGCCAACAGGTTCCCCAGAATCACCTCCAACTGCCTGGGACCTTCCTGGAAGACCACCCGTTCCAACGCGTCGTCCAGACCCACGATCAGACGGGTGGGCCCCCTGGGCAGGATCCTCCAAGGGACCTGGGTGGGGGGGCCCTCCCAGGAATCCTCCATGAAGGGATCCCACTCTCCGCTCCGCGCCAGCCAGCCCCGGACCCGCCTGTCCACACCTCCGGCCCGTGTGCGGGCGGTGAAGAACCAGGGCACCAGGAGGGTGCTGTCACCCTGGCCCGTCAGGAACACCAGATTCCTTTCGTAGCTCCGGCCATGGAAGTTTCGCGTCGGGGGAGACGGCTCCTCGCTCTGGGGGGGAGTCTGAGGGGGGGCGTCCCGAGAAGGAGTGCAGGCGGTGGCCACCGCCAGGAGGAGGAGTCCGGCCCGCAGGAGGGGGAGGGTGGGGTCCAGGATGGTGCCGGGACCGGCCCCCGCCTCCCTGTCCAGAGCCCGGAAGAACGCACGGACCCGGCGGGCGTTCTGCCCCAGATCCCCCCGGCCCACACGGGAGGATGAGGCTACGTCCACGCGGGTCTGCCCGTTCTCGTCCAGGGAGACGCGGACCTCCACGTCGTCCACGAAGCGGAAGAGAAGGGTCCTGGACTCCGCGGTGATGGACCCGCGGTTCCAGTCCGCAGCGGCCAGGGACCACCCCCTCAGGCCGCCCGAGGCCAACCTCAAGGCCGCCTCCCATACCTGGACGAAGGGGATGGCGTACGTTCTCCCCCGGAGGGTGGGGTCCGGATGATGGGGTTCGGTCCGGGCCTGGTTCCTGGTGAGGCCCCTCCAGCAACCCCCCAGAGTCAACCGCCTGCCTCCAGGATCCGGTAGGTGATGGTGACGGACGCCGATACCATCTGGGTCCCCGCTTCGATGGGCGTGGCCACGGAGGCGTCAAAGGCCCTCATCTGCATGGACTCCATCCTCCCGGGTGGAGGGGCCGAGGCGCCGCCCTGCACCTCCAGCGCCGGTCCCAACCTCACCCCCATGGCCTGGGCTATGGCCTCGGCCTCCTCCCGGGCCGTGGCCACCGCCTCCCTCAGAGCCCGCAGGCGGGCCTCCCGGGTGTCCGAAGCCTCGAAGGCCAGATTCGACACCCGGTTGGCACCGGCCTCCAGAGCGAGGTCCAGCACCTGCCCAGCCGCATCCACCTCCGGGAGCTTCACCCGGATGTTGTTGTAGGCACGGTACCCGGTGATGGTCTGCCCTCCTTGGTCCTCCCGGGAGACCCGGTACTCGGGGGCGAGATTGTACCCGAAGGTTTCGATCTCCATCCCGGGGATGCCGGCGCCCCGCAAAGCCCGGATCACCGCGTCCATCCGCTCCGCGTTGGAGCGTGAGGCGTCCCTGGCCGAAGGAGCCTCCGTCTCCACCGAGAAGCTGAGGGAGGCCCGATCCGCAGGAACCTGGACGATGGCCTGACCCGAGACCTGGAGTGTTCCCCGGTCACGGTCCTGGCCCGGTGCCTCCCCGGGTGGGGTTTGGGCCACCACCGGGGCGCAGGCCGCCAGAAGGAGGGGAGCGAGCCAGACGCGAAAGCCGCCGGTATGGGTGCTGGGGAATCGGGGGTGGGTCATTTCCGGAGCCTCCAGGGTTTTGAGCCCGGTTCGGGGCTCTTCATCTCAATATACACCGGGTCTTCCTTCCGGGCTCCGGGGTTTGCCCCCCCTGAGGGGGGTGCTATACTCCCAACGTTCTGCCCCCGTGGGCCCTCGAACAGGCGACGAACATGAAGGCGATCATCCCGCTGGCCGGAAAGGGGACCCGGCTCCGTCCCCAGACCTACCTCACCCCCAAGCCGCTCCTCCGCGTCGGTGGCAAGCCCGTCATGAGCTACATCCTGGACGATCTCCAGGGGATGGGGGTGGAGGAGATCGTGTTCGTGATCGGCTACCTCGGGGATGTGGTCAAGGAGTACATGGCCTCGGAGTACCCCGGGATCCGGCCCGAGTACGTGGTGCAGGACGTCCAGGATGGGACCGCCGGGGCCGTGAAGTTGGCCCAGCCCTTTGTCGATGACGAGGTCCTCATCCTGTTCGTGGACACCCTCTTCGATGCCGATCTCAGCATGACCAGGCGGCTGGATTCCAACTGGGCCGGGGTGATCTGGGCCAAGGAGGTGGAGGACTACCAGCGCTTCGGGGTGATCGTCACCGACGACGAGTTCGCCATGACCCGGATCGTGGAGAAGCCCAGGGACCCCATTTCCAAGCTCGCCAACATCGGCCTCTACTACATCCGGGATCACAAGCTCCTCTTCGAGGGGATCGACCATACCCTGGCGAACCCGCCGGGGGCTTCCGGGGAGTACTACCTCACCGACGCCTTCCAGTACATGGTGGACCTGGGATCGAAGATCCTCACCGCCCCGGTGGAGGGCTGGTACGATTGCGGAAAGCCCGAGACCCTCCTCAGCACCAATGCACACCTGCTGGAGACCACCCGGGGCTGGATCGCCCCTGGGGCCCAGGTGGAGTCTTCCGTCCTGGGAGACCCCGTGAGGGTGGAGGATGGGGTGGTCCTGCGGGGCAGCACCATCGGACCGAACGTGACGGTGGAGCAGGGAGCCCGGATCGCGAACTCCTCGGTCCGCAACTGCATCATTGGCCCCGGCGCCGTGATCGAAAGCTCCGTGCTCCACGATTCCCTCATTGGAGGGCACTGCATGATCCAGGGTTTCCAGGGGAAGCTGAGCGTGGCGGACCACTCGGTGGTGGGCCGGTAGGGAGCGGCTGATCGGCCTCAGCCCAGGAGAAGGAGGGTGAGGATGGCCCGGAGGATCCCCTCCGGGCCATTCTCGTTCCGGTACCACTCCTCCGGGGTGTGGAACCCGCCCCCGCTTCCGCCGGCCCCCAGGGTGATGGCGGGTATCCCCAGGGCCATGGGAACGTTGGCGTCGGTGGAAGAGGAGGTGAGCTGGGGATCGACGCCCAGAGCCCGGGTGGCCTCCGCGGCGGCCTTTACCAGCGGCGTTCCGGGGTCCGTGGCTCCCGAGGGACGACGGCCCAGCTCCTGGATGTCCAGGCGCAACTCCTCTTCCTCTGCGGCCTCGCTGCCGGCCCTACCCCTCTCCTCCTCCAGAACGGCAAGGAGTCCTTCCTCCAACCTGACCAGCTCCCGGGTCCCCTCGCTCCGGAGGTCCACCTCTGCCCATGCCTCCTGGGGGATGGCGTTGATGCTCTGCCCCCCTCCCCATCGGGCCACGGTGAGGGTGGTCCGGGGGGAGCCGGGAAGGGGGATGTCCTGAGCCCGGGCCACGGCGCGACCGAGGGCATGGATCGGGTTCGGGCGTCCCCAGTCGGTCCAGGAATGACCCCCTTGGCCCCCGAGCCCGACGCGGAGGCGGGTGGAGCCCACGCCCCTCACGATGATCCGGTCCAGCCCGATCCCGTCCAGGGAGATGAACCCCTGGGCGGTTCGGGCCGCGGCCATCTCCCGGAACAGGTGCTGAACCCCCCTGAGGTTGCCGATCCCCTCCTCCCCCACCGTCGCGACGAAGAGGACGGGGTAGGGGAGGGGTAGCCCGAGCTCCCGGAGGGTCCGGGCCACGGCGAGCAGGGCCGCCAGCCCCCGCCCGTCATCGCAGATCCCCGGGCCCCGGATCAGGTCACCGGTCCGCCGGGGTGTCACCTCGGTTCCCTCCGGGAAGACCGTATCCAGGTGGGCCGAAACGACCAGCGGACCCCGGGTGGGGGTCCCGGGCAGGGGGGAGAGCTCCGCGATCACGTTGCCCACTCCGTCGGTGACGACGGACGCGAGCCCTGCCTGGAGGAGGAGATCCGCCATCCTCCTTCCCCGGGGTCCTTCGCCGAAGGGAGGGGCCGGAATGGCGGAAAGCTCCATCTGCCGCTCCAGAACCCAGGGGTCCATGGCCTCCAGGAAGGCCCGGGTCTCCCGGATGAGCGGGTCGTCGGGAGGTCCGTGCCCCCCCTGGGGGCCGGTTCCGGAGATGGTCGAATCTGGCATGCCGGAAGCATCAGGCTGGCCTCCGCCAATGTCAAATGCCCGCCCGGGGGATCCCCGGGGAGGGCGCTCCGGCCGGCGGCCCCTTCTCTTGCGGCCCCCCTCCACCACCGTGTCGGCCTTTCGGTTACGGGGTCGTTACCACCCTTGTCCCTCCCCGTTACTCCTGGCGGCTTCCACCGTTACCGATCCCCGCCATTCTTCAGGTGCTAGCCAACAAATGGGAGTCCGTGCCCCCAGGCAAACCCGGGCAGGGTGTGCCGGGCTTCCGCCCAACCAAGGCAGGCGTGGCCACCGACGGCGGTTGGTCCGCGCCTGATGAAGCGATGCAAGGATCCGTTCAGTCGCATGGCAGGCGCGGCGCCCTTTTCGGCGCCATCCTTCTGGGGATGGCCTTCCAACCGGTCCCGGTCTTCCCGCAAGTGGGCGGGGAGACGTTGGGAAGGCAGGGCAACACCCCCGCCGGTCGAGTCGTGGGGAGGGTGTTGAACGCCGAGAACGCAGCCCCCATCCAGGGAGCCCAGGTCTTCCTGTTGGAGACCAGGAGCGGCGGCCTCACCGATTTCAACGGCCGCTATGTCATCCTGAACGCCCCGGTGGGTGACCACCAGCTCCAGGTCCAGATGCTGGGGTTCGCCACCAAGACCGTGACCGGCCTGAAGGTGGAGGAGGGCACGACGGCCGTCCTCGACATCCAGATGGATCCCTCGGCCATCGAGCTGGAGGCCATCACCGTCAGCGCCGTCGCGGAGCGGGGCACCACCACCACCCTCCTTACGGAGCGGAAGCTGTCGGCGGCCGTGTCCGACGCCATCGGACGGGACCAGATGGAGCGCTCGCCCGACGGCGATGCCGCCGCGGCGTTGAAGCGGCTCCCAGGACTCTCGGTGGTGGACGGGCGCTTCGCCTACGTTCGGGGGCTCGGGGAACGTTACAGCTCCACCACCCTGAACGACGCGCCCCTGGCCTCTCCGGTTCCGGACAAGAAGGTGATCCCCCTGGATCTCTTCCCCTCCTCGCTCCTGGAGAGCATCGTTGCCGATAAGAGCTATTCACCGGACCAGCCCGGGGATTTCGCCGGGGGGTTGGTGAGGCTGAAGACCCGGGTCTTCCCTCCCGAGAGGGTCCTCCGGGTGAGCGCGGGGACGGGGTGGAATTCGGCGGGGACCTTCCAGGACGGCCTCGACTATGACGCCGGCTCCCGCCTGGATTTCCTGGGATTCGGGGATGGCCCACGGGATCTCCCGGAGCTCATCCCCTCCGACCGCCGAGTGAACGTTTCGAACTTCTCGGGGGAGGACCTGCAGAAGTTCGGGCGGTCGTTCACGGGGGCCTGGGGCCCCTCCCCCCAGACCGTTCCTGTGAACTCCAGCTTCGGGGTCTCCTTCGGCGACGACCTCGATTTCTCCCAGAGCCGGCGCCTGGGATTCCTCGCCTCCGCGAACTACTCCAACAGCTACGACGTGCGGCTGGGACAGGTGGAGCGGGTCTTCGCCCAGTCCGGGGTGGACGACCCGGAGGTGGATTACCTGGCGGACATGACGACCCGAAGCGTCCAGTGGGGAGGGCTCCTGAGCCTCACCTTCCAACCGGACCGTTCCAACCAGATCTCCTTCTCGGGGCTCTACAATCGGCTGGTGGACGATCTGGCCCGGCAGTTGGAGGGCTTCAACCTGGACTCCAACACCAACCAGCGGAACACCCGGATCCAGTACATCGCCACCGCGATGCAGAACTATCAGCTGAGCGGGACCCACACCCTGGGGTTCCTGAGCGACCTGAAGGTGGATTGGCGAGGGGCGTTCACCTCCGCCACCCGTTTCGAGCCCAATACCCGGGATGTCCTGTACCGGGAATACCAGGGCACCTACCTCTTCGACGATTTCGTCCAGAGCGGAAGCATCTTCCACCAGGACCAGATGGACGAGGGATGGAACGGAGCAGCGGCCTTCACCCTTCCCTTCGTCATCCGGGCACACCCGGCCAGCCTGGCGGTGGGGGTGGCCACCGACCGGAAGGACCGAAGCACCCAGACCCGCCGCTTCCGCTTCCGCCCCTACCGGGGCGGGGACCTGACCGACGGTGACCTCGCCCTGCCTCCCGACGAGCTCTTCGCTCCCCAGAACGTCGGACCCCTGGCCTTCGAGATCCAGGAGTCGACCTTCCGGGAGGACAATTACGAGGCTGGCCAGGAGGTCGACGCGGCCTTCGTGAAGGTGGATGCCCAGATCCTCCCTCGCCTCCGGGTCACGGGGGGAGTCCGGGTCGAGCAGGCCCGTCAGACCGTGGACCCCATCGCCCTCTTCGAAACGGGGCAGGGACCGTTGGTGGGTGCGGAGCTGAACGACACGGACCTGTTGCCGGCCCTGAACCTCACGGTTCAGGTGGGCGACCAGATGAACCTCAAGGCCAGCGCCTCCCGGACCCTCGCCCGCCCCGAGCTCCGGGAGCTGGCGCCCTTCTCCTTCGCCGATTACGCAGGGGGATACCTCACCTCCGGCAATCCCACCCTGACCCGTTCCCGGATCCTGAACTACGACCTCCGGTGGGAGTGGTTCCCCAGCTACCGGTCGGTGGTGGCAATCAGCGGGTTCTACAAATCCTTCGAGAATCCCATCGAGGTCCTGGTACTTCCCTCCACGGAGCTGATCCGCTCCTGGGTGAACGCCAGGGAGGCCAACAACTACGGCGCCGAAGTGGAGCTCCGGACCGACCTGGGCTTCCTGGCTCCCGCCCTGCAGGACCTGGAGTTCAATGGGAACTTCACCCTGGTGGAATCGGAGGTGGACGCCGGAGGGGTCAGCACGGTCTACATCCCGAACCAGGGTCCTTTCGAGATCAGGACCATCGATCGGGCTCGGGCCCTCCAGGGCCAGTCCCCCTACGTATTGAACCTGGGCCTCACCTGGGCTGGAGCGGAGTCGGGCACGCGGGCGACCGTTCTGTTCAACTCCTTCGGGGAGCGCATCGACGCCGTGGGCCGCGAGGAAAGTCCGGACATCTATGAGGAGGCCAGGAACCAGCTGGACCTCGTCCTGGAACACCCTCTCCGGGGGGTGGACGTGAAGCTCTCCCTTACCCGCCTTCTCGGAAACGAAGTCACCTTCACCCAGGGCGGGGAGACGCTGAGGAGGTACGACCTCGGGCGCTCCCTGTCCCTATCCCTGGGTTGGTCCCCGGGGTGGTGATTCAGAACCCTCTCTTCAAGGAGCTCGACTGATGTATCGAAAGACCCACTGGACCACCCTGCTGCTGGCCGTCCCGGCCGTCCTCCTCGGTTGCGGCGATGACGGGGGCACGGATCCGGTCCTTCCCCCCTCCGCGCCCGCTGCCCCCACCGTTGTCCAGAGCGGCGACGCCCTGGTCGTCACCTGGGGTCCGGTCACCGGCGCCACCTCCTACGACGTCCAGCGGCAGGACGTCACGGCGGCGGGGAGCTTCTCCACCCTAAGCGGTGACCTGGCCACCACAAGCCACACCGACGCCTCGGCGGCGGTGGACGTGCAGTACAACTACCGCGTGATCGCAAAGAACGAGGGGGGAAGCTCCACTCCCAGCGATCCCACGCCGGGCAAGATCGGGGCGAAGCGGGCCAACCTCTCCGGGACCATCGCCGGAACGCGGACCCTCTCGGCCGACACGGTCTACACCCTCGCCGGCGTGGTGCTGGTGGCCAATGGCGGCCGGCTGAACATCCCGGCGGGGACCAAGCTCTACGGCTCCCTCGAGATCCAGCCCACGGCCCTCATCGTCCAGCAGGGGGGCCAGCTCTTCTCGGAGGGCACGGTGGACAAGCCCGTCGTATTCTCCTCCCCGGCTGCCTCCCCGAAGAAGGGTGATTGGGGAGGTGTGGTGCTGAACGGGCGCTCCATCTGCAACTTCCCCGCCGACGACTGCATAGGCGAGGGCCTGGCGGGCCCCTACGGCGGCTCCGTTTTCAACGACAACAGCGGCCGCGTCGTCTACACCCGCATCGAATGGGCAGGCTTCGAGGTGAGCTTCGGCAACGAGCTGAACGCCCTCACCCTGAACGGAGTGGGCTCCGGCACCGAGATCCACCACGTGCAGACCCACGGCGGGCTGGACGACGGCTTCGAATGGTTCGGCGGGACGGTGGACGCCAAGTACCTCCTGGCCACCGACATCTCCGACGACTCCTTCGACTTCTCCACCGGCTGGCATGGCCGGGGGCAGTTCTGGATCGCCCAGCACGATCCCAATGACGCCGACGCCGGCTACGAGGTGGATGGCAACGAGGACAACTACAACGCCACCCCCTGGACCAACCCCATGGTCTACAACGTGACGCTGGTGGGCAAGGGGGCCAACGGGCAGGGCGGAACCGCCGGGGAATCCACCCGGGGGATCCAGCTCCGCCGGGGGACGGCGGGGACCTACGCCAACCACATCGTCCTGGGCTTCGGCACCGAGGGGCTGGACATCGACAACAACGAGACCGTGGCCCGGATCGCCGCCGATTCCCTCAAGATCACAAGCTCCATCCTCTTCTCCAACGCCGTCAACTTCTCCACCGACAGCGACGGGGTCGACGACGAGGGGATCT
>JBFYZD010000314.1:0-5900 GCA_041309685.1 Gemmatimonadales bacterium | reverse complement strand
TGGACGGAGGCCGGATCGTCTGGGCGAAGGGGTACGGGGTGGCCGACGCCGGCACCGGTGCCCCCGTGACCTCCGCGACCCTCTTCCAGGCCGCCTCCATCAGCAAGCCGGTGGCCGCCATGGCCGCCCTCAAGCTGGTCCAGGAGGGGGTGCTCTCCCTGGACGCCCCCGTGAACGACGGCCTCCGGCAGTGGAAGATCCCCGAGAACGACTTCACCCGGCAAAGCCCCGTCACCCTCCGCCACCTCCTCACCCACACCGCAGGCCTCACCGTCCACGGCTTTCCGGGGTACGCCGCCGGCGAGGAGGTCCCCGGCACGGTGCAGGTGCTGGACGGCTCGGGACCGGCCAACACGGCTCCGGTCCGGGTGGACACCCTGCCCGGGAGCCTGTGGCGCTACTCCGGGGGCGGGTACACGATCCTGCAGAAGCTCCTGGAGGACGTCACCGGCAAGCCCTTCCCGGTCGTCATGAGGGAGCTGGTCCTGGACCCGGTGGGGATGCCGCTCTCCACCTACACCCAGCCTCTCCCCTCCGGGAGGGAGGGGCAGGCCGCCAGCGGCCACCTGGCCGACGGCACCCGGGTGGAGGGGAAGTGGCACCTCTACCCCGAGATGGCGGCGGCGGGGCTCTGGACCAACCCCACCGAGCTCGCCCGGCTGGCGCTGGAGGTCCAGGCTGCCGCTCGGGGCGAGGAGGGTAGGGTCCTCGCCCCCGCCATGACGCAGGCCCAGCTCACCCCCGTCCTGGGCGGATACGGCCTGGGGTTCGCGGTGGCCGGAGAAGGGGAGGAGGGGCGGTTCAGCCACGGGGGTTCGAACCATGGCTTCAAGGCCCAGTTCCTCGCCTACCGGGAGGGGGGGCGGGGGGTCTTCGTCATGACCAACGGGGACCGGGGCTCCCCCCTGGCCCAGGAGATCGTCCTGGCCGTGGCCCGGGAGTTCGGATGGCCCTTCCCTCGCTACCAGGAGATCATCCTGGCCGAGGTGCCGCCCGAGGTCCTGGACGAGATCGCGGGCCGTTACCGGGGGGAGGGGTCGGCGATGGAGCTCCTGGTGGAGCGGTCGGGGGACCACCTCAGGGTGCAGAGGGTGGGTGGGGAGGTCTTCGAGCTGCACCCCACGGCCCCCGGGTTCTTCATCGATCTGGCCGACGGTGGACGGGTGCGGGTGGATCGGGACGGGAGCGGCCGGGTGGTGGCCCTGCAGCTCCTGGGAGGATCCCGCGCGGTCCGGGTGGAGGGTTGAGGGGGAGGACCCCCCTCGGGTCCAGAGGCTCTACCGCACCACCCGGTAGCGCTCCAGCCATTTCAGGTCGAACTCGTCCGTCCTCACCAGGTACACGGCGGGCTCGCCCTGGGCCGTGGACCCGAACCCGATGAGCTGGCGGTGCTCGGGGAGGTCCACGATTCCCAGCTTCGCCCCCTCGCCGCCGAAGACGTCCATCTGAGGCGCCCGGTCGCCGGGAAGCCACCGCTCCACCCAGAGCTCTCCCCCGGGGGATACCTGGGACCGATCCGGTTGGAAGGGAGCGAACGTCTCCGCCCATACGTAGTCCTGGAGGTTGGTCTCCCCCATCACCCTCCCTCCGCCCCCCCGGCTCATGGACATCTCCATGGCACCGGACGCGGAGGAGGTGACCATGGTCATCAGGCCGGCTGTGGACCTTCGTTCCACGTAGGCCAGCTTGTCCTCCTCGGTGATGGTCCGGGGTTCTACCGGGTTGGGCGGTCCCTTCACCACCCGCCCGTCGGGGTAACGCCACTCCACCGAGTAGTCGGCGGCTCTCACGATCGCGAACCGGCCGTCGGCACCCGCCGCCCAGTCGTCCCTCCCCTCCATCTGCCGCCCCATCATCCTCACGCTCGACCCCGACCGGGTCACGATGGGCTCCGGCCTCCAGGTCCAACCCATGGTGTCCACCTTCTGGGTCACCCGGTCGATCCGGAGCACCAGGGTGGAATCGGGGGGTCCCTGGTCCATGCCCCGGCTTCCCGTGAAGTAGATGCGGCCATCGGTGTCGAGGAACCGGGGCAGGAGCACCTCCATGCGACCGTCCTCGGTGGCGCTGGCCATGTTCATCCCCTCCCGGAAGGCTCCGTCCGGGCCCAGGACCGTCAACCGCATCTTCCCGAGGTCCACCAGTAGGGTGGAATCCCCCGGTAGCGGGAAGACCTGGTCCGGCTGCTTGTACTCCTGGGGACCCTCCCCCACCCGGCCCAGGGTGTCGGCCGTGCCGGCCAGGAGATCCACATGGAGGACCACCTGGCTCAGCGGATCCGCGGCCAGCACGGTCCCATCCGCAAGCTCCCTCACCCCGTTCAGGAAGCTGAAAGCCTCCGGATGACCCGCCTCCAGCTCCAGGCGGGCGAATACCCCCGCCGGGAGCCCCGTGGCGGAGGGAGCCTCCCCGGCGGAACACCCCGCCAGGAGGAGAGAGGAGAGGAGCAGGGTGGCCCGGCAGGGTGTGGGACGAAAACGGGTCATGGCAGGGCTCCGAGGCGAGTCGCTGATCCGGCACACAGGCTTGAATGATAGGGGAGGGGGGCGAAGGAGGGTACTTCTCCACCATGCGCAGCAAGATCACCAGGGTCATCCAGGCCCGTGTCCCGGGCCAGGAGGTGATGGTCCTCCGGCCGGCTGGGATCCGGCGCCCCGGACAGGGGGACATCGAGACAAGACCCCTGGCTGGATCCGGCCGGCGGGTTTAACGTCGAGACGGGAGGGCCCTTCCGAGCGAATCATCGCCGGCCTCGAGGGTTCGATCTTTCCGGCACCCCGGCCCAGAGGAGATCCGCTTTGCGCACCATTCGGAACGTTCTCGCTTTCGGGATCCCCGTTGCGGGGACCCTCATGGTGCTCCTGGCGGTGCTTCTCCCCTCCATCTCCGCCAACCAACCCTTCCAGATCACCCTGGTCCTGGCGGGGCTGGTCCTTTGTCAGTTGGGCATCTGGCGCCTCGCGGCCCGCATCCTTCCCAATCAGAGACGGTATCTGGCCCTGCGGGCGGAGGTGGAGAGCTTCCTGAGCTTCATCCGGATCCTGAACGCCCAGGCGATCCGGTTGCGGGAGGAGGACACCGACCCCAGGCGGCAGGCCTACCGGGAGACCATCGACGCCCTGCACCTCGCCGCGGACCGGATCGCGGAGGTGGCAGGGCGGGAGGATTGAACCGCACTCTCCAGCGATTGCACATGGACGGAATGGGAGGGTTGGCCTCCTCCGGACGCCGTGGGTTAGCGTCCCTCGGACTCGACGTTCACAAGGACTCCGTCACCGCCGCCGTCTTCAAGGACCGCGACCCCGAGCCCCAGCACGTGGACCGCCTGCCCTACGACCTCCGCAAGATCCGCCGCTTCTTCCAGCACCTGCAGGCACCGGGCACCGTGCGGGCCGGCCTCGAGCGCCTCCTCCGCTACCGTGCCCGACCCCCGTTCGCCCTCGATCGCCTCCATCTCGTCGCCGGCCGATCCGAGCAGGTTCTCTACCTCCTCCCCGACCCCGAACCCGTGCGGGCTCATTCCACCACTCCTCCTGGGCCGCATCATGGGTCCGACGGCCTCTGGAACACCGATCCCTGGCCGGATAGCCTTCGACACGACGTTCCTCATCGATCTCCAGCGGGAACGGAGCAGGGGAGACCTGGAGGGGCCCGCCCACCGCCTCCTGCCGGCGGACCCGAAGGTGGAGCTCCAGCTCTCGGCCACGGCTCTCGGGGAGTTCGCCGAGGGTTCCGAGAACCATGACGATCCCCTCCTGAGGACGGTCAGGGAACTCCACGTGCTCCTGCCCGCCGACGAGGAGACGGCTCCGGAATACGGGAAGATCACTCGGACCCTCCGGAGGCCTGGACGTCTACTGGGCAGGAACGATCTCTGGATCGCCGCCACCCGCCTGCGCCGCGGACTGCCTCTGGTCACCGCCGACGCCACCGAGTTCGAGCGGGTGGACGCGCTCCAGGTCATCCCCTGCCGCACGCGGGAGCCCACAGGTTTGTCAGGACTCTGAGACACGTATACGTTGTATTGATACACGTGCACGTAGAGTTCATGAAGACCAAACTGACGCTCACGATCGACTCCGAGTTGCTACCTCGCGCGAAGCGCCACGCGCGAGCCCGCGGCGTCTCGCTTTCGGCGCTCGTGGAGGAGGCCCTCCGATCGGCAGCCTCCGAGGAAGCGCCTTCCTTCGTGGAACGGTGGAGAGGCCGCTTCGAACCGGCGTCAAGGGATGACGAGCGCTTCCGTGCGCTCGCTGAGAAGTACCTGTGATCCTCCTCGATACCGATGTGCTGATCGATGTGGCCCTGGACCGGCCGCCCCACGCCGAAGCCGCCGGGCGGCTCCTGGCCCTTCTGGAGCGCCGGCCGCGCATGGCCTTTCTGGCCTGGCACACGCTCTCGAACTTCCACTACCTGGTGTCTCCCGCGCGGGGCCGGGACGATGCCCGGCGGTTCCTGCTGGACCTTGTCCGCTTCGTCACGGTGTCTCCCGCCAGCACTGATGCGTTCCGCTTCGCGGCCTCCCTTCCCATGGCGGACTTCGAGGATGCCCTCCAGGTGGGGGTTGCGTGGGCGTGCGGGGCTACCTCCATCGCCACCCGCAACGTCAAGCACTTCCGCTCTTCGCCGATTCCGGCGCGAACCCCCGCGCAGCTGGTGAAAGAGCTGGAGTAGGATGAGGCGCGCGCCGCAGAGGGAGAGAGGCTCGGGCGGTCGGGTTGCGTGGAGGGGGCTGATACCCCTCCGGTCCGAACCGCCCCCGGCCGCCACGACCACGGGCCTTGTCACCTGAGTTGAGCGATTTCGGCAACCCCACTTCGCCGGCCACCGCCCGCATCACCCATGTCGACGTCACGGAGGTTACCCTCACGGGACAAGGCTGGCTGGCGCTCTTCTCCCGGTCCATGCGCAAGATCGGCTTGTTCCCTCACCTGGAGCGGCTCTTCGGCCCCTTGCGCGGGGTGGGGGGGCGGTGCCCTGGGGCATCGGCAAACACCAGAGCACGACGAGGTACGCCTGTTTCCTGGCGTGCTGGGCATAGCGATCGTCGCGACCCCGGGCCCGGTTTCCGCGCGGGCCCGGGCAGCGGACGTTTCAGGTGAAACGTCCCGGGAGGGGTCGGCGGCTGGACGGGCGGTCTCTGCCGCTCCAGCTTCCTGCGGTGGGCAGAAGGCCTGGAGGAGCAACATCCGGACGGGGTGTCGAGCCGCATCCCGGCTGCCGCCCGTTCGCCTGCGGTTCCTGAGATTCGCCTGATCTGCGAGGAGGAAGGATTGGGGTCGATGCGACGCGCCCGATGGCTCCAGGCCATTCCCATCTGCTTCCTGGGTATGGCCTGCGGCTCCGCCGCTGAGCCGGGGGACCACGCCTATCTCACCGTCATCGACTCGGTAACCCGAGTCCTTCGGCACGCATCACGAGGGTGCTTCGCACGGGCGTTCTACCCTGCGGGCCAGGACGCCCTCCCCGCAGCGCTGCAGGACTCCCTGCTCGCACGAGGCTGGGTCCTCCATGATCCAACCCTCCCGATCGACACGGGCGCCGTGATGGTCCACATCGCCGAGGCCCGGTCCCAGGAAGAGGGCCTGGTGATTCTGGCCGGGTTCTCCGCGGTGGACCGCACCGGCAACGAGCTCGCGCCCTGGGGGGAGGATTGGCTCTTCCACGTAGCGTGCGAAGCGGACGGCTGCCGGATCACCGGAGTGGAGGAACGAACGCATTGGGACGGCGCCATCACGGACGCGACCGCCCGGGCATCGGACCAGCAGAGGGCGTGCCTGGGTTCGATCCCGCAACCGAAGGCGAGGGCACCTCGTTGATTGGGGGGCCCATGAAGGGTCGCGTTCCACCGGTCGCCTGATGCTCAGATCATGAGACCGTCTCTCGTTCCTCCCGATCTG
>JBFYZD010000313.1:0-3056 GCA_041309685.1 Gemmatimonadales bacterium | reverse complement strand
AGGATAGCGCGGGTAGCCCGCAGACGACCCGAATCGACGATGCCGCTCTCCTCAGCGACGGGAGCATCCTCCTCGTGGATGGCCCAAAGCGAGAAGCCCGTCTCTATTCCGGCCAAGGAGTTCTGATGCGGGTGATGGATGGCCGAGGGCCTGGATCGGATGGCTTCCGCAACCCAGGCCAGGTCCTCGTCGGTGCCTTGGACTCCATCTTGGTCTTCGACAGAGGAGCCCAAGCACTGTTCGGGTTCTCCCGCGAGGGAGGGCTGGCACGGCGCACCTCCCTCTCGGGCGACAGGCTTCGTGCCGGGGCGTTGGTGCGGTTCTCCGATGGTCGCTGGGCGGCGAGGGAGGAGGAGGGAGGAGTTCCCGGGACTCCCGGGACGATGCCTCGCGATTCGGTCCGTTTCTGGGGCCTGGGGGCGGGACTCCGCTGGGATCGGGACATCGTCGAGGTCCCGGGGCAATACACCAGCTCGGTTGCTTTCCAAGGGCGCGTTGGTTACCGCTCGACTCCATTCACCCCCCGCGTCTCTCACGGTAGCCTCGACCGGTGTCTCTATGTCAACAGCGGCGACACTCCGGAGGTGTACGTGTACTCGACCACGGGCGGACTCGTCCAGACCATAAGGGTCCCGGGAAGACGGAGGGCTGTGACTCCGGCCGATTGGGCGGCCTGGGTCGACGCGATGGCCGAGCCCGTGCCACCTGAACGCAGGCAGGAGCACCGGGACCTGGCCAACATGCTACCCCGCCCCCCCTTCCTTCCGGTTTACCACGACCTCGTGGTTGACGCCCTCGGGTACATCTGGCTCCAGCACTTCGAGGTTCCCTTCGGCCCCGGTCCGGCCTGGACAGTTCTGGAGCCCGATGGTGACGTATTGGGAGAGATCACCCTCCCGGAACCGCTCGAGGTGTTCGAGATCAGCGGCAGCGTGCTGTTGGGGAAACGCAGGCAGGGCCTCTTCCGGGAGACTCTCGTGGTGTACGCGATCGAACGAGGCTCAGCGGGGCCTCCCCCCCCGCACGCCGCATGTGCGGGGGAGAGCAGCGGGATTGGGCGGGCCGCCGGAGAGGGACGCTGATGCGGCGTCACCGGCCCGCACCTCCCTGTGCCTGGCAGCCGGTCCAGGCAGGATGGACATTGGCCCCCGCGCCGCCGGAGCCCGGCCGGGAGTTGCGCGCGCATCGTGGCGGCACCCGCCGCGCGGTCCCCTATCCCAGTCAGGATCCCGCGCGTATACTTGGCTCCGCGGCTGGATTCCGGGGACTCCTTGACTCGAAGCACTCGACGGAGGCTCATGCCCATTCTACCGCGCAACTCAGCGAGCGGGCTGGGACGCCTGCTCCTCGCTCTTTCCCTACCCATCCTTGGCTGTGGCGAAGAGGCCGTTCGGCAGGGCGAGGAAGCCCCTGCGCGGGACAGCATCCCACCTGAGCGCCTGACGCCGGGGGGAGGCGTCCGGGCCTGGCCCAAGGTGACCGAGCTGGGGCACTGGACGGTCCCGGAGGGGTCCGAGGTGACTGGGTCGGTCCAAGCCTCGGACGGGGGGCTCCTGCTCTGGTGCCGGCCGACGGGCGAGGTGTGGGGGCTCGATCCTCACGATCTGGCGGCAGGGCCGGTGCGGTATTCCCTCCCTCCTGGGCTCCTGGCGGTGGACCGATTGGGGGATCGCACTCTGGAGGCGCTGAGCGCCGATCCCCTCTCGATGCACCTCCTGGACGCGTCAGGCGTCGTGCTCGAGACGGTTGGGGTGCGGGCGGAGGGAGTACCACTGGCGGGGGCGCGGGCGGGCGGTTCCTGGTACGTTCTGCTCCAGGAGGCTCGAGGCGACACGGTGCACAATCGGCTGGTGCGCATCGCTCCCACGGGCGAGGTGGCGCTGGTGGATTCGGTGGAGGTTCCGACCGGGTCCCTGACCGCGAGGGGGGCAGATGTGCTGCTTGCCGAGGAGCAGATTCCCCACAGGATCGTGATCTACTCCGGAGAGCAGGAGCGCACGCTCTGGAACAAGTTCCCGAACTTCTTCGATAGCGTGTACCAATCGGTGCAGCGGGGATCCTCGAAGGGCTGGAAGGCGACGCGGGTGTTGCCTTTCGAGGGAGGCCTTATCCAGCAGGTCGCTGACTCCCTCAGCCCCTGGTATAACCTGATCCTCCGGGACCGGGACCTGGAGATGTACTCATGGCCCTCATCCAAGAGGCCGCTGCGCTTCTTCGGCAGCGACACGCTGACCCGCACGCTCTACGCCCTGCGGACGGAGCCCGAGCTTCAGGTCGTGGCCTTCAAGTGGGATTGGGACCTGGAACGGCGGTGACCGCTCTCCTTCCTTCGGGAACCGGGCTGGGACGCCTGCTCCTCGCTCTTGCCCTACCCATTCTTGGCTGTGGCGAAGAGGCCGCTCGGCAGGGCGAGGAAGCCCCTGCACGGGACACCATTCCACCCGACCGCCTGACGCCCGGAGGAGGCGTCCTCGCCTGGCCCGAGGTGACCGAGCTGGCGCACTGGACGGTCCCGGAGGAGGCCGAGGTGAACGGGTCGGTCCAGGCCTCGGACGGGGGGCTCCTGCTGTGGAGCCGGGCCACGGGCGAGGTCTGGGGGCTCGATCCTGGTGACCTGGCGGCCGGGCCGGTGCGGTATTCCCTTCCTGCCGGACTGGTGGCGGTGGACCGGTTGGCCGACCGCACTCTGGAGGCGCTGACCGCCGATCCCCTCTCGCTGCACCGCCTGGACGCGTCAGGCGTCGTGGTCGAGACGGTTGGGGTCAGGGCGGAGGGAGTACCACTGACGGGGGTGCGGGCGGCCGGCTCCTGGTACGTTCTGCTCCAGGAAGCGCGCGGCGCCACGGTGCACAACCGCCTGGTGCGGGTCGCGCCGACGGGCGAGGTGGCGCTGGTGGATTCGTTGGAGGTTCCGGCCGGAACTCTGACCGCCAGGGGCGCCGACGTGCTGGTTGCGGAGGCCGAGATTCCCCACCGGATCGTGGTCTACTCGGGAGAGCAGGAGCGCACGCTGTGGAACAAGTTCCCGAACTTCTTCGATAGCCTGCCGCCATCGG
>JBFYZD010000312.1:0-12237 GCA_041309685.1 Gemmatimonadales bacterium | reverse complement strand
GACGGACAGGTGCACCGTCACCTCCACGGCCGCTCCCGGCGGGACGGAGATGGAATCCTCCCGCGTCGCCATGCCCAAGCGCTCCGCCCGCAGCGCGTGGCGGCCAGGGAGGACTTCCCGGAACTCGAAGAGCCCAGCGGACCCGGTTTCCGAGCGCAGGGTTTCCCCGCGCCTCCCGGCACCCACCAGCGTGACCGAGGCCGCGGAAAGGGGCTCCCCGGAGTTTCTCGCCAGCACCCGGCCGACCACCGTCCCGCGGTCGGTATCGCGCGACACGTCCAGCCGCTGGAGGCTGAGCCGCACCGACCCTGACCTCAGGACGGCGAAGTCCCCTTCCTCCTTCTGGTAGCCCTGCCGGGTGAGGATCATGCGGTAGCTGCCGCGCCCCAGCCCTTCCAGGCGGATCCGGCCCTCCGCATCCGTGATGGCCTGCATGCGCGCCTCGGGAAGCTGCACCACCACGTTCTCCAGGGGCCGACCGGTGCCGCGGTCCACCACCTCGACCACGATCGTATCGGCCTGGGCCGACGCCGGTGTCGGCCGTGCGCCAGGAAAGCCGGCAATCACGCAGAGGAGGAGGGCCCACGCGGGGCCGGATCGCGGATGGGGTCCCGGCACGGGCAAGGGCGCCCGCTCCATTCCCTCCGACAGCAGCCGATGATGGGCCGGTGAGGGAACTGGAGGAATCATCGGACTCCCCTTCGACTCGGGAGGATCGATCGTCCTTGAACAGGGACTCAGATTAGCCGGCCCTCGCACGGGCCGGCAAGCTCCCGGCCGCAACCCCCACCTCCCCCATTTGCCCTCCCCCGCGCCTCTTGGTAGGATCCCACCCACGGCCGCACGTATCCGGCCTCACGCGAACCCTCTGCGCGCAGGAGACCCCCGTGAAGTACACCCCCTTCAGGATGGAGCGGTGGCAGTCCACCTATGAGCACCGGGTGGAGATCAACCTCTCGGAGAGCGGCGTCCACCCCATGACGGTGGCGGAGCTCCTGGCCCTGGCCGGCAAGGAGGGCGGGGTGGAGGGCGTGCGCCTGGGCTACGGGCAGTCGAATGGGTCCGACGGGCTGCGGGAGCGCATCGCCGCGCTGTACCCGGGCGCCACCGAGGCCTCCGTGCTGGTGACGGTGGGAGGCGCCGAGGCCAACTTCGTGGCCCAGTGGCACCTCCTGGACGGTAGCCGCTCTGCGGCGGTCATGCTCCCCAACTACATGCAGGTGCCCGGGATGGTGGAGAACTTCGGCGCCCCCATCCTCCCCTTCCACCTGCGCGAGGAAACCGGCTGGCAGCCCGACCTGGGCCAGCTCGAAGACGCTCTCAAGAAGGGCGCCAGCTTCATCCTGGTCACCAACCCCAACAACCCCACCGGCGCCTCCCTTACGCCCGCGTCCATGGACGGCATCGTGGCGCTGGCGGAGCGTCACGGGGCCTGGATCCTCTCCGACGAGGTCTACCGGGGGGCGGAGGTGGAGGGGGACATCACCCCCTCCTTCTGGGGCCGCACCGAAAGGGTGCTGGTGACCAACTCCCTCTCCAAGGCCTACGGGCTGCCTGGGCTTCGCCTGGGATGGGTCATGGGTCCGCCCGACGTGATCCAGGAGCTCTGGGGAAGAACGGATTACACCACCATCTCCCCTTCCACCCTCTCGGACCACCTGGCCACCATCGCCCTGGAGCCCTGCACGCGGGACAGGATCCTGGCGCGCACCCGGACGATCATCCGGGAGAACTTCGGAGCCATGAGGGAGTGGATCAGCTCCCAGGCAGGGCTCTTCACCTACCGTCCCCCCGACGCCGGCGCCATCTGCTACGTGCGCTACCGCCCCGCGGCGAACTCCACGGAGCTGGCGGATAAGCTCCGGGTGGAGAAGGACGTGCTGGTGGTGCCCGGTGACCATTTCGGGATGGACGGATATCTTCGCCTGGGGTTCGGCAACCCGAGCGACGAGCTCCTGGAAGCCCTGGGCCGGATCTCCGAGGCTTTCCGGGAGGTGGAGGGGTGATCCCCCGGGGCCCCGGCGAACCCCCCTCCGCGGGGCGGTGAGCCTTCCGGGACCGTGGACCCGAACCCCATGACTCCCCAGGACGTGGTGCGGGACCTCCAGCTCCTTCTCCAGTCCCGCTATGGCCTCATCCATGTGGACACGGAGGAGGACGACCGGGCCCTCTCCCTCCTCCAGCACGTGGGGGAACGCATCAAGGTACCTCTCTTCACCTGGAGCCGGATCGAGGGTGTCCACCGGGTGGACCGTCCCGGTGCCATCTTCGACACCAAGGAGCCCCAGAAGGCGATGGCCCACGTGGCCGCCGCCGACATCCCCGCCATCTACCACTTCCACGGGATGGGCCCCCATCTGGAGGAGGAGGTCCTCAGGGCGCACCTCAAAGCCGGGGCAAAGAAGCTGGAGGAGAAGGACGGGGGGGTCGTTCTCACGGGGACCGACATCTTCTTCCCCCCCGAGCTGGACCGGATGACCGCCACCGTGGTGCTCCCGACCCCGGGGGAGGAGGAGTACCGGGACCTCCTGGCCCACCTCCTCAGGGACCTGAGCCAACGCCAGTACGTGGAGGTGGACCTCACGAAGGAGGAGATGGCGGGGCTCCTGAAGCACCTCTCCGGCCTCACGCTGATGGAGGCGGAGAAGATCCTCACCAAGGCCATCATCGAGGACGGCCGGCTGGAGGCGGAGGACATCCGCCATGTCATCGAGGCGAAGAAGGCGGTGGTGGAGCGGGAAGGGCTCCTGGAATACTACCCGGTGGAGCAGACCCTGGCGGACATCGCCGACCTGGCCACCCTGAAGGCCTGGCTGGGCAAGCGGAGGAACGTCGTGGCCAACCCCCTCGGGGCCCAGGAATACGGCCTCACCTTCCCCCGGGGGGTCCTCCTCCTGGGGGTCCCCGGGTGCGGGAAGAGCCTCTCGGCCAAGGCCGTATCCCGGGAGTGGGGGCTGCCGCTCCTGAAGTTCGACACCTCGAACCTCTACAACAAGTACATCGGCGAGAGCGAGAAGAACTTCAAGCGGGCCATCAGGGCGGCGGAGAGGATGGCCCCGGTGGTGCTCTGGATCGACGAGCTGGAGAAGGCCTTCGCCGTGGGGGGAACGGAGGACGGCGGCGTCTCCCAGCGGATCCTGGGGAGCTTCCTCTCCTGGATGCAGGACCGAAAGGGGGAGGTCTTCATCGTGGCCACGGCCAACGACATCGAGCGTCTTCCGCCGGAGTTCCTCCGGAAGGGCCGCTTCGATGAGATCTTCTTCGTGGACCTCCCGGACGGGGAGACCCGGAGAGAGATCTTCCGGATCCACCTGGCGTCCCGGGGGCAGGATCCGGCCTCCTTCGACCTGGGGGCGCTGGCGGCCGGCGCGGAGGGATTCAGCGGCTCGGAGATCGAGGAAGTGGTGGTGTCGGGGCTCTACGGGGCCTTCTCGGAAGGCAAGGCGCTGACCACGGACGACCTCCAGCGGGAGGTGGCCGTCACCGTGCCCCTCTCCGTCACGATGGCCGAGCGGATCGCGGCGCTGCGGACATGGGCCCGGAGGCGCACCGTTCCGGCGAACTAGACTCCCTGCAGCACGCGCATCCGGGCCCGGACGATCTCGTTCGGAACGCCGTCCACCGCAGGCGGGTCCGCCTCCGCGTGGCGCAGCTCCCGGAGCCCGCCGGTGGTCACGACCTCCATGAATCCGTCCACCACCCGGGGATCGAAGTGGCTCCCGCGGTCCTCCTGGATGATGGCGACCGCCATCTCCACCGGCAGGGCGGGCTTGTAGGGCCGCTGGTGGGTCAGGGAATCGAAGGCGTCGGCCACCGCGACGATCCGTCCCACCAGGGGAATGACCTCCCCCGCCATCCCGGGGTGATACCCGCTCCCGTCCCACCGCTCGTGGTGGAAGAGAGCGATCTCCCGGGCCAACTGGAGAAGAGGGAAGGAGCTTCCCGAGAGGATCCTGCCACCGATCTCCGTGTGGGACCTCATGACCTCGAACTCCGCGGGGCTCAGCGTCCCGGGCTTCATGAGGATGGCGTCGGGGATCCCGATCTTGCCCACGTCGTGCAGGGGAGCGGCCCGGCGGATGAGGTGGGCCTCGTCGGAGTGGAGCCCCAGGGCCTGGGCCAGCAGGAAGGAGAGGATCCCCACCCTCTCGGCGTGCCGGCCCGTGACGTCGTCCCGGTACTCCGCCGCCAGGGCCAGGCGGTTCAGGATCTCCACCTGGGCTTCCGCCAGCTCCCGGGTGCGCTCCTCCACCCGCTGCTCCAGCGTCTCGTTGTGCCGGGCAAGTTGGCGATGGAGGAAGCGCGTCTCCAGGAGGTTCCGGATCCGGAGGAGGACCTCCGTGACTTCGAACGGCTTCGTCACGAAGTCCTTTGCCCCGGAGGCCAGGGCCCTCTGCCGCACAACCTGATCCTGGTCCCCGGTGAGGATCAGGATCGGGAGGTAGGAATCCCGGGGGATGAAGGGTCGGAGCCCCTCCATGACCTGGAATCCGTCCAGGTGGGGCATGTGGAGGTCCAGCAGGACGAGGTCGGGCTTCGACTCCCGAAAGGCCTGAACCGCCTTCCTGGGATCGGTGGTCCCCTCCACCCCGGAATAACCCGCCCGGGTCAGGAGCTTTCGGAGGGCCTCAACGTTCGCCTCTTCGTCGTCCACCACCAGGATCCTGGCATGCCTCAGCTCTCCGGGCCCCATGGCTTGTCTCTTTCTGCCTCCGTTCGGTGGCTCCGGCGTCTCCCCGGACCGCTCCACGGGGGGACAGGATGCTCCTTCATCCCATTCTCGGTTGGAGCCCGGGATTCTTGAGTCCGTCGGAGCGATTCGGGCTCCGCCGGCCCGGCGGGGGGTCAGGAAAGGGCGCCGGGGGTGGCGCGGGTGGGACCGGCCTGGACGGGATCGGTGCAGGCCGGGAGATCGTTCCGGGGTGAGTTCACCAGGGTGGACACGGCGTGGGCCCTGAGGTCCGGGGGCCCCTGGGAAGCCAGCAAGGGGACGAGGTCCTCCCCGGGGGTGTGGGGGTCGAGCCAGCGGGTCCACGCCTCCCGGGGCAGGATCACCGGCATCCGGTCGTGGATGGGCCGGAGGGCGGGAGCCGCCTCGGCCGTGAGGATGGCGAAGGTGAAAAGGGGGGCGCCGGCCCGGGGCTCCCACCGCTCCCAGAGCCCGGCAAAGGCCAGAAGGAGCCGGCCCTCCCGGTGGATCCAGAACGGGGTCTTCGTTCCGCCCCTGGGCCCCTGGGGATCCTCCTTCCGCCACTCGAACCACCCGTCGGCGGGCACGAGGCAACGGCGACGTTGGAAGGCCCCCCGGAAGGCAGGCTTCTCCCGAACGGTCTCGGAGCGGGCGTTGATGAGACGGCTCCCGAGGCTGGGCTCCCTGGCCCAGGAGGGCACCAGCCCCCAACGGAGCAGACCCATCCCCCTGCCCTTCTCCCCCAGGGCCACCACCGGCGCGTCCTGGGTAGGGGAGATGTTGAAGCGGGCCGTCAGGTCGAAGTCGGGGGGAGGAACCTCAAAGGCGTCGATGAGGTTCGAGAGGGGCACGGAGAGGGTGTATCGACCGCACATCTCGTCACCACCGAGCCCAGCTCAGCGCCCCCGGAGGCGGGGGAAACAAGCCAGAAAGCTCCCGGCCTCCTCCCGGCACTGGAGGACCCGTGCGGGGCTCGCCTGGGCCACCTGGGACAGCACCCGGAGGTTCACCAGGGCCACGATCTCCTCATCCTCCAACTGGATCCGCCCCCATTCCCGGGCCTCCGTCTCCCGGAAGGCCCGAAAGGCCCGGGCCAGGATCCCCGAGGGAGGGTCTTCGGGAAGAGGGACGTGGAAGGCCTGCGTCCCCAGGCCGAAACGGGAAGCAACGTCCCGCCAGGGCCGCCCCGCCCGGCGAAGGCCTACGAGGGCGTCGGACGACACGCCGGCCCTCTGGGCCAGGAAGAGGACCACGGGGACCTCGTCGGGGGACAGGTCCCAGTCCCCGATGAGGACCACTTCCTGGAGGGGGACCTGGAAATGGTCTCCCACCGCGCGGAAGTAGGCCTCCCTTCCGGCCTGGCCCACAGCCTGCCCCGAGGCGCAGGGAAGGGACCATCCCTGGAGCCCCACCCACAGCGCCAGGGGAATGAGCTTTCTGGGAAAGCGGGAGGACAGCACGGCTCTTCTCCGGAGACTGGAACCACCGCCCAGGGTGGAAGGAATACCCCCCAACCGCCGTTCGGGCAACCGGCCAGGGGGTCCGGCCCGGCATCCCCTCCCTCCCATCCGTACAATCCGGCGGGGTCGAGGGTTCCCTCCACCGGCGGCCTCCCGGAGAGGAGGGCGGCCTGCGTGATCCGCCATTCTGGCGGGATCGCCCGCAACCCCCCTGGCACGTTCCTTGAGTTCTTCTGGAAGCGGGGGTGGGAGGGGGTGGGGAATCCGGGGGCGCCGCGGACGGGGCCAGGGAGGGTACGATGAACCAGGCGAAAGACAACACCGAAGCGCGGGAGGAGGCCGGGACCCTTCCGCCGTGGAAGCCCAGCCCTGGTAGCCTTCCTCTCCGGCGTTCGGACCTGATGGTGGACCTCACCGGCGTCGAGGCCCTGGATCTCACCAGCCTGGCCCTTCTTCTGACCGCGCAACAGAATGCCCAGCAAGAAGATAGAGCGGTCTGGCTGGTGGGGGTGCCCCTCCCGGTCTGGAAGACCCTCCAGGCCATGGGGCTGGGGCGGTTCTTCAGGCCCTTCCCCCTCTCCGGGACCCTCTCAGCCTAGGCTGGCCGCGGGCCCGCAGCCCCGACCAGGGAAGAAGGCGGCCCCTGGCCCGGATCGGGCCAGGGGCCGCCTTCCTGCTCCGTCGACGGGTCGGTGAAGCTGGCCCGTGTCCTCGCCCCCGGAAGGTTGTCCTCAGGAAGGGACAACCGGCAGGAAATCTCCCGCCGTCACTGGCCTCCCCCCGCCAGGGTCGCGATCTGGGCGTAACTCTCCGGATTCCACTGGGGCCGGGCCGGAGCATTCCCTACCTCCAGCCCCAGGTAGAAGAGGAGCTGCGTGGTCCGGGTGGCCTTGGAGATGTCCATGTTCTCCACCTCATCGGAGGGCTGGTGGTAGTCCTCGTGGGTTCCGCAGAAGAAGAAGAGGACGGGCACGCCCCTCTGGGCGAAGTTGTAATGGTCCGACCGGCTGTAGAAGTTCTGCTCCGGCCAGATGTCGTCGGAAGCGGTGAGGTTCAGCTCCGGGTGGGCCTGGCTCACCCGGTTCATGGTCGCACCCAGGTCCGAGTGCTCCTTGCCGATGACCACGATGGAGTCGGTGGCGTTGCGGGAGATCATGTCGGCGTTGAGGTCGGCCACGATCTGCCCCAGAGGCACCGGCGGGTTCTCGGCGAAGAACCGGCTGCCCCAGAGCCCACTCTCCTCCCCGCTCACCGCCAGGAAGATGATGGACCGCTCCGGGCGATCCTTGAGCAGGGCGAAGGCCTCGGCCAGCTCCACCACGGCGATGGTTCCGGAGCCGTCGTCGTCGGCCCCGTTGCGGATGCTGTCCCCCGCCTCGTTCGGGCGTCCCACCCCCACATGATCCATATGGGCGGAGAAGACGATGTACTCGGCCTTGAGCGTGGGATCGCTCCCTTCCAGGATCCCCACCGTGTTGGGCTGGTCGAAGCTCCCCACCTCCTGCATGGCGGTGGTGACGGCGATCTCCAACCCGGGCACCTCCGTCAGAACCATCTCCCCCCCTGCCCTGGCAGCCAGACCCGCCGGCTGGATGCCCAGGGGCGCCAGGAGGGAAGCGAGGCTCCCCTCACGGATGGTGAAGGAGGGCATCCCCGAGGCGGAGGCCCAGGGGGTCAGGTTCTGAGCCTGCTCCCGGGTCCGGGTCACGGCGGCGGCCCACACCGAATCGGGGCTCCGGTCCACGGTGATCAGGGAGGCGGGCTCCGCCTGCGTCAGGCCGGGAGGGAAGCGCATCCCCCGGCGACCCGTCTGGGCGCCCGCAGGGGCGGGGATCAGGACCACATGCTTCCCCCGCACCTGTTCGGCCGGGAAGGGCTGGTCCGGGCCCGGGGTTCCCGTCAGGAGGACCACACCCCCCGTCACCGTCCCACCTCCCCCACCCCGCCCGAAGTTCAGGTCCCTGCCGAGCTCCATGGGCGCACCCCCCGTCACCTGGACCGAGGAGGCCTGGAAGTCTGGCCTCACCTGGCGAATCGTGTAGTGCTGGAGGTAGGTCCCGTCATCCCCTCCCGGCTTCAACCCGTACCGGAGGAACTCGGCGGCGATCCACTCGGCCGTCTCGACCAGCTCCTGGCTGAGATTGGCCCGGCCCATCATGGAGTCGTCGGCGATGATGGAGATCTTCCGGAGGTAGTCCGCCTCGGAGATGGAGGCCACGGCCTCCTCCACGGGGACACCCCCCTGGCAGGCGTGGAACCCGGGGGAAGCAAGGAGGAGCAGGATCGCTAGGCGTTTCATGTTCGATTCCTCGAGGGGTGCGGGGTAGAGGGCTCGTGGGGCTTCACCGGGGGTCTTCGGAAGAGGGGCCGGGCCGCCCCGGGGCGTGGCTGCCGGGCGCCGCCCGGAGCACGGGATAGGGCTCGCCGGCCTTCAGGGTCAGGGGGAGAAACCCCCAGGCCACGAAACCATCGTCGGAACGAGGCTCCAGGAGGGTGAAGGCCACCCGGGCCAGGGACTGATCCATGGGCACCCATACCGTTCCGGCCACGATGTTCCGGCGCTCGGTGCCCCAGGACCCCCAGACCATCTGGGCCTGGCGCCCCTGAAAGGGCCTCTCCTCAGTCTGGACGGAATCCACCTGGAAGGCTTCCACCTCCATCTGGATGTCCTCTCCCACCACCGAATGCCGGATTCCGTGGGCCGTCAGTCGCTCCACCAGGGTCACGATCTCCCGCTGGCCCGGACCGGTGCCGGGCGGAAGGAGGTACCCCGGAGGGACCCGGGCCATTTCCGTGGGGGTGAAGGTTCCGAACTCGTACATCTCGGCGGGGGTTTGAACGTCCTTCCTGCGGAGCATGATCTCCCCGGAGAAGGGGTTCCGTTCCTCCTCCACCTCTCCCAGCAGAATGGTCACAGGCTCGGCGGAACGTTGAAAGGCGGCCTGCACGGCCAGGGAGTCTCCCACCGGGGACCGGGCATCGGCCCGGGCCGTGCGGGCCCGGATCTCTCCCGCGTTCCGGTAGGCGAACTCCAGGATCTCCTCCACGAACCACTGGGAGATGAGGGTCCGGTCCTGGAAGGTGGCGTAGGCGAAAGCCTCCCCCAGAATCCCGAAGCGGTTTCGCAGGCCGATGTAGTTGCTCACGAAGCGGGGGCGGTGGTCGAAGGTGTACCATCCCTGTTCACGGCCTCCCCTCCCCCCGGAGACGTCGCCGTAATAGTACATGTCCCACCCGTGCTTCTCCTTCACCCGCCGGGTGATCTCGGGGAGCCATTTCTCCCGCAGGAGGCCGGTGATCTCTCCGGGGGTGTTGGGGGAGAGGGGCGGGGAATAGGTCAGGTGGTACCCGTGCCGCGTGCCGTTCGTGGTATGGAGGTCCACCGATACATGGGGGTCATACAGGGTGTAGAGACCGACCAGGGCCCTGGATTCCGGAGCGTCCAGCTTCATCTGGTCCCGGTTGAGGTCGTACTCCTGGGCGTTGGCCCGCGTACCCATCCCCCCCACCGGCCCGTTCTGCCGGGGCCGGTTCCGGAGGTTCACCCGCTCGTTCCCATCGGGGTTGTAGAGGGGGGCGATGAGGAGCACCAGGGAGTCGGCCCAGTGGGCGTGCTTCCCTTCGGTGATCTCCCTCAGGAGGATCAGCAGGGCCTCCTTCCCCGAGATCTCCCCGGCGTGGATTCCACCCTGGACGTATACCCGGGTCTTTCCGGAGGCATGGACCGCTTCGGGGGAGGCGTCCGCCACCTTCCCCACGACCAGGAGCGGGAGGGGACGCCCCTCGAAGGAGTACCCGAAGGTGGTGAGGTGGACGTCGGGATGGCGCTCCGCCACCGCCCGTGCGAAGGCCATGACCTCGTCGTAGCGGGTCGTCTCCCGGAAGTCCGTGCTCTCGGCCCTGGTGAGGAGGATCCGGGCATCCTGGCAGGGCGCCGGCCGGGGAAGGGCTCCGAAGAGAGCGAGGAGGAAAGCCGGGGCAAGCTTGAGCCTGCGGGAGGGGCATCCGGACATGGCTGAGCCTTTTTTCTACGGCGGGTGCGTGGAGAGCTCCCGGGGGAGACCTGAACCAGGCCTGAAGGTAAGAGCCCGGTGGAGTCCCTGTCCATCGGGCGGCCGGGGCCCGGGCCGGCCGGGGAGGGAGCGGCCCGGGAGGGGGGACGCCTCCCCCCGGCGGACCTACTGGATGGATCGGAGGAGCATCCGGATGGCGTCTTCGGAAAGGGGAGCCCGGGCCACCAGCCACCCCTTCCCCCACCGCATCTCCACCTGGTTCCACCCCGGGCGCAGGGAAGCCTCCAGGACCGCCGGGGAAGGAGGGCGCTCCACCCCCGTCTCCGGTGCGTCCCGCAGGTCGGCGGCCCTTCCTTCGGCCTCGGGATCGGCCCCCAGGAGCAACCCCAGGTACCGGAGCTCCAGGGTGTCGCCGGTGGGGAGAAGCTGGCGGATATGAAGGGCCCGCTCTCCCACGACCCACTCCTCCCACTCTACCGAAAGGAGCTGGTGGCCCGGCACCGCCAGGGAGCTCTCCCTGGGAAGGGCCTTCAGCCTCAGGGCCGGTTCCCTGTCCTGGTCGGCAGCCGGCGCCACCATCGGGGTGGCCGCCCCGGCCCGCCTCTCGAGCAGGTTCTCGGTGGACCTCCCCGCCAGGCCGGGAGCGGAGCGTTGAGCCTGGAAGGCCGACGCCGCCTGCTCCTGGCGGGCAGGGACCTTCTCGGCCTCCTCCACCACGGGGGGAATGCGGGTCTGAAGGGGAGGCCCGGCGGCGCCCGCCTCGTCTCCTTCCCGGGGAGCCCGGGGAGAGACCGGCGCCGGGGCCTGGACCTCGCCTTCGGTGGAGAGGTCCAGCCTCGCGGGGCCGGCCCCGAGGGCAGGCTCGACGGGGGCGATCCCGACCCCTTCGGGACGGCCCGCCTCCGCCGGTCCACGGCGGGATGAATCGGGGAGAGACCGCCAGAGCCCCCCACCCATCCACCCCACTCCCAGGGCCAGCACAACGGTGGCGGCCCAGGCCAGGGGAATCCCCCGGAGGGGCCCCCGGGTAGGGATCCTTCCCACCGCCGGGGAGGGAGCCCTTTCCTCATTGGCCACCTTGGCCTCGGCCAGGGCCCGGAGCTCCTCGAAGGAGGGGACCCCCACCGGGACCGGCGCCGCCGCCGCCAGGAGATCCTGAGCCCGGTCCCGGATCCTCTCCTCGTCCTGGAGCCTCTCGGCACAGACGGGACAATGGGCGAGATGGTCCCGGATCTCGTCGCCCCGACCCTCCGGGAGGAGGTCCAGAGCCCCGTCCAGATAGGCGTGAAGCTCTCCGTCAGCTGCGTGCCGCATGTTCCTTCTCCATCTCCCCGTGAACCTCCACCAAGCGCCTTCGGGCCCGGGCCAGGGTGGTGCCGATGGCGCCGGCCGCCAGGCCGGTGACCTCGGCGATCTCCCGGTAGCTGAGCCCCGCATCCCAGAGGAGGAGGACTTCCCTGTCACGATCCGAGAGAGCCTCCAGCGCCCTCCGCATCTGCTCCAACCGCTCCTCCGCCAGGACCGCCTCGTCCGGGCCCGCCGCCGGACTCGCTTCCTCCGTCTCGTTCCTGAGGAGGGCCAGGTGCCGCTTTCGCCGCAGGACCGTCCGGGCCTCGTCCCGTGCCAGGTTCACCGCCACCCGGTAGAGCCAGGCCCTGGGTTTCTCGGGCTCGTGCCGCAGCGCCCGTACGAAGACCTCCTGGGCCAGGTCCCGGGCCCGCTCCATGTCCCAGACCTTGCGGTGGAGGAACCTTACCAGGTCCTCGAAGGTGGTCCGGTAGATCTCTCCCCAATCGACGTTCACCCGGCGTTGCGCTTCCCTGTCTGGAGTGGACTCGTGAAGCTCCTGATACACCATCCTCCGGAGGAAGGAGCCCCCCGACCTCCCCGCTCCGGCCAACCACCCCTACCCCTGCCTCGGGCTCAAGGACCCTGCCCGGCCGCCCCTTCACCCTCCATGACGCCGGAAGGCCCGGGGGTTGCACACGGGCCCGGCGCCCGGCACGGGAAGGAAAGGAAATGAACCCGGCCCGCCGGCAGAGCTTTCGCCGGCGGGCCGGGAGTCTCCTTCCTG
>JBFYZD010000311.1:0-2809 GCA_041309685.1 Gemmatimonadales bacterium | reverse complement strand
CAGGAGCAGGAGCGCATCTTCGAACCGTTCGTGGGGGGAGGGGGAAGGGGCGGGGCGGGGTTGGGTCTTTCCATCGCCCGGGAGGTCGCGCGGGCCCACGGCGGCGATATCTGGGTGGATTCCGGGCCCGGTCCCGGGGCCGTCTTCAACTTCACCCTGCCCATCTTCGGGCGCCTACCCGAAGAGGGGAAACAGCCATCGGAGGATGCATGATGGTCGAGGAAATGGAAAAGAGGACCCGCCGGATTCTCGTGGTCGACGACGAGCAGAACGTGCGCCTTACCATGGTAGAGGCGCTCGAGCCGCTTGGTTTCGATGTACAGGTGGCCGCGTCGGGGGAGGAGGCGATGTCCGCGGTGCTGGACCCCCGGGTGGAGCTCGTGCTTCTCGACCTGAAGATGCCCGGCGTTGACGGGCTGGAGGTGCTGGAGCTCATCGAACGGGAGCGTCCTGGTCTGCGGGTCGTCATCATCACCGCCCACGGCACCGTGGATAGCGCGGTGGCGTCCATGAAGCACGGTGCCCGGGACCTCATCCAGAAACCGTTCTCTCTCGAGCAGATCCGAGATGTGGTCAGGACGGAGATGGATATCGAGGTCCGGTCCACCGAGACGGCGAGCCGGTACGAGGCCCATCTCTCGCGGGCGCGGACGCTGATCCGGGAACGGGGTTTCCAGGCGGCCCAGGAACACGTCGCCAAGGCACTGGCCGAAAACGAAAGGGGCGCCGAGGCGTTCAACCTCGCCGGTGTGCTGGCGCTGCTCCGGGCGGACCGCCCTGCGGCTCAGAGGCAGTGGCGCCTCGCCCTCGCGCACGACCCCGCCTATGGGCCCGCCAAGCGGAACCTCGCCCGCTCGATGCGCTGGCTCCAGGAGAGCGGGCCGCCCGACCTGGGGGACGCCGAGGCGCGGTAGCGCGGGGGAGGTCGGGCCGTTGTGGATTCAAGGTGGATCATGCCCGTCCTGGCGGGAATGTGGATCGCCTGGTGGTAGAGGTGTCCCACGGGGTCCTGCGGGCCATCCTACGGGTCGAGGTGCGCTCCGGACTCCTCCATCGCCTCCGGGCTCAGGGACAGCCTCCTGCGGCGCCATCTCCGCGAACTGCCAGATCTCCATGGACAGGTCCCGGATCTCACCCCTCAGCGCTTCCACAGGCAGCCTGGTCAACCGGCGAGGTTTGAGATCACCGCCTCACGGGAACGACGAGTCAGGGTCCGGGGCTCCGGCCCCGGGCGGGTGGATGGGGGAGTCGACAAGCAGCGGCCCCGAACGGGAAGACACTATGTCATGACATATGTATTGACATATACAGGAGGCCGGAAAAGGGTTCTTCCATGAGCGCACGCACCCATTTCGTCCAGATCCGGGTCACGCCCGACGAGAAGGCCGCGCTGAAGCGCCTGGCCCGATCCTCCGGCCAGGACCTCTCGAACTACATGCTCTCTCGTTCTCTCCCCGCGAACCGCCTGAGGTTCGAGGATATCCTGCGGCACCTCCGGGTCGAGGGGGGTCACCGCTTTGCCCTGGCCGAGCTGAACGACCTGCTCTCGGGGTTGGCAACCGTGGAGTTCCCCGGGGCCGTGGGCGAGGCGGACCTCACAGGCTGCTCCCCCTTCCTGCAGAGCTACGTGGCCGCGATGGTGGAGCATGCCGCCGGATTGAAGGAGGTCGCTCCTCCCTCCTGGGCGCGGTCCGTGGGGCCTTTGCCTCTCCCCTACTTCGCCTCCTCTCTGCGCGGCCTTCGCCTGCATCTTCTGCGTGCCTCGCCGGTGCCGTTCAAGAGGCGCAACCTCTTCGTGGACTCCTCCGTGGGCGGGCGGGTATGACCAGGCGCCTCCCATGACCAGTCCCGTTCGCCTGACTTCCGCCGATATCCGGCGCCTCTTCGTACTCCTCAATGACGAGTTGGCTGCGGTGGGAGCAGAAGGAGAGCTCTACCTGGTGGGGGGAGCCGTCATGTGCCTGGTGATGGATTCCCGCCACGCGACCCGGGACGTGGATGCCTTCTTTCGCCCCTCCGCCGTGATCAGGGAGGCGTCGGCGCGGGTGGCGGACAAGGCGGGCATCCCCCGGAGTTGGCTGAACGACAGCGTGCAGGCGTTCCTGAGCCCCCGGGGCGACTGCGATCCCCACCTGGATCTGTCCAACCTCCGCGTCTTCGTGGCCACACCGGAGTACCTCCTGGCGATGAAGTGCGCGGCCATGCGGTTGGGAGAGGAGTTCCGGGACCTCGACGACGTCCGGTTCCTCCTGCGCTACCTGAACATCACCGCTGCCGACGACGCCCTCCGGGTGGTCACGCGGTACTTCGACGAGGACCAGATCCCGCCCAAGACCAGATTCGCGCTGGAAGGGATCCTCTCCGGGTAGGGGCCCGGGGGAAGGGGAGAGGGTCCGGGGGGGAGGCGGGGACCGCTAACCGCGGGCTTTCCCGGTGAGCTGCCGGACCCGGAACTCGACGATCCGGCGAATGAGCTCCGCGGGGAGGGGCTGGTCCAGGGGAAACCGCACCGACCCCTTCCCGGCAATGAAGGGCTCCAGCTCCTCCAGGAAGGCCTCGATTCCGCCGGGAGTCGGGTAGAACCCGACGTGGCGCCCGTAGCCGGCGAAGTGCACCAGGTGCTTCCCGTGCAGGTCGAAGGTGGGAATCGCGTAGCTGATGGTTTCGGTGGTGTCGGGCGCCGACTCCCTGACGAGGGTCCGCAGCTCTTCCAGCGCCCTCCGGGTCTCCGGGGGGAAGCCTGCCAGGTACTCCTCTACCGAGCCGGCCTTCGATCGGTTCGTCATCACGTCTCCCTTTCAACAGGTCG
>JBFYZD010000310.1:0-3759 GCA_041309685.1 Gemmatimonadales bacterium | reverse complement strand
GCGCAAACCCCGGTCCCCGGGCGCCGGGGCCCTGGCGGGGTGGTGGCGCTCTTGCCAGGTTGCGGCAGTGCCGGCGCGGCCGGAGCACCCCCGGGCGGCCTCGCCGGGGAACGGAGCAGAGACCACGACCCGTCCTTACCGGGAGGTTCCCTTGAACACCCAGTCCCATCCCCTGGACCAGATCTCCCTGGGGAAGATCGTGCAGATTCGCGAGCGCCTCTTCGAAGCCCAGGCCCGGGGCGCCAAGGTGTTCCGCCTGGAGTCCGGGGACCCGAGCTTCTCCCCCCCGCCCCATGTCGTGGCGGCCCTGGCCGAGGCCGGCCGTGCCGGGAAGACCCACTACGTCCCCAACAACGGGATCCCCGAGCTCCGGAAGGCGCTGGCGGAGAAGGTGGTGCGGAAGAACGGGATCGAGGGCGTGACCGCCTCCGACCTCTTCGTCACCAACGGCGCCATGCACGCCCTGAACATCCTCTTCGCGGCCCTGCTGCGGCCCGGGGACGAGGTCGTGGTACCCGATCCCATGTGGTACGAGGCGGTGGAGAACATCAAGCTGGCGGGGGGCGTTCCGGCGCCCGTCGCCCTCTCCCGGGCCGACGGCTACCAGTACACTCCGGAGGCCATCGAGGCGGCGCTGACGCCGGCCACGGTGGCCATCTTCCTGAACACCCCCCACAACCCCACCGGCGCGGTGCTCCCCGAGGAGGCGCTCCGGCGCATCGTGGAGGTGGCCCGGAGCCGCGGGCTATGGATCATCTCCGACGAGGCCTATGAAGACGTGGTCTACGAGCCGGCCCGGCACGTGAGCGTCGCCAGCCTGGCGCCGGACTACGCCGAGCGCATCCTCTCGGTCTTCTCCTTCTCCAAGAGCCACGCCATGGCCGGGCTCCGCACCGGGTACGTGGTGGCCCGCTCCCCCCTGATGAAGGACCGACTGCCCAAGCTCATCCGCTGCACCATCAACGGGGTCAACTCCGTGACCCAGTGGGCGGCGCTGGCGGCCATCACCGGGGACCAGGGCCACGTGGAGGCCATGCGCGGGGAGTATCTCCGCCGCCGGGACCTCCTGGTGGGGGCGCTGGAGGGGATCGAGGGGGTCCACCTCTTCCCCCCGCAGGGGACCTTCTTCCTCTGGGTGGAGATCGATCCTTCGGTGTACGGTCGCCTGGGGGTGACCGGCGCCGACGGGTTGGCGTCCCGGCTCGCGGGGGAGGGGATCGGCTCGGTGCCGGGGGACGGCTTCGGCGCGAGCGGGGTGGACGCCCTGCGCCTGGCCTTCAGCTGCTCCACGGAGATGGTGGAAGGGGGAGGAAGGGCCTTGCGGAGGGTGCTGATGGGGGAGGGGGGGTGAGGAGCTTGGGGCGGACCGGAGGCTGGAGAACGCCATGAAGCTCAGCACTCGCCTCCTCCTCCCCCTGGTGGGCGCCGTCACGGTGGTGATGGCCGTTTTCGCCTTCTGGGCCCAGCAGAGGCGGGAGACCACCATGCTGGCGGAGGCGAGGCGGGAGACGGAGGCCTACGCCACCGCCCTCGGGCTGGCCCTGGAAGGCGCCTACCGGGATCCCGACCTGGCTCAGGTCCAGGATCTCATCGACCGGTTGAGCCAGGAGCCGACGATCTACGCCATCCTGGTCTATGACCTGGACGGCGCCGCCCGCTTCGTGTCCCGGTCCCTGGAGAGGACGGACGCGGCTCCCGGTGACGTCCTGGCTCCGGTGTTGAGCACCGGGCTACCCGCCTCCTTCGATCGGAGGCTGGACGAGCAGGACGTCTATTCGGTCCTGAGGGTGTTCCGGGGACCCGCCGGGGAGGTGGCGGGTGCCTTCGAGGTCGCACAGCCTCTCTCCCCCGTGCGGGCGGAGGTCACGAGGACCCGCCAGCGCTTCCTCCTGAACACACTGGCCCTCCTGATGGCGGTGGCGGGGCTCACCTGGTGGTTGGTGGGCCGGTTGGTTTCCCGGCCCCTGGGGCGCTTCTCCCAGGCCGTGCATGCCCTCGGGAGCGGAGATCTGGCCTACCGGGTGGACGAGGCGGATACCTCGGAGGAGCTGGCCGAGGTCGCGCGCCGCCTCAACCAGATGGCCGACCACCTGGAGATAGCCCAGGGTGATCTGGTGTCTGAGACCGAGGGGCGGATCGCCCTGGAGCGGCAGCTCCAGGCCTCGGAGCGCATGGCCGCCGTCGGGAATCTCGCGGCCCGGGTGGGGCACGAGATCGCGGCGCCGCTGCACGTGATTCGGGGAAGGGCGGACCTGCTTCTCCGATCGGACCAGGGGCAGGAGGATCGGTCCCGCCAGCTCCGGATCATCGTGGAGCAGATCGACCGCATCACCTTCATCGTGCGCAACCTCCTGAGCTTCGCCCGCCGCCCCGAGCCGAAGCTCCGGCCCGTGGACCTCACGGAGCTCCTCTCCTCCGTCACGGAGTTCCTGGAAGGGGAGCTTCGGAGGGCCGGGATCAGCCTGGCCTGGACCCGGGGGCCTCCGGCCATCGTCACCGGCGACCCCGATCTCCTCTTCCAGGTGTTCACCAACCTGTTCATGAACGCGGTCCAGGCCATGGAGACCGTCGACCAGAACCGGGAGCTGTTCCTGTCCTTGCGCCGGGAAGGATCGCGCCCCGGGGATCCTCCCCGGTGGGTAGTGGTGGAGGTGGAGGACACGGGTCCGGGAATCGAAGAGGAAGTACTGCCCATGATCTTCGAGCCTTTCTTCACGACCAAGAGCGGTGCGGCGGGCACGGGGCTGGGACTGGCCGTGGCCCGGAGCGCCGTGGAGGAAATGGGAGGATCCCTGGTGGCCGCGAACCGGGCGGGTCCGGGAAGCCAGGCAGGGGCCCCCCCTCCTCGCCGGACCGGGGCCCGGTTCACCCTGACCCTGGCCGCCGCCGGGGGTGAGGGAGAAGCCGCCGGTGGCTGACCTGATCCTGCTGGTGGAAGATGACCGGGAGCTGCGGGGGTTCCTGGCCGAGATCCTGGAGGGGGCCGGGTACCGGGTGGCGGCTTTCGGCGACGGCTCGGGAGCGCTGGAGGCGTTGGAGCTCCAGGGCGCCGACGCCTCCCTCGTGGTGACGGACCTCCGGATGCCGGGGATGCAGGGGGAGGAGCTCCTGGAGCACCTCGGACGCCTGCGGCCGGAGCTGAACGTCATCGTCATCACCGCCTTCGGGTCGATCGACTCCGCCATCGCCATGGTGAAATCCGGCGCCTACGACTACCTGACGAAGCCCTTCGGATCCGACGAGCTCCTCCTCTCCGTGGAGCGGGCGCTGGAGGACAGCAGCCTGAGGCGGCAGCTTGCGGAGGCCAGGAGGGGAGCCCTGGTCACGCTCCCGGGGTTCGTGGCGGCCAGCAAGCCCATGGTCCAGCTCCGGGAGATTCTGGGGCGGGTGGCCTTCTCCCCCTTTCCCGTCCTCATCACGGGGGAAACGGGCACGGGGAAGGAGCTGGTCGCGCGGGCCATCCACCACGCCTCGGGGCGGGGTGCTTTCGTGGCCGTCAACTGCGCGGCCCTCCCGGAGAACCTCCTGGAGTCCGAGCTCTTCGGGCACGAGAGGGGCGCCTTCACCGGCGCCGAGCGGGAGAAGCCCGGGCTGTTCGAGGAGGCCGACGGGGGTACGCTCTTCCTGGACGAGATCGGGGAGCTTCCCCTGCCGCTCCAGCCCAAGCTCCTGAGGGCGATGGAGGAGGGTGAGATCCGCCGCGTGGGGTCCACCCGGCCGCGGAAGCTGGATGTGAGGATCATCGTGGCCACCCACCGG
>JBFYZD010000309.1:0-13731 GCA_041309685.1 Gemmatimonadales bacterium | reverse complement strand
TAAGGACGTGCGGTTGATGCTGGAGACCGCCGGGGAGCTCCCTCTGGCGGTTCTCCCCGGGCTGGCGGAGCGCATGGACGCCCTCATCGAAGCCGGACAGGGTGAGTTGGACGTAGGGGTGCTGGGCGTGGACGCGGTGAGATAGGACGGCGGGGCCTGGGGTGGCGCGGGAGGGGAAGGTGATCCTCCGTTGGAATCCCAGAAGCCGGATCCTCCGAAGGACCCCGTGCGGCTTTGACCTCACGGGGTCCTCGCCGTTTCCTGGGGCCGAAACTGGCGGACCCTTCCGCCACACCGCACCTTGATGCCTTCCTCGTTGGCCCCCGTTGGGGGGTGGGCCCCGGCCAGGAGCGTCACCCGTGCAGCAGATCACCCTGGGGTGGATCGACTACTCCATCCTCATCGTCTACTTCGTCTTCGTCATCGGCATCGGGTGGACCCTGAAGCGCTTCATGAAGTCGAGCGACGACTTCCTCCTCTCCGGGCGCTCCATTCCGGCCTGGGTGGCGGGGCTGGCGTTCCTTTCGGCCAACCTGGGAGCCCAGGAGGTGATCGGCATGGGGGCCTCGGGGGCGAAGTACGGCATCATGACCAGCCACTTCTACTGGGTGGGGGCCATCCCGGCCATGGTGTTCGTGGGCATCTTCATGATGCCCTTCTACTACGGCTCCCGGGCCCGCTCCGTCCCCGAGTACCTGAAGCTCCGCTTCGACGAGAAGACCCGGGGCTTCAACGCCATCTCCTTCGCGGTCATGACGGTGTTCTCCTCGGGGATCTCCATGTACGCCCTGGCCAAGCTCCTGGAGCTGGTCATCGGGTGGAACTTCCACGCCAGCGTGCTGGTGTCGGCCCTCATCGTCCTGGTCTACATCCTCATGGGGGGTCTCACCTCCGCCATCTACAACGAGGTGCTCCAGTTCTTCCTCATCGTGCTCGGGTTCCTCCCCCTCGTCCTGATCGGCCTTGCCGACGTGGGAGGGTGGGCCGGCCTCACGGAGAAGCTGAGCACGGTGGCCACCAACGCGGGCTATGCCCCTGGGGCCTGGACCGACTCCTGGAGCCATCTGGGGTCCTCGGCGGCCAACCCCATGGGGGTGGAGTGGTTCGGGATGGTCATGGGCCTCGGCTTCGTCCTCTCCTTCGGGTACTGGTGCACCGACTTCCTGGTGGTGCAGCGGGCCATGGCGGCGGACTCCATGTCGGCCGCGCGGCGCACCCCCCTCATCGCCGCGGTCCCCAAGATGCTCTTTCCCGCCCTGGTGATCCTGCCGGGGATGATCGCCATCGCCCTCCACTCCACCCAGGGCGGCTTCCTGCCGGCCGCGCAGGACGGGAGCATCAACTACAACATGGCGGTGCCCATGATGCTGGGGCGGTATTTCCCCACCGGCATCCTGGGGCTTGGCCTCACCGCGCTGATGGCCTCATTCATGTCGGGGATGGCCGGGAACGTCACGGCCTTCAATACCGTATGGACCTACGACATCTACCAGAGCTACCTCCGTCCCGGGCAGTCGGACCGGCACTACCTCCGCATGGGGCACATGGCCACGGTGGGGGGGATCCTGCTCTCGGTGGCGGCGGCGTATGCCGCCACCCGCTTCAACAACATCATGGACATGCTCCAGCTGGTGTTCGCCTTCGTGAACGCCCCCCTCTTCGCCACCTTCCTGCTGGGGATGTTCTGGCGGCGGGCCACGGGCCACGGCGCCTTCTTCGGCCTCATCGTGGGAACGTCCGCGGCGGCGATCCACCATGGCCTCACCCTCCCCGCCCACGCCGTGGCCGGCCTCAAGGGGGGGTTCGTGGGAACGGTGCTCCACACCTACCCCAGCGAGATGGCCCAGAACTTCTGGACGGCCATCTACGCCTGGACCGCC
Source organism: Gemmatimonadales bacterium (assembly GCA_041309685.1). Lineage (GTDB taxonomy): Bacteria > Gemmatimonadota > Gemmatimonadetes > Longimicrobiales > Gaopeijiaceae > JBFYZD01. The sequence continues at coordinate 11,851 of JBFYZD010000309.1, read as the reverse complement.
TGCTTCCTCGCCACCATCCTCATCTCGCTCGCCACCCGTGGCGCCAAGAGCGATGACGATCTCAAGGGGCTGGTCTACTCCCTCACGCCCCGCCTGCGTGACCACGAGGGGATGCCCTGGCACCGGCAGCCGGCGACGCTGGGGGCTCTCGTCCTGGGGATGGCCCTGGTCCTGAACGTGATCTTCTGGTAGGAGGCACCCATGAAACTCGACGTGCGGCTCCCCATCGGGCTGATGTTCACGATCTTCGGGATCATGCTGGTGCTCTTCGGCCTGGTGGCCGACCCGGCCATCTATCAGCGCTCCCTGGGGGTGAACCTGAACCTGTGGTGGGGGCTCGTGCTGCTGGCCTTCGGGGCCTCCATGCTCTGGCTGGCCTGGCAGGGAAGGCGAGGGGCGGGGACGTAACGCTGACCGGGGGGAGTCACCGAAGGAGGGGGCACCCCCTGCCCGGTCTTCATGGGGCCGCAGGCGCTCTTCGAGGAGGTGCGGGCGGAGCTGGAGCGGAGGACGGGGCGGGTCGCCTGCCTGGGGGGGCTCCCCGACCATGCCGCGGTGTTGAAGCTCATGGGGAACGTCCTCATCAACGGGGTAGTGGGGCTCCTGGCCGATGCCCTCACCCTGGCCCGGTCGGCGGGGAGGAGGCGCTGGGCGTCACGGAGTTCGTGAACCCCGGCACCGTCGTCAAGCTGCGGGGGCCGGGGAGGGCGCGAGGCTCCTTCGAGCCCTCCTTCGCCCTAGCCGTGGCCGCGGTGGGACCGACGTAAGGAGAACGGCCTCAGGGGGGTCCAGGGGGATCAGGCCCTACTCGCCTCCCGTGCGATCGCATCCACCATGCCCCGGAAGATGACGGCGTGGAGGAGATAGCTCCCGTACCAATACGCCCACCCCAGGAACCCGGTGGGCGCGAAGAGGGCGGCCTGGATCAAGCGGGTGCGACCCTCCTCCTCCCGGGTTTCCCACTGGAGCCAGGCCCGGCCCGGGAGCCTCATCTCGGCCCTGAGGCGAAGGAGCCTCGGGGGATCCAGTTCCTCCACCCTCCAGAAGTCCACGGCCTCCCCAGGGAGGAGCTCCTGGGGGTGGCGTCGACCCCGTCGTAGCCCGGGGCCCCCGGCGAGCCGGTCCATGAACCCGCGCAGGCGCCAGGCCCAGTTCCATACCAGCCAGCCCCGATCACCCCCGAGGGAGGCGAAAACCCGGAAGACCGCCTCGGGGGTGGCGTCCACCAACCGGGTCCGGACCTCCCTCACCAGACCTTCGCGGTCCTCGAGGCGGAAGGTCTCGTCCCTGCCCAGAGCGTCGCTCCACCGGGTGGGCACCTCCTGCTGGCGGGTCTTCGCCAGAGCCGCTTCCACGGCGTCCCGGTAGGGCATGGGCCGGATGTGGGGGAAGAGCGCCCGGGCGCGCCCGGTATCGCCCACCACGGGACTCACCATGCCCCGCACCAGGGGAACCGCCAGGCAGTTGGGAATCGGCGTCACCAGCCCTACCCATAAGGCGGCGAGCCCGGGGGCCAGGACCGGGAGGGGAACGATGAGGCGAGGAAGCCCCCGCACCTGGGCGTACCCCAGCATCATCTTCTTGAAGGTCAGGGGATCCGTCCCCACGTTCAACACCCCCAGGGCATCCTGCCGTCCGAGCGCGGCCACCAGGTACGCCAGCACGTCCCGCACGGCGATGGGCTGGACCGGGTTCGTGATCCAGCGAGGGGCCACCATGGCGGGAAGGCGCTCGGTGAGGTAGCGAATCATCTCGAAGGACGCCGAGCCCGACCCTACGATGGGGCCGGCCCGGATCTCGGTGCAGGGCAGGTGAGCCCGTAGGATCTCCCCCACCTCGGCACGGGAGCGCAGGTGGGCGGAATTCTCGCGCGCGGTGGCAGGTGGAAGGATGCCTCCCAGGTAGATCACCTGGCCGATACCCCGGGCGGCCTTCGCAAAGGCCAAGGCTGCCTCTCTGTCCGTGCGGGCGAAGTCGGGGCCGGAGCACATGGCGTGCACCAGGTAGTAGGCGGCGTCCACCCCCCGCACCGCCTCTGCGACCTTTTCCGGCTCCGCGACACTCCCCCGCAGGGTCTCCACCCGGTCGGTCCAGCTTCGGCCCTGGAGCCGGGCAGGGTCCCGTACCAGGACCCGTACCTGGTGCCCGCTCTCCAGGAGGAGAGGAATCAGGCGACCGCCGATGTAGCCGGTGGCTCCGGTAACGAGGACCTTCATCATGGGCGGGACCTCCCTGGCCCGCATCGGCGGTCGTGGCTCCCTGGGCGCCGCAGGTCGTTGTCGTTAGCGGAGGTAGAGCGCGCTGCGCGGGTGAGCCGCCAGCGTTCAGTCCTGAGCGAAGACCGCCATGGGACGCTAGCCCCGAGCCAGGTCGAAGGCCTGGACCTTCTTCTGGATTCCGGCCGGGGCCTGCCCGCTTTTCCCGGTCCCCTCGGGTGTCCCTTCCGGGGCCTTCCAGTTCGCCGGGCAGGTCTCGCCGGTGGTGTCGATGTGGCGCACCGCGTCGAGGATCCGGAGGATCTCGGGGACGCTCCGGCCCAGGTCCATGTCGTTCACGGCCATGTGCCGCACGATGCCCTCTTGGTCCATCAGAACCGTGGCGCGAAGGGCCACTGCGTCGTCGACCAGGACCCCGTAGGCCCGGCTGATGGCCTTGTCGAAGTCGGACACCAGGGGGAAGCGCACCGGGCCGATCCCCCCGTCCTCCACCGGGGTCTTCTTCCATGCCAGATGGGAGAAGTGGGAATCGGTGGAGATGGCCACGACCTCACAGTCACGGGACTGGAACGCCTCCAGGGACCGGTCCAGGGCCAGAAGCTCCGTAGGGCACACGAAGGAGAAGTCGAAGGGGTAGAAGAAGAGGACCCGGTACTTGCCCCGGAGGGTGTCCAGTGAGAAGTCCTTCCGGAGGGAGTTATCGGGCATCACCGCCGGGGCCGTGAAGGGGGGTGCCGGCTGCTGGACCAGGGTGCTCATGGCCCGCCCTCCGATGCCCCGAGGCCGCTCCGCAGTGCGTCCATGTCCAACGCTCTCACCTGCCGCAGGAGCTCGCTCAGCTGCTGGGCGTCCAGGTACCCCTGCTCGGATGCGACCATAACCCTGTCCCGGATCACCACGAGGGAGGGGATCCGGGTGACGTCGAAGGCGGTGGAGAGGCCCTCCTCCTCCTCCGTGTTCACCCGGCAGAAGGCCACTTCGGGGTGTCCCGCGGCCGCCTCCGAGAAGAGGGGGGCAAAGGCCTTGCATGGAGGGCACCAGGGGGCCCAGAAGTCCAGGATCAGAACGTCGAACTCGTTCAGGACCCTGGTCAGGTCGGTTTCGTTCTTGATGTCGTGGACAGCCATTGTTGGCATGTGCATCAGGATGAGGGGGCGGAAAGGGGAGAGCAAGCGACCTCGCCGCTCGCTCTCCCCAACCGCTCAAGCCGCCTCCGGGAAGGCGGGCCCGGCCTACTTCACCAGGTGGATCTCACTGTGGGCCACGCAGCCGGCATCCTTGAAGGTCTGCGTGGTGGGATCCACATCCTTGTCGCAGATCCAGTACTCGCCATTCTTGTCCACGTGGATCTTGATGGGGCGGGTGCCGGGTTTCAGGATTCCTTCCCCTATGTGGATCTTCACGGAATCGGACATCTTGAGCCTCCCTGGAACGGTATCGGGTTGTGTTCTCCTGACTCCTGCCGGGCCAATATACCCCGGAACTACGCGAGGTTCCACTGGACACCTCGCGGGTGCGCCGGCGGCCCGGGGCTCTACTCCCCCGGGTAGCGCATCCCCCAGGCAGCCCGGATCTCGTCCATCGTCTCCATGATGGAAAGGGTCTCCTGCAGCGTCATGGCGGGGCTCTCCAGCTCCCCGTCCCGGAGGCAGCGCATCACCTCCCGTGCCTCCAGGTCGTACCCGTTCCCCGCCATGGTGGGGTGGAACGGCTCGTCCTCCTTACCGGGACGGGAGAGGGTGAGGCCCGGGGGGCGGTAGATGGGCCCGTGGAGGCGGATGGTCCCCTCGGTACCGAAGAGGGTGGCCTCGCTGGGGGTCTTCTCCCCGAGGGAGGTGTGGAGGAGCGCGAGAGCCCCATCCGGGTAGCTCAGGACAATGCCGGCCCGCTCGTCCACTCCGGTGGCGCCCAGGTGGGCCCGTGTCGCCAGGCTCGCCGGTGGTCCGAGGAGGAGGGAAGCCAGGGCCAGGGGATACACCCCCAGGTCCAGGAGGGCCCCACCCCCCAGAGCCGGGTCGAAGAGGCGGCTCCGGGGGTCGAGAGGCGCCCCCAGGCCGAAGTCCGCCACCAGCATCCGCGGCTCCCCGATGGCCCCGTCCTCCACCAGGCGCCGCATCCGCTGGACCACCGGGTTGAAACGGTTCCACATGGCCTCCATGAGGAAGAGCTTCCGCCGGCGGGCCTGGGCCACCATCTCCCGGGCCTGCCGGGCGTTCAGGGCGAAGGCCTTCTCGCAGAGGACCGCCTTCCCGGCGTCCAGGCACATCAGCGTGTCGCGGTGGTGGAAGGCGTGCGGGGTGGCGATATACACCACGTCCACCCCAGGATCCGCTGCCAGGGTTTCGTAGGAGGGATGCCGCCGGGGCACGCCGTGGGCCTCCCCGAAGCGCTCTGCGGCCTCCCTGGTGCGGGAGCCCACCGCAACGAGCTCCGCGCCCTTCACCCCGGCCAGCCCCTCGGCGAACTGGTGGGCGATGGCCCCCGTGGCCAGGATCCCCCAGCGAACCGTGTCCATCTGGCCTTCCTCCTCTCCGGTGCGCATCCGCCAACAGGACTCCCCACGAATACACCGCGGCGCGGGACACGTCCACCCGGCGGCGCGACGGGAGGCGAGCCTGGGTTCCGCCTCAGGCCCCTCTCCCCTAGACATCCGACACGAGGCACGCTATCTTCTTGTCGAACGTCTAGGAGAAGAGCGGGGGCGCCGCGCGGGCACCGCCGCCGAAATCCCGCGGGCCGGGAAAAGCCCGCCGCGATGGGACGAGAGGACCACCCCATGCCTGACCACCAGGCCGATCTCCTCCAGGGGACGCTGGATCTCCTCATCCTCAAGACCCTGGCCCTGGGGCCCCACCACGGGTGGGGCGTTTCCCAGCGCATCCAGCAGATGTCCAGGGACGCGCTCCAGGTGAACCAGGGCTCCCTCTACCCGGCGCTGCACCGCCTGGAGCACAAGGGGTGGATCGCCGCCGAGTGGGGGACGAGCGAGAACAACCGCAAGGCGAAGTTCTACCGTCTCACGCGCAGGGGGGAGGCGCAGCTCAAGGCGGAGCGCGCCCAGTGGGAGCGTTTCAGCGCGGCGGTGGCGTGGATTCTCGAGGCGGACTGAGGAGGAGCCCCATGCGGTACCACCATCTGGGCATACCCACCCGGGAGGTCCGGGAGGGAGAGGTCCACCTTCCCGAATTCGGCGTGCACGTCTCCGGATACGAGGAGAGCCCCTTCGGGATCGAGTGGATGCGCTACGAGGAGGGGTCCCCCCTCCCCGAACTGGTGAAGACCGTCCCCCACGTGGCCTTCCAGGTGGAGGATCTGGAAGCCGCTCTGGCGGGGCACGAGATCCTCATCCCCCCCAACTCCCCCTCGCCGGGGGTGCGGGTGGCGTTCATCGTCCACGACGGGGCCCCGGTGGAGTTCCTGGAGATCGAGCCGGGCCACCCCGAACGCCTTCCTGAACCGGGGGAGATGGGGGAAACCCCATGAGCCGCCTCCGCCTCTGGCTCCGCTGCCTCCTCCGCCCGGGGGCGCTGGAGCGGGAGATCCGGGACGAGCTCCTCCTGCACCTGGAGATGGAGACGGAGAAGAACCTCCGGGCGGGGATGACGCCGGAGGAGGCGCGGCGGAAGGCCTTGATCGACTTCGGCGGGGTGGAGCGCTTCCGGGAACAGGCCGGGGACGAGCGCCCCACGCGCCCGCTGGAGAGCCTCCTGACCGACCTGGTGGGCGCGGTGCGGGGCCTGCACAAGTCCCCCGGGTTCGCGGTGGTGACCGTCCTCACTCTGGCGCTGGGGATCGGGGCCAACACCGCCCTCTTCAGCGTGGTGAGCGGAGTGCTGCTGGAGCCCCTCCCCTATGCAGAATCGGAGAGGCTGGTCTACATCAACACCTATTGGAATGCGGAGAGTGGGTTCGAGTTCGAGGACTATCCCGTGGGGTCCCCGGAGTACTTCGACTACAAGAACCAGAACCGCACGCTGGAGTCGGTGGCGGCCGTCTCCACCGAGCCCATCACCGTGACGGAGGGGGTCGGGGAGCCGGAAGTGATCCGGGCGGGATGGGTCTCCCCCAGCATGTTCACCGTCCTGCGCACCCCGCCCCTCCTGGGGCGGACCCTGGTGGAGGAGGACGGCGGGGCTCAGCCCGCCCAGGTGGTGGTCCTCAGTTACGACTTCTGGCAGCGGCGCTTCGGGGGGGACTCCACGGTGGTGGGGCGGCGCATGGGGCTGGGGATGGAGGTGTCCGAGGAGCCCATCCGGGCGGAGATCGTGGGGGTGATGCCCGCGGGCTTCGGCTACCCGGACCGAGGAATCGAGCTCTGGGGTCCCCTTCGCCTGGATCCCGCCCGTACCTGGAGGGGGGGGCACTGGTTCGACATGGTCGGACGCTTGGCCGGCGGCGTCACCTTCGAGCAGGCCCGCTCCGAGATGGCCGCCATCATGGAGCAGTGGGCCATCACCTATCCGGACCACCATGTGGGGCACGGCCTTCAGATGCGTCCCCTCCTCGAGGAGGAGGTGGGCGCGGCCCGCGAGACGCTCCTCCTTCTGATGGGCGCGGTGGGGTTCGTCCTTCTCCTTGCCTGCGCCAACGTGGCCTCCCTCCTGCTGGCCCGGGGGGAGGGGCGGCGCCGCGAGGTGGCGGTGCGCGCCGCGCTGGGGGCGGGGCGGGGAAGGCTCGCCCAGCACGTCCTGGCCGAGAGCTTCCTCCTGGCTGCGGCCGGCGGAGCCCTGGGTCTAGCGCTGGCGTGGATGGGGGTGAAGGGGCTCCTCCTCCTGGAGGGGGGAGCTATCCCGAGGGTGGAGGTCGTCGGGATGGACGCCCGGGTCCTCGCCTTCACGGCCGGAGCGGTCTTCCTCGCCATCCTCATCTTCGGGTTGGTCCCGGCTCTGCGCGAGGCCCGGGTCAATCCTGCCGATACCCTGCGGGAGGTGGGGCACCGATCCACCGCCGCCGGAGCCCGGCTGCGTCTGCGGCGGGGGATCGTGGTGGTCGAGGTGGCGCTGAGCGTTCTCCTGGTGGTGGGGGCGGGGCTCATGGTGCGGAGCTTCCGTGCCCTTCTGGCCGAGGATCCGGGATTCTCATCCCGAGACCTCCTTTTCGCGAATTTCTCCTTGCCGGCCGCTCAGTACGAGCCCGAGGAGGCGGTGGTCTTCTTCGATGCCCTCCTGGCGCGCGCGCGGATGCTCCCCGATGTGGAGGGCGCCTCCCTCACCACCCGGCCCCCCCTTCTCTGGGAGGATCAGAACGGGCGCTTCCACATCGAGGGGAGGCCGGCGGCACCCACCGCCCCCTCCTGCTGCATGGCCTCCTTCCTCCTCGTGGGGGAGGGCTACTTCGAGACCATGGGCATCCCCCTGCTGCGGGGCCGGCTCCTGGGGGCGGACGACCACCGGGTGGAGTCGCGGGAGGTGGCGGTGGTGGACCAGGCCATGGCCGAGCGCTGGTGGCCGGGCGAGGACCCGCTGGGGCAGCGCATCAACATCTCAGCCGGGGACGGGCCCTACTACGAGGTGGTGGGGGTGGTGGGGAGCGTCACCCACGACGGTCCCGGCGTGGTCTGGCCCACCTTCTACCTGGCCCGCAACCAATCGGCCCGGAACCACCCATTTTCGAGCCTCTCCGCCTATCTGGTCCTTCACACCGGCGGCGACCCCGCCCGCGCCGTCCCGGCGCTGCGTCGGATCGTCGGGGAAATGGATCCCAGCCTGGCCATCGCCGCCACCCTCACCCTGGACGACGCGATGCGGGGGGCGGTGGCCGCCCCGCGCTTCATCCTGAGCCTCATGGGGCTCTTCGCGGCGCTGGCGCTGGCGCTGGCGGCCATCGGGATCTACGGGGTGATGGCGTACGGGGTGGCGCTCCGCTCCGGCGAGATCGGCATCCGCCGTGCTCTGGGGGCCGGGGAGGGGGAGGTCGTGGGGATGGTGGTTCGCCAGGGGCTGGCCATGGCGGGGGTGGGGGTGGCGCTGGGGACGGCCGCCGCCCTGGCGGGGAGTCGAGTGCTCACCGGGTTCCTGCACGAGGTGAGCGCGACGGACCCCCTCACCTACGTGGCGGTGGCCGGGGCGGTCCTTGGGGTGGCCGCGCTGGCTGCCTTCGTCCCGGCCCGGCGTGCGGGAGGGGTGGATCCCATGGACGCGCTCAGGATCGAATGAGAATCGCGGCCATCCCGTTCACGGGGCGAGGAATCCCCGCCGCATGATCGACCCCCGCCGCCTCCGCCTCTGGCTCCGCGCCCTCTTCCGCCCCCGCGCCGTGGAGCGGGAGCTCCGGGAGGAGGTGCGTCTCCACATCGAGATGGAGACGGAGAAGAACCTGCGCGCCGGATTGAGCCCTGCGCATGCGAGGCGAAAGGCCAGGATCGACTTCGGTGGGGAGGAGCGCTTCCAGGAACAGGCCCGGGAGGCCCGCGGCACCCGCCCCCTCGAGGACCTCCTCATGGACCTCCGCTACGGGGCGAGGCAGCTCCGCAAACACCCGGGGTTCACGACCGTCGCACTCCTCTCCCTGGCCCTGGGGATCGGTACCAACACGGCCATCTTCAGCGTCGTGAACGCGGTGCTTCTGCGGCCTCTCCCCTTTCAGGATCCGCAGCGGCTGGTGGTGTTCGAGGAGCGGGACGGCGGGGAGGTGAACGTGAACCTTTCCCCCCGCGACTTCCTGGACATCAAGGAGCAGTCCTCCTCCTTCAGCTCGGTCGTGGCCCTTCGCGCCCTCTCCCTGAGCTACATGGGGCCGGAGGGGCCGGAACGCCTCGCGGTGCAGAGCGTGACGCCGGACTTCTTCCAGGCCTTCGGGGTTCGGCCGGCGCTTGGCCGGTTCTTCGAGGCCACGCCCGGGGAGGACGCGGCCGGGAGGATGGTGGTGCTGAGCCATGCCGCCTGGCAGAGCCGTTTCGGCGGGGACCCCTCCGTCCTGGGCCGGGCGCTCTCCCTGGACGGCATCCCCCACACCGTGGTCGGGGTGGCGGGACCCTCCTTCCGGTATCCCGACAACGCTGAGCTCTGGGTGCGCTCCTACCGAGCCGGGGTGCCCGAGCCCCCCGTCGACGTGGGGGAGGACCTGGCCAGCGTCCGGGGCATGGGGTACATGCGGGCTCTCGCCCTCCTGGCCCCGGGGCGAAGTCTGGCGGAGGCGCAGGCGGAGATGGATCTCCTGGCCGCACGCCTGGCGGAAATCAAGGAGATGGCGGAGTCCCGGTACGGACTCCGCCTGCTCCCCCTTCGGGAGACGCTGGTGGGGGACGTCCGCCCGGCCCTCCTTCTCCTCCTTGGGGCCGTGGGGCTGGTACTCCTCATCGCCTGCGCCAACGTGGCCAACCTCCTCCTGGCCCGGGCCGCCACACGCGCCCAGGAGCTGGCCGTGCGGGCCTCCCTGGGGGCCTCCCGGCGCCGCCTCTTCCGGCAGCTCCTGGCGGAGAGCCTTCTCCTGGGGTTGGCCGCGGGCCTCGCGGGCCTGGTGCTGGCCCGCTGGGGGTTCGGCGCGCTTCTGGCCCTCCTACCCTCCGGCATTCCCGGGCCGGACGGGATCACCCTGGACGGGAGCGTCCTCCTCTTCACTCTGGCGGCATCCCTCCTCACCGGCCTGGCGTTCGGCCTCATGCCGGCGCTCCACGCGTCCCGGACCGACCTGGCCGGGACCATGAGGGAGGGGGGGAGGGGCACGGTGGGGCCCGGGCGATCCGGATGCTCGCGGGAGAGCCTGGTGGTGGGGGAGGTCGCGCTGTCGGTGGTCCTCCTGGCCGGGTCCGGGCTCCTTCTCAAGAGCTTCTCCCGGCTCCAGGCCGAGGATCTGGGGTTCGATCCCGGCAGCCTCCTGGTTCTGCGCCTCAACCTGCCCGACTCTCGCTACCCGGAGGACCCGGATGTGACCGCGCTCGTGCGCGACCTCCTGCGGGAGGTGGAGGCCGTCCCCGGGGTGCGGTCGGTGGGGGTGGCGTTGGGGGCTCCCTTCGGGGGCGCCGCGGCCACGCTGACCTACGATGCGGAGGGGCTCCAACCGGAAGCGGGAGAGGAGTTCTCGGCCGGATACCAGCCGGTGTCGGCGGGCTTCTTCCCGACGCTGGACGTGCCTCTCCTGGCCGGGCGGGGGCTGGAGGCCGGCGATGAGGCGGGGGAGGGCCAGGCGCGGGTGGCGCTGGTGAACGAGGCCCTCGCCCGCCAGCGGTGGGGCGGGGTCGAAGAGGCGCTGGGGAAGGGGATCCGCTTCCATCAGGACGAGTATATGCGCGTCGTGGGGGTGGTGGGGAATGTACGGCGGTTCGCCTTCGACCAGGCCCCGGTCCCCGAGGCCTACCCCCCCTTCCTGATGGACCCCTGGCCGTTCTTCTCCCTGGTGGTGGAGGCAGAGGGAGACCCTGCGAGCCTCATGGGGCCGGTGCGGGAGGCGGTGCTGAGGCTGGACCCGCAGCAGCCCGTCTACGGGGTGCGTACCATGGAGGCGGCCCTCCGGGAGTCGGTGGGCCAGGAGCGCTTCACGGTCCGACTCCTGGGGCTCTTCGCCGCGCTGGCCCTGGTGCTGGCGGTGGTGGGGGTCTACGGCCTCATGGCGTACAGCGTGAGCCTGCGCCGTCGCGAGATGGGGATCCGGGTGGCGCTGGGGGCCTCGCGGGGGACGGTCCTGTGGGCCAGCGTCAGGGGCGGCGTGCGCCTGGGCGCCCTGGGGTTGGGGATCGGCCTGGCGGGGACCTTCGCCTGCACCCGGCTGATGGGGAGCCTCCTTTACGGCGTGAGCCCCGGCGACCCGCTGGTGCTGGCCGGGGCCGTGGCCATCCTGGCTGCGGCGGTCCTGGCTGCGGCCTGGCTGCCGGCCCGCCGGGCCGCGGGGGTGGAGCCGGCCGCGGTGTTGAGGGGGGAGTAGGCAGGCCAGGAGCGCCGCCATGGAGAGGCCCTTGACCGAGAAGGCGAAGCCCGGGAGGCGTTGCCTCTCCCCACCGGTGCGGGCACGAGATCGGTCCTTCTTCGCGGCACGCGGGGCTCGAAGTGGACGCAGTGAACTCTCCCTCGGGGCGCTTCCCCGACTCCCGCTCCCCGAGCCTCCTCCGCTCGGGCAGGAGGCTGGTGCGGTTCCTCCTCTGCGCCCTCGCGCTTGAATTGCCGGGATGCGGTGACGGCGGCACTGGGCCAGGACCGGAGAGGGTTGGACCAGAGGGGGGAACGGTGTCGCTGGCGGGGGGCGCGCTGACCCTCTCGGTGCCCGCAGACGCCCTCTCCGGATACGTCGAGCTCACGGCGAAACCCGCCGGCACGGTCCCCCCATCCGAGCTTCTCGTGGCGGGCAGCGCGTACGAGATCGGCCCCGCCGGAACCACCTTCGACAGGCTCGTCACCCTCACCCTGCGCTACGACCCCGGCGGTCTTTCCGAGGGGGTCCGGGAAACGGAGTTGAGGCTCCAGAAGGCATCCGGCGCATCCTGGGGCATCTCGACCAACAGCACCGTGGACCCTGGAAGGCAGACGGTGTCGGGACTCATCGAGAGGCTGGGTAGCTTCGCCGCCGTGGCCCTCCCGGCCAGCGGCGTGGAGCTGTATCCCTCCTCCTTTACCCTCTCCCGAGGGGAGATGAAACAGCTCCTCGCTGTCGCTCGGGGGCCCTCCGGGGAGGCCTTTCCCGGGAGGGAGGTGACATGGTTCTCC
>JBFYZD010000308.1:0-3561 GCA_041309685.1 Gemmatimonadales bacterium | reverse complement strand
CGCCTTCCACCGGGCAAGGCACGATCCTCTCTACACCAACTACGTGATCTACTCCCCACGGGTACCGGTCTTCAGGGCCGATTCCGGGGCTCTGTTGGAGGACCCGTATACGGTGGGCATCATCACCTCCCCTGCGGTCAACGCCACTCGGTTGCCGTGGGACCGCCAGGGTGAGATCGCCGAGGCCATGCGCGAGCGGAGCGTTCGGAAACGATGGGAACCTCATCGCCTCTCTGTTCCGGGAGCAGATCCTTGGCGACTTTCGGGGGGCCTACCGGCGCGTGGTCTTCGCCATCCTGGACTGGTCGGATGAGCAGAGGTTCATCGGCCCCTTCCGGGAGGCCTTCCGGCAGGAGTGACCCGGAAAGGGCTGGAGGGCTGGCGCCCGATCCCTTGCTCTCAATCCCCTCGCGCTTCTCGCTGCCGCGCGGAAAGTCTATCCGCGAGATCGGTGATTCTCCCCCTTCCCCATAGCCTCTCCAACCACCGAGGGGGAATCCCGCCCACCCCGTAGTAGGCCCCCGCCACCTGTCCACAGACGGCGGCGGTGGTGTCGGCGTCATCCCCCAGGTTTGCGGCGGTGAGGATCGCTTCCTCGAACGAGTCGGTGGACCAGAACGCCCACAGGCCCGCCTCCAGGGAGTCTACCACGTATCCCGAGCCCCGCACCTCCGCCGCCGCCTTCCCCAGGTACCCCCCACCGACGATGTCCTGAAGGCGGGGCGACATCCAGGCCGCCGACTCCACGCTCCCGAGGGTCGCCTCCTTCCCTCGACCCGACAGGGCGGCGTAGAGCACACGGGCCAGGATGCGGCAGGCCGCCACGGCTTCCTTGGCGGCGTGGGTGGTCCGGGAACTCTCGGCGGCGTAGTGGTCCACGGCGTCCCGGTCCGGGTAGAAGAACAGCACCACGGGGGCCAGCCGCATGATGGACCCGTTTCCAGCCCTCCGGGGATCGGTCGATCCGCTGAACGGCTCCCCCGTGGCCTCGAAGCGCAGCAGCGCCTCCCGCACGGTGAGGCCGATGTCGAAGCACCGGCCGGTGGGGCTCAGGTAGCCGTGCCGGTACCAGCGCAGGTAGCGATCCATCTGGTCCCGGGGGTCGAAGCCTCCGTGCTCGACCAGGCTCTCCGCCAGGCAGAGGGCCATGATGGTGTCGTCAGTCCACTGGCCGGGCTGGAGACGGAAGGGTCCCCCGCCCACCATGTCGGCGAGGGGCTGGAAGGCACCCCGGGGCGAGAACTCCACCGTGGTGCCCACCGCGTCGCCGCAGGCCAAGCCCAGCAGGGCGCCACGAGCGCGGTCGAGGAGCGTCGTGGTCAACGGCAGGCTCATGGGGAGTCCAGCTGGGGCAACTCCGCAGCCCCTCCACCCAACGCCTCTTCCCACTCCCCTCCCAGCCTCACCATTTCCTTCCCCCTCACCCACACCTGCCCACTCTGCCGGGCCACCTGCTCATAGGCCCAGCGGGTGATCTTCGTGGAGGCCACCAGGTCGTGTACCAGCCCCGCCTCCCCGAACCTGCGGGGAAGCTCATAGAGCGCACTGACATTCCGCTCGCGCCAGCGCCGCAGGTGGGGCACCGCGGCCAGACGGTCCCCCTTGCTGCTGTTGCAGACGCTGTGGGCCAGGACGAAGTTGTGGCCCAGGTCCAGGGGGTAGCGCCGCCAGGGGATGAAGTGGTCCACTGCGCCGGTGTTCTTCAGCGGCCCCCCGCAGTAGAAGCACCGCCCCTCCTGCACGTCCTCCAGGATCTCCCGGTAGCGGGTGAGGTCCCCCCGTGACGTCCCGAACAGGAAGTGTCGCAGCTCGGCCTCCGGCCCCAGGCGCTCGCTGTTCGTGCGCCGGACGTGCTGGGTCCACGCCCCCTCCACCATCTCGATCACCAGCGAGTAGAACTGGCGGAAGCAGTAGCCCACGCCCGGCTTCAGGACGATGGCCGGCGGGTTCTCGCCTTCCCTGTTCTCGTAGAGGAACTCCATTCGCTCCGAACCCACCGTCTGGAGCTTCCACAGGGGCATGACGCGGACGGTTCGCTCCACCCGGCTCAGGAGCCCTTGCCATCTCTCCCCCTGCTCCACCTTCCCCAGGTGATCGTCGTATTCCGCCCTCGCTTCCCGGACGGCATTGAGGACCGCGGCCTGGCGGCCGGTGTTCTGCCGGAGCGGCTGCTCGGTGTCCCCCGCCGGAAAGGGCGCCGCCTGCCGCCAGTAGAGGCGGACGAACTGGTCCGCCAGCTCCCGCGTGGAAAGGGCCAGGGGCGCTCCGCTATCGTCCCCCCGGGTGACGCACAGGTCGGCGATGGCGTGCAGGAGCGCGTACTTGTAGGTGGCCACGAAGGACCCCTCGTCCAGCAGCCGGCGGAGCTTCTGGATGAAGTCGAGCTGCTCCCGGGCGGAGGGGACCGTGGGCATCAGCCGCCCTCCCAGTAGGGCGCCCGTTCGGGGATCACCCACCGGATCCCCCCCCGGGGATCGGGCACGTCGCCTTCGTAACGGGGGATGACGTGCAGGTGGAGGTGACCCACCGTCTGCCCCGCGGCCGCGCCGTCGTTGATCCCGATGTTGTAGCCCGCCGGGGCGTGCTCCGCCTCGATCCTCTCCCGGACGACGGCCACCACCTCCAGCATCTCGGCCCGCTCCGCCGCCGTAGCGTCGAACCAGCTCCCCACGTGCCGCCGGGGCACGATGAGAGCGTGACCCGGGTTCACGGGGAAGGCGTCCCAGAGGGCGAACGCAGTGCGACCCTGGTGGAAGACCCGGCCGGGGTCGGGGGAGCAGAAGGGGCAGGATAACGAGGTCATTGGGTTTCCTGGGTGATCGGCCTCGGCCGCAATCATCCAACGGTGCCCACAACATAGGGCACTGCGAGCGGGTTTGCCTCTCGTGCGTCCCCTGGTGCCATGGAGACGCCCACGCCGCCTCTGCAGACTCCCGGAGGATTCCGTCCAGGTCACCCTCGGCTCTCCAGGTCGGGGGAAACCTGGCACCACGGAGGGACGGCTCATCCGTGCCGAAGATCTCCGCATTCTTTGGGGTGTCGATCTACGTGTATTACGACGATCACCCTCCACCCCACTTCCATGCTACCTATGCCGGCAAGGAAGCCGTGATCCTCATCGACCAACTCAGGCTGGTGAGGGGCGCGATTCCTCCTCGTGCTCTGGGTCTTGTCCTGGAGTGGGCCTTTCAACATCGTCCAGCACTGGCAGAGGTCTGGAGGCAAGCTCAGGACCTCGAGCCGGTGTCCCGGATTCCACCCTTGGAGTGAATCGTGCTCAATCGCATCACAGACGCCGAAGCCAGGCCGGGCTACCGCCTGTGGATCCGGTTCGCCGATGGAGTGGAAGGAGAGCTTTCTCTCCAACACCTCGTCGGGAAGGGGTTGTTCGCCGCCTGGGCCGATCGCGAGACCTTCTCCAGGGTGAGCATCGATCCCGAGTCGGGAACCGTATGTTGGCCAGGTGGACTGGATCTCGCTCCCGACGCCCTCTACGCCCGCATCACCGGGACCTCCGCATCGTCTTCGGCACCGCGGGGATCCTGAGGGCCCCCGACTCAC
>JBFYZD010000307.1:0-6166 GCA_041309685.1 Gemmatimonadales bacterium | reverse complement strand
ACCGGGACCACGGGAAGCAGGCCATCGACGGCTACTTCGGCGGGACGACGGACCTGAACGGGGATGGGAAGATCGTGGTCCTGATCACCCCGCGGGTGGAGGAGGGCACGGCGGCCTTCGTCTGGAGCGGGGATTTCTTCCCCAGGACCCCCCAGCCGGGGTGGGGCGCCTGCCCGGGCTCCAACCAGATGGAGCTGGTTCGTTTCAGCGAGTCCACCATCAACGGTCTGGCCTCCGGGGACTACCAGGCCCTGGCCACCCTGGTCCACGAGGTGAAGCACGTCAGCTCGCTCTACAAGAGCATCATCCGGGGAGGTGGGCTTCAGCCCCTCTGGGTGGAGGAAGGGATGGCGGAGCTCGCCGGCGAGATGTCCTCCCGCCTGGCCTGGGAGGCCGCCGGGGGGCCGGCCGTGGGCGCCCTGGCCCGGAGTTTCGATGCCATCACCAAGGAGAACTACGGAGTGATCCTCCGGATGGTCCGGTCCGCCTGGTACCTGGCGAGCCAACCGAACGCGATCATGGTGACTCCCCTGGGTGCCCGGTCCGGCCACAGCGTGTACGGCTCGGGCTGGCACTTCCACCGGTGGCTCGGGGACGCCTACGGGGGAGCGTCCATGCGCCTCGCCGACTCGTCCTTCTTCCGGACCCTGAACGACTCCCTCACGGCTTCCGGGATAGGAGGCATCCAGGCCACCACCGGCGGAAAGGGTTGGACCACGCTCCTGGAGGAGTACGCCGCCGCCGTCCTGCTGAACGGGACCGGCGCTCCCCAGCCCGGGACCGCCTTTGCCACCTACGACTTCCCCGGCATCATCGGAGCCCTGAACACCAGGTACAACTACAACGGAGAGCCCTCCGGGTCCTACCCCTGGCCCGTCAACGTCTCGGGGAGCCAGGGGTCGGGGCTCTTCAGCACCTCCAGCTACACCGGCACCATCGGCCCGTCGGGGTTGCAGCTCTTCGACCTCACCTCCGACGGCACCGGGCTGGGCCTAGAGGTGAAGGTCCAGGCCACGAGCCAGCCCATTCGGATCGTGGTGGTGCGAATCCAATGACCTCAAACCCGAGAGGGCCCGGGGGGCGCTTGGGCCGGCAGAATGGCGTCCCCCTGAGTCCGAACCCGAAAGGAAGGTTCCCGCCCATGCGTCGAGTCGTCCGCTCGCTGACTCCCCTCCTTCTCCTCCTCCCTCTGCTCCTTCTCCCGGCCTGCGGCGAAGGCGGTCCGGAGGAGAGCTCCTCGAGGGGGGGTGAGCCGGTCGCCAGGGCCGATCCCCCCGCGGAGGGGACGCGGGGGATGGTCAGCTCCGCCCACCCCCTGGCCACCGAAGTGGGCCTGGAGGTCCTGGAGAGGGGAGGGAACGCCTTCGACGCCGCCGTGGCGGTCGCGGCGGCGCTCAACGTGGTGGAGCCCATGATGTCCGGGATGGGGGGGTACGGCACCATCCTGGTGTACTCCGCCGAGGAGGGCCGGGCCCGATTTCTGAACGCCAGCGGCCGGATTCCCCGAGGGGTGGATCCCAGCGTATTCCGGGCCCAGGCCCCCGGATACCGGGAGGCCCGGAGAGGGGCGAAAGCCGTCTCCACCCCGGGGAACGTGAACGCGTGGGCCGCCATGTGGGAGGCGTACGGAGCCCTCTCCTGGGAGGAGATCCTGGAGCCCGCGGCGCTCCTGGCGGAAGGTGGCTTCCAGTTGGATGCCAGGATCGCCGGCCTTGTCCAGGGGGCCTGGGAGGAGTTCCCGGAGCATGCCAGGGTCATCTACGGAACGGAGGGCAGACCCCTCCAGGCCGGGGAGCGGTTGGTGCAGGCCGACCTGGCCCGGTCCCTGAGGACGGTGGCCCGGGACGGCCCGCAGGCGTTCCATGGGGGCTCCCTGGGGGCTGCCATCGCTGCGGCCATGAGGGAGGCAGGCGGGTTCCTCACCCTGGAGGACCTCTCGGACAACCAGGCGGAATGGTGGGAGCCGATCGGCATTGATTACCGGGGTCACCGGGTGTTGGTTCCCCCGCCCCCCGCCAATTCCTTTCCGGCGTTGGTCCGCCTTGGGATCATGAGCCGGTTCGATGTGGCGGAAATGGGGCACAACTCGGCGGAATACCTCCACCTCTATGCGGAGGTGACCAAGCTGGCCTACTGGATCCGCCTCCGTTGGGCCGGCGATCCGGAGATCTCCCCGCCCCCCCTGGATTCTCTCCTCTCCGAAGCCTTCTTCGCGGATGCAGCCCGGGGGATCAACCGGGACCAGGCGGAGGCCTTCGCCCCTCCCGCTTTCACCGGCACGAGCGGGGCGAACACGACCCATTTCGTCGTTGCCGATTCCTGGGGCAATGTGGTCTCGGCCACCCAGACCCTGGGGAACGCGTTCGGCAGCAGGATCATGCCGGAGGGGACGGGGATCTGGCTGAACAACTCCCTGGCGTACTGCACCTTCGATCCGCCGGGTAACCCCATGGACGCCCACCCCGGCCGGAGGAAGCTCTCAGGGGACGTACCCCTCTTCGTGATGGAGAATGGGAGGCCGTGGATCGCCCTGGGAACGCCCGGAGGGCATACCATTCCCCAGACCGTCCCCCAGATGGTCATGAACATCCTGGATTTCGGCATGGACATCCAGCAGGCGCTGGCGGCCCCGAGGATCTCCTTCGCCGAGCCGGACATCCTGGCCGTGGAGGAGGACGTCTCCCCAGGGGTCATGGAGGCTTTGCGCCAGAAGGGGCACTCCGTCATCCGGACCAATGCGCTGGGCAACGCCCATGGCCTCCTGATCGAATGGGGATCCGACGGCCGGCCGGTGCGGTTCCTCGGCGGAGCCGATCCCAGGGGCGCGGGGATGGCAAAGGGGCGCTGATCCGGGACTCCTGGCGGGGCAGGAGCTCAGGAGGGCGGGGACTCCATCACCTGCCGCAGCCGGGGGAGGGAGACGTTCCCCCCGCTGATGACGATGACGGCGGGGTCGGCGCCCTTCCCTCCCCCCAGGTCACACTTCCGTGATAGGGCGGCGGCCAGAGCCACGGCCCCCCCGCCCTCCACCACCACGTTCAGCGCCTGGAAGGCGAATCTCATGGCGGCCCCGATCTCCTCCTCCTCCACCAGGAGGTGCTCGTCCACCAGCTCCCGGATCAGGGGAAGGGTGAAGCGGTTGGAGGCACCGATCCCTCCGGAGAGGGCTTCGGCCAGGGTGGGCTCCTCCGGCATGCTCACCGCTCGCCCTGCCCGGACGCTCTCCACCATGACCCGGGCGTGCGATGCGGACACCCCGACCACCTTCACCCCGGGACGCCGCTCCTTCAGGGCATAGGCGACCCCCCCGGCGAGACCTCCCCCGGAGAGGGGGATGAGGATCGTTCCCAGGCGCGGGAGGTCCTCCAGGAGCTCCAGCCCGAGGGTGCCCTGCCCTGCCACGACCCAGGGGTCGTCGAACGGCTGCACGAAGGTCCTGCCTTCCTCCTCGGCCATGGCCAGCGCCCGTGCCTCGGCTTCGTCGTAACTCTCCCCCGCCAGCAGCACCCGTGCCCCGGCCCGCTCCATCGCCTCCTTCTTCCCTGGGTCCACCCAGGTGGGAACGCAGATTACGGCCCCGATCCCCAGGAGCCCGCTTACATGGGCCACCGCCCGCCCATGGTTCCCGCTGGAGCACGCCACCACACCCCGGGCCCGCTCCTCCTGGGTCAGGGCCAGGATCCGGTTCGCGGCCCCCCGGATCTTGAACGACCCGGTGAGCTGGAGGTTCTCCAGCTTCAGGAAGACCGGGGCTCCCCCGGGCTCTTCGATCTCCGCCACACGCATCAGGGGGGTGCGGCGGATATGGGGATCCACGGCCTTTCTGGCGCCGGCGGGGTCGAGCCGAAAGGGAAGGTCCTGGAGGGGCATGGGAATCGAGGCGGCCTGGGTTCGGGTGTGGTCCGGGGGTGCCGTTCCTGCCCTACCCTGTCCCCTTCCTTCCCGGTGCGTCAAGGGGTGGACCCGGGAAGGGTGCCCGGGCCGGCAGGGCCGACCCGGGGTGGGGGGGCTACCCCTTGTCCCTTCATCCCCGGCGGTGCAGGTTGCCATCTCGTACTCTCAAACCAGGAGTCATGCCATGCGAAATCGCCTGATCGGGTATGGGCCCCTTCTTCTTCTCGCCGTCTCCCTCCTCCCCTCCTCCTCCCAGGCCCAGGGGATGATGGGCCGCCCCGGCCAGGAGGAGGAGGCCGGCCCCCGCGTCCTTCCCGAGTGGTACACCCTCCCTTCCTTCCGGCACGGCGTGAGCTTCTTTCCTCTGGTTCGCCACCCCGAAGTCGAGTACGAGGCGGGGGAGACCCTCACCTTCGACCGGTTCCACACCTGGGAGGTGATGTACGAATGGCTCCACCGGTGGGCGGAGCGGTACCCCGAGTTGGTGGACGTGTACGAAGTAGCCCAGAGCCTGGAGGGTAAGCCCATCCTCCAGGCCACGGTCACCAACAAGAAGACCGGTCCCGCCACCGACAAGCCGGCGGCGTTCTTCGAAGGGAACCGCCACTCGGGCGAAGTCACCTCAGCCGAGTCCGTCCTCTGGCTCATGCAGCACGTCCTGGACGGCTACGGTTCCGACCCGGAAATCACCCGCCTCCTGGACACCCGTGCCCTCTACTTCCGGCCCAAGAACAACCCTGACGGTAGCGGCCTGTACCTCCATACCGCACAGTCGAACCGGAGCACCAACCGGCCCATGGACAACGACGGGGACGGGCTCCTGGACGAGGATCCCGCCGACGACCTGAACGGTGACGGCGTCATCCTCCAGGTCCGCTATCGCCCGCGCCCCGGCACCGACGACCAGGCCACCATGGTGACGGACGAACGCGATCCCTCGGGCCGGCTTCTGCGCCGGGCCCGGGCCGAAGAGGAAGCCGAATGGGTGGTTGCCCGGGAGGGGCTGGACAACGACGGGGACGGCCGGGTGGACGAGGATGGCGTCGGGGGTCTGGACCTGCACCGGAACTACGTGGAGAACTGGCGGCCCATGCCGGGTCGGGACAGGACCGGGAGGGGGTATACCCAGGGCGGCTCCGGGGAGTACCCCCTGAGCGAGATCGAGACCAGGTCGGTGGTGCTCTTCCTGCTGGAGAACCCCAACGTGTCCGTGGCCAACACCATGGACACGGCGGTCCCCATGCACCTGCGGGCTCCCTCCACGTCACCGGGCCCGGAGCGCATGTACCCCGAGGACCTGGCCTACTACGAGTACTTCGATTCCGTGGGAGTCAGCATCACCGGGTATCCCTGGGCAGGGGACGTCTACCACGACTACTCCACCCGGAATCGGGACGCCGACCCCATGTCCGGTAGCCCCCTCTTCGGGCACAGCCCGGACTTCGGGTACTGGTACTACGGCGCCATCTGGTACGGGGACGAGCTGTGGAACGGCGGGGACTTCCCCGACCTGAACGGGGACGGGGAGGAGGATGATCTGGACGCCCTGCTCTGGGACGATGCCCACAACAACGGCCTGGCCTTCCGGGAGTGGAGCTCGTTCGACCACCCCACCCTGGGGCCGGTGGAGATCGGGGGGTGGCACCCCAAGTTCTTCTCCCAGAACTCCCCTCCCGGGGACCTGGAGAAGTGGGCCAGGAACCAGGGGCTCTTCAACCTCACGATGGCCCAGCACCTCCCTCTCCTGGAGATGGACCAGGTGCAGCTCCGGCAGGTGGGGAGGGAGGGAGATCTCACCACCTATGACGTCACCGTGACCTGGAGGAACGCTGGAGGGCTCCCCACCGCCCTGCGCCAGGCCCGCCTGGTGAAGATGGTCAGGGAAGACCGGGCCGTCCTGGAGTTCGACCGGGAGCTCACCCGCGGGGCTGAGCCCAGGGTGAGGATTCTGGAGGCGGGGCCCCAGGGAAGCGTGAACATGGGGTGGCTGGACCCGGGAGAGATGGCCACGACCACCTTCCAGGTCGAGGTGCGGGGATCGGGCTCCGTGCGGGGAACGGCCCGGGTCCTTTCGACTCGAGGGGGGGTGGTGGCGCGGAGCTTCACCGTCGGCCGGTGACCGGACCGGAGTCGGGACGACACCGCCTTCGGTGAAAAGGGCGGGGGCCCCGCCCGGGGCCCCCCCGTCCACATCCCTCCAGGGAGGACCGATCCTCCCCCGCGTCAGCCTCCCGGGCGGGCTCCCAACCAGGCCCCCACCGCCGCCGCGGCG
>JBFYZD010000306.1:0-5830 GCA_041309685.1 Gemmatimonadales bacterium | reverse complement strand
CGCCACTGGGACGTGGAGGGGATCGACCTGGCCTACCAGGTGAGCCGCAGCGCCGAGGACGGTCAGGCCAAGGCGCGCCGGGCGGTGGAGGACGGCGTGGACACGGTGCTGGTGGTGGGCGGGGATGGGATGGTGAACACTATCGGCAGCGTGCTGGTGAACACGCGGGTGGCCCTGGGGGTCATTCCCGCCGGGAGCGGGAACGGCTTCGCCCGCCATTTCGGGATTCCCCTGACGGCGGAGCGGGCGGTGGAGGCCCTCCTGGGCGCCGAGCGGGTCGCCATCGACGTGGGAACGGCCAATGGCCGCCCGTTCTTCGTCACCTGCGGCATGGCGTGGGACGCGGCCGTGGTACGGACCTTCGAGAAGTCACCCGTCCGGGGCGTCCTCCCCTACGTCTTCGCCGCCGCCTACGAGTTCTTCGGATACCAGTCCCACCCCTTCGAGGTGGAGTTGGACGGCGTCGCCCTGCCGTCCTTCTCCAACCCCCTCCTCTTCACCGTCGCCAACCTGACCCAGTTCGGCGGGGGAGCCAAGGTGGCGCCGACGGCCCGTCACGACGACGGGTACCTGGAGCTGGTGCACATCGCCCGGGAGGATGCGCCGGCGGCCCTGGCCCAGCTGCCCCGCCTGTTCGACGGGACGCTGGACCGGGTACCTCAGGTCACCACGCACCGGTTCCGCTCCCTGCGGGTGCGCAGGCCCGAGCCCGGGCCCATCCAGCTGGACGGGGAGCTGCTGGAGGAGTCGGCGGAGG
The DNA here is from genome assembly GCA_041309685.1 of Gemmatimonadales bacterium. Classification (GTDB taxonomy): domain Bacteria; phylum Gemmatimonadota; class Gemmatimonadetes; order Longimicrobiales; family Gaopeijiaceae; genus JBFYZD01. Next base: position 5,073 of record JBFYZD010000306.1, on the reverse strand, counting down.
TCTTCGTCGCGGTGTTGGAGAAGGCGCTTGTGGTGCTGGTGCCGGGAGGGGGGGAGGGGTGAGGGGCGCGGTCATGACCGCGGGGTCGCACGCCCCGGTCTCCTCACCTTTCAGGACTCCTCTCCCTAAGCTCCGCCGGTTCCTCCCTCCCGGTCCGCCGCCCCCCCCTCACCGTTCCACCGCCTGGTACACCAGCGCCCGGAGCTTCCCGTGGTCGTCCACCCCCTGGGCGGGGATGAGCTGGGTGAAGTAGACCACCACCAACCGTTCCGCGGGGTCGACCCAGTAGGTGGAGTGATAGGCTCCACCCCAGCTGAACTCCCCCACCGATCCCGGGTGGCCCCGGGCGCCCACGTCCCGGGTGACCTGGAATCCCAACCCGAAGCCGGCGCCTGGCGTGGTGTAGCGCTCTCCCAGGTGGTCGGTGGTCATGAGCTCCACGCTCTTCCGGGAGAGGATGCGCACGCCGTCCAGCTCGCCCCCGTTCAGGAGCATCTGGAGGAAGCGGGCGTAGTCCGAGGCGGTGGACAGCAGCCCCGCCCCGCCGGAGAAGCTCCTCCGGGGTCCGTCTACGTACTCCCCCTGGGCCTCCATCCCGGTGCCGTCGGGTGCCCGGCTTAGCCCCGGGGCGTCGGCGCGGCCGTAGACGGTAGCCAACCGCTCCCGCTTGGCGGGCGGGAGGTAGAAGTGGGTGTCGGACATGCCCAGCGGCTCGAGGATGCGCCGGCGGAGGGCCTCGTCCAGCGGTAGGCCACCGGCCACCTCCACCACCACCCCCAGGATATCGGTGGAGTAGCCGTAGACGAACGCCTCCCCCGGTTGGGCGTCGAAGGGAAGGGCGCCCATGCGGGCCACCGTGGCCGCCACCGGCTCCTCCCGGTGGGCGAAATACCACCCCTGGATGCCGGCGGCCGCCCACCGGTCCCGGGCCACCCCCGTGCCGTAGCCGATCCCCGCCGAGTGGGTCAGGAGGTCCCTGATGGTGATGGGGCGCCGGGCCGGGACCACGTCGTAGCCCCCCTCCCGGGGCACCGCCACGGTGGTGCTCAGGAGCTCGGGGATGTACTTCCCCACCGGGTCGGCCAGGAGGAGCTTGCCCTCCTCCTGGAGCATCAGGACGGCCACGCTCACCAGCGCCTTGGTCTGGGAGGCGATGCGGAAGATGGCGTCGGTGCGCATGGGCGAAGCGGATTCCCGGTCCCGCATCCCGAAGGCCTCGTGATAGGCAACCCGGCCGTCCCGGGCGACCAGGATCACCGCTCCAGGAAGCGCCTCCTCCTCCACGTACCGCTGGAAGGTCGCCGTGAGGCGCCCCAGGCGCTCCTGTGAGAGGCCCACGGAGGAGGGAGGGGCCACCGGGAGCCCCTGGCCTGCCGCGCCGGTCGCCAGGAGGGCGGTGAGGACGGGGAGGAGGAGGACCCGGCTCACCCCGCTCCGCGCGCGAGGGAACGACTCCGGCCACGCCTTTTCCATGGTGCGTTTCTCCCGGCGCGGGTGCCCGCTCATGAGGGACAGAGACGGGCCCGGCCCTTCGATTCCCGTGGGCTCCACCGCAGCCCCCCCGGATCGGGGCGGTTGTCAGGGGCAAGGGGAGGATAGGAGGAGGAGTGGGCCAGGGCCAGTGGGCTTGCCCGGCGCCGGGTGCCGGCTCTAAGCTTCAATATCATCGGCGGCGGCCCGCGGGAGTCTCCGGTGGGCCCCCCCCCAACTCGAGGGTCTCCCCATGCAGCGCGCATCCATCCTTCGCGGTGTCCCCCTGGCTGCCCTGTTGCTGGTTGCTTGCTCCGATGGCGGCCCCCTGGCCGCGGGCGAGGAGGCGGATCTCGCCGTTGACGGGCCCCTGACCGCGGTCCTTCCGGATCTGGCGCCCGAACCCGGAACCGTCGGCACCGACCGGTACGTGCCGACGCTGGAGCGGATCCTGCACCGGGCGGTGGGTGTGGTTCGGGAGCGGCGGGGAGAGGAAGCCGCCCAGAGGGTGGTGGCAGAGGCCCAGAGTCTCCGGGGGGAGATCAGGGCGGCCCGCGAGGCCGGGAACCAGGCGGCAGTGCAGGAGGGGGTGAAGAAGCTGGAGGGCTTCTCGGCCCGGGTCGGTCTCCGGGTGTTCGGGGCGGGGGTGGTCCGCCATGTTCACAGGGACGCCGCCGGCAAGCTCGACGCCCTGGTGGCGCGCCTGAGGGAGGCCCATGCCGCCGGAACGGACGTGAGCCGCCCCACCTCGGGCGCCCAGCAGGCGCGGCGCATGCTGGCCGCCGCCCGGACGGCCGCGGAAAAGGGGCAACCGGCGGCGGCCCTCACCCGCGCCTCCCACGCGCTGGACCTGGTGGTGAGGATCGGGGCGGCCCTGTAGGAGGGCGGCCGGACCTCCCGCTTCCGCCCAGGCCTACGGAAGAACGGGCCCGGCGGGCGCTCCCCCCTCCAGCACCCGTACCGTCCCGTCCAGGACCGGCACGTAGAGGGTGCGGCCGTCGGGGCTCCAGGCCAGGTCCCAGGGGTCCTCGGGGAAGGGGAGGGTGAGGAGGTTCTCCCCCGTGGTTGGCTCCCATACCCGCAGGGTCTTGTCCCCGGCGATGCTCACGAGGCGGCTCCCGTCCGGGGACCAGGAGAGGCCGAGGACCACGCTGCGATGGCCGGACAGCTCGGCCACCACCTTGCCCGTTCCCGCCTCGCGGATGCGGATCATCCCGTCCCCGGTGCCGATGGCCAGGAGTCTCCCGCCGGGATGGAAGGCGACGCTTATGCGCACACCGTCCTCATGGGCGTGGCGATCCACCGCCTGCCAGGTGCCCGTGTCCCACACCACGAGGTGTCCCGACCCGTCGCCCCCCGCCAGGAGGGAGCCGTCGGGGCTCCATCCCAGGTCCCAGAAACGGCCGTCCCCTTCGGTGAGATCCTTCACGACCCGTCCCTCGGAGACCGACCACACCCTCACCGCCCCCGGCCCATAGGGGGCGGCCAGGAGGGTCCCGTCGGGGCTGAAGGCCACCGCCGTGATCTGGTGCCCCGAGCCCTCCCCCTCCAGGGACCGGGCATCGAGCGTGGCGTGGTTCCAGAGGCGGACGTGCCCGTCGTTGCCGGTGGTGGCCAGCCAGGCCCCGTCGGGGCTCCAGTCGGCGCGCACCGCCGAGGTCTCGTGGCCTGCCCAGGACGCCACCTCGGCGCCCGTGGCCGTCTCGAAGAGCTTGACCAGGCCCGTCCACCCGGCGGCGGCGGCCCGGGAGCCGTCCGGCGAGACGGAAACGGAATACATGACCTCTCCCGTGGGCCAGCGGGTGCGGGCGGGAGCGGTGGCGTCGGACGACCAGACCTTGAGGGTGCCGTCGCCGTCGCCGGTGTAGAGGGTGCGTCCATCCCGGGCCACGGCCACCGTGCCCACCGTGGCGGCGTGCCCGTGCAGCGCGGTGAGGAGGCGGCCGCTCGCGGTCTCCCAGATGCGGAGGGTGAGGTCCTCCCCCACCACCGCCAGGAGGCTGTCCCCCGGGAGCCAGGCCACGTCCCGGGCCGCCACCGCCTCTCCTTCCGCGTGAGGGTTCAGGGTGAGGAGGATGTCCCGCCCGGCCAGGTCCCAGACCCGAACCGTTCCGTCGGCTGCCGCCACCGCCACCCGCCGCCCCTCGGAATCGAGGGCGAAGTCCCGGACCGCCTGGTAGAGGTAACTCTCCGGCGGGATCAGCTCACCCTCCATCTCCCAGTCGCCGGTGCGCCAGATCCCCACCGGGAACTCCCAGGTGCCGGCGAGCAGGTGCTCCCCGTCGGGGGTGAAGGCGATGGAGGCCACCGGGTGGGTCCAGCGCTCCATGTGGGCGACGCGCTCTCCGGTTCGCGCGTCCCAGGCGTTGACGACGCCCCACACGCCCCGCTCGGAGCTGAGATCCCAGGAGCACCCCGCCAGCAGGGCGCCGTCCGGGCTCCAGGCCACTGCCGACACGCCCCTCCCGGCTCCCTCCATGCGGAGGAGCTCCGCTCCCAAGGAGGTGTCCCACACCCGTACGGTCCCGTCGGAGGAGGAGGTGGCGAGGCGGGCCCCGTCGGGGGAGAAGACCGCCTTCCAAACGGCGGCGGTGTGACCTTCCAGGACGAGCCTGGCCTGGAGGGTGGCGGCGTCCAGGATGCGCACGGTGCGGTCCCCCGAGGCCACCGCCAGGAGGGATCCGTCGGGGCTCAGGGAGAGGTCGGTCAGCGGTTCGCCGGAAAGCTCCGCGGTCCGGGTGCCGCGGTCGGAGAGCCCCATGAGGTAGCCCCACTCCCACCCCCGGTACGCTTCCGGCGCCTCCAGCAGGCGGCGGCGGGCCGCCGGAGCATCATGGAGCCGGAGGCGGGCGTCGGCGGCGTCCAGGGCCGCGGCATAGAGGCGGAAAGCGGGATCGGTGCCGGGGGCCTGGGCGCCGGCCAGGGCCGGCGCCAGCAGGCACGGAAGGAGAACGAGAAGAGGTCTTCTCACGGTGCGGGGCCTCCATGCGGATGACGGGGGAATCGCTCAGGGAGAGGAAATACCCCGCTGAAGCTCCAGGATCCAAGGGATAGGCATTCCAAGGGTTCTACGAGCCCTTTCGGCGGGGCCGGAGATTCGTCGAGGACCCGGAAGGTGTTCCGCCGGCTCGCCGGAGCGAAGAGGAGGCAACCCGGGGGACTGGTCGAGGTGGTTGGGAAGGGATTCCAGGGCGATCTCGTCGTGTTCCGGATGCCTACGAGATGGAGCCGCTCGAGTGCGAACGGGGGCCGGGCGCGGTAGCGGATGAGCCGCTCAAGGCCGGCACGGTCGGTGGGCTCGATCCGGACGCTGGCGTCGGGGCCCATGCCGCGCCGTGATACCAGGTGAGCCGATCCTGGGCCTCGTGGGGCTCCAGGGGGCCGTGGCGGACCATGTGGCGGAGGGCCCGTTTCCTCACGGGGTGCTGGAGATGCTCCAGAAGCGGGGGGGAGAGGGTGGTGGCTTCGCGCAAGCGACACGTTTCAGCTGAAACGCAGTACCTTCCCCTTGCCCTTCCTGTATGTCATGCGTGAGCCCTCCGGATGGTCGCCCTCGAAATCCCCCGGCATCTCACAGGTCCGTCGAAAGCGTTCGGTAGCGTC
>JBFYZD010000305.1:0-3969 GCA_041309685.1 Gemmatimonadales bacterium | reverse complement strand
CAGCCACTTCGCCTTCACGGGGAAGATCCCCCAGATGTAGATGGGGGCATCAGGCCACCCCATGGCGAAGGCCAGCATCAGCCCGTACATGGCCGCGGAGGATCCCAATATCCCATAGGACACGAAGAGAAAGCTCAGGGCCACCCCCCCCAGGCCGCAGATGAGGTAGTACCTCACGAACTCCCTCGATCCCCATCGCGACTCCAGGGGAGGGCCGAAGAAGAAGAGGACCAGCATGTTCACCAGGAGGTGCCAGACGTCCCCGTGGAGGAACATGTAGGTCACGGCACCCCAGGGGCGGGTGAGGAGCTGCGAGGGAGAGAAGGCGAACCAATCGGAGAAGAAGCCCGGATTCACCCGCGTGACGAGGAAGGCCGCCACGTTGGCGATGAGGAGCCGCCTCACCCAGGGAGTGAGGGCATGGCCGAAGGGCGTTTGGGTAGTACCGGTGTACCGCATCTGCGTGGACCATCAAGAAGGAACCCGGGAGCCTTGCCAACCCATGCGGGGGCGGCCTTCCTCAAACCTAACCCCCTGCCCCGTCAAACCCCCACACCACTCCCCTGGTTCCGGCCGAAACCGGCCCGGGCGAGAGCGCCCGCGGCCACGCGATGGCAGAGCTCCGGTAGGGAGATTCCGGCGGCGCGGGCGGCCTTGGGGAGAAGGGAGTTCCCCGTGAGCCCGGGAAGGGCGTTGGCCTCGAGGCACCAGGGTGTTCCCGCGTCGTCCAGGATGAAGTCCACCCGGGAGAAATCCCTCAGGCCCAGCGCCCGGTGGGCCGCCAGGGCCGCGGCCTGGACGCGGCGGGCCGTCGCCTCCGGCAGATCGGCGGGGAAGATCTCCTGAGCCAGGCCGGGGCGGTATTTGCACTCGTAATCGAACAGCTCGTGCTCCGGTATGATCTCCCCCACGGGGAGGGCCGCCTCACCCAGGATCCCCACCGTGAGCTCCCTGCCCCGGATGTACCTCTCAAACATCACCCGCTCCTCATACTCCAGGCTCAGCTCCACGGCCCCCGGGAGCTCATCCTGGCCGTGGGCCAGGGTCAGCCCGAGGGTGGACCCACCGGAAGGGGGCTTCACGATGACGGGAAGGCCGAGGCTCTCCACGACCTCCCCGAGCCGGGCCCGGGCTTCCTCCCCACCCTGGACGGTGATCCAGGGAGGAGTGGCAACCCCGGCATCCCGGAAGAGGCGCTTGGACAGGTCCTTGTCCATGGCCAGGGCGCACCCCACCCGGCCGCTCCCGGCATAGGGGATCCGGGCCAGATCCAGGAGGGTCTGGAGGGTACCGTCCTCGCCACCGCCGCCGTGGAGGGCGGGGAACACCAGCTCCACCCCTTCCAGACGGGGATCCCGGGTCAGGACCCCGGTATCCCCCGTTCGCAGGAGGTCCCCCGGTGTGTGGGAAGAGGTGGGGTCCAGGATGCCCGATCCCAGCAGCGCCTCCTCCTCCCGGTCGGTGAGAAGGCCCCGGGAGGTATCCACGGCCTGGACCTGGTGGCCGGCCTCCCGGAGGGCCCTGGCCACCTGGGCACCGGAAGCCAGGGAGACTTCCCTCTCCCCGGACACTCCCCCCATGAGAACGGCGATCCTCATCCCCCCTCCCTTTCGGTGTGCTTGGTGAACTGCACCGGGACCTTCGCCCAGACGGTCACGCGCTTCTCGTTCTCCCGGGCAGGCTGGTAGCGGAGCTTCCGGGCGCCCCGAACGGCGGCGGAGTCGAAGGCGGGGTACCCCGAGGCCTGGAGCACCTCCACGCTGTCCACGGCCCCCATCTCCGTGATCCGGACCCTCAGGAGGGTCTCACCCTCCACGTCCGCATCCCAGAGGTCCAGGGGGTAGTCGATAGGGGTCTCCCCGTAGAGGGGGGTGGGTTCCTCCATGGACTTCTCCCCCCCGCATCCCGGGAGGGCCGCGACAAGGAGGAGGGCGGTGATCGTGGTCCTCAAGTCTTCCTTCCCTTCCCGAGGATTTCGCTCCGTAGCGAGGCCAGAAGGTTGATAGCCTCCAGAGGGGTCAGACGTTCCACATCCAGCCCCCTGAGCCTGGCCAGGGCAGGGTGCTCCGGCGCGAAGAGGGAGAGCTGGTCCGGCGGGGCTTCCGAAGCCGGGCGGTGCTTCCCCCGGCGTCCCAACCCCTCGCCACCCCCGGAGTGGGTCCCCTCCAGCTCCTGGAGGATCTCCTGCGCCCGTTGGATCACCTCCAGGGGAAGGCCCGCCAGCCGGGCGACGTGGATCCCATAGGAGCGGTCGGCGCCCCCCTCCTCCAGGCGCCTGAGGAAGACGATGTCCTCCCCCACCTCCCGGACGGCGACGTTCAGGTTCCTCACCCTTGGAAGGAGGTCGCCCAGCTGGGTCAACTCGTGGTAATGCGTGGCGAAGATGGTCTTGGCGCCGATCCACTCGTGAAGGTGCTCCGTGACGGCCCAGGCGATGGACACCCCGTCGTAGGTGGAGGTCCCCCGGCCGATCTCGTCCAGGAGGATCAGGCTCTTCTCCGTGGCGCCATGGACGATGGATGCCGTTTCGTTCATCTCCACCATGAAGGTGGACTGGCCCCGGGCCAGGGAATCGGACGCTCCCACCCTGGTGAAGATGCGGTCGCAGAGGGGGAGCCGGGCAGACGCGGCCGGGACGAAGCTGCCCATCTGAGCCATGAGCTGGATGAGGCCCACCTGCCTCAGGACCGTGCTCTTGCCGGCCATGTTCGGCCCGGTGAGGATGACGATCCGCCCCTCCTCGTCCAGGATCAGGTCGTTGGGGATGAACGCCTCGGTGGGCATCATGGTCTCCACCACCGGATGGCGCCCTTCCCGGATCTCCATGCGGAATCCCGTATGGACCTCGGGGCGGACGTACCGGCGGTCCCGGGCCACCTCCGCCAGCGCGGCCAGGACGTCGAGGCGGGCCACGAGGCCCGCCGTCTCCTGGATGCGGGCCACCTGCCGCGCCACCTCCGCCCGGATCCGGCCGAAGATCTCCGTCTCCAGGGTGAGGATCCGGTCCTCGGCTACGAAGACCTTCTCCTCCCACTCCTTCAGCTCGGGGGTGAAGAAGCGCTCGGCATTGGCCAGCGTCTGCTTGCGGAGGTAACCCTCCGGAACCCGGTCCAGGTTTGGCCGGGTCACCTCCAGGTAGTATCCGAAGACCTTGTTGAAGCCCACCTTCAGGGAGGAGATCCCCGTGCGCTCCCGCTCCCGCACCTGGAGGCCGGCGATGAAATCCCGGGCGCCGTCCCGGATCCCCCGGAGCCCGTCCAACTCCGCGTCGAAGCCCTCCCGGATCACCCCCCCGTCCTGGAGGGTGGGAGGAGCGTCGGGAGACAGGCTCCTGTCCAGGAGGTCCAGGAGGTCCGGAAGGAGGTCCATCTCCCGAAAGGTCGATCCGAGCAGCTCGCATTGGGATCCTTCCCCCAGCTCCGCAAGCTTCGGAAGGAGGGCGAGGGAACGGCCCAGCCCCAGGAGATCCCGGGGACCGACCCGTCCGGTCCCCACCCGCCCCGCCAAGCGCTCCAGATCCGAGATCCCTCGAAGCCGGTCCCGGGTGGCCCTTCTCAGCTCCGGTTTCAGGAACAACTCTTCCACCGCGTCCTGCCGGCGCCAGATCTCCGTCACCTCCAGGAGGGGCCGGAGAACCCATTTCCGCAGGAGCCTTCCCCCCATGGCGGTGACGGACTCGTCCAGGACCTCCAGCAGGGCGCCCTCTTCTCCGGGACGGATGGACTCCACCAGCTCCAGGTTCCGGCGGGTCATGTCGTCCAGGACCATGGCGCTTCCGGAGCGCAGGATACGGGGAGGACGGAGGTGCTCCACCCCACCGGGGCGGATCTCCCGAACGTAGGCCAGCAGGGCTCCGGCGGCCCGGATCAGGACCCCCTCCCCGGGCTGGAACCCGAATCCCTCCAGGGAGTGGACCCGGTAGCTCCTCTCCATCTCCTCCCGGGCCAGATCCAGGTCGAAGAGCCAATC
>JBFYZD010000304.1:0-3387 GCA_041309685.1 Gemmatimonadales bacterium | reverse complement strand
GCGCACTTCCACCCCGGAGCGACCCATGCCGATGCGACCCCTTCACTCCCGGGTCCCCCGCTCCCCCCGCCGGGGCCTCATCGCTCTGGGCGTCCTGGCCCTCCCCTTCTGGGTGCAGGCTCCCCTCCCCCTGGCTCGCGCCGGGCTCACCGCCCAGGCCATCCCCGACCCCGCCGCCCATTTCGGTCACCGGGTGGGCGCCGACCGGGAGCTCCTGGGGTGGGACGAGATCGTGGAGTACATGCGCCTGGTGGATCGGGCGTCGGACCGGGTGAACGTCAGGGAGGTGGGGCGCACCACCGACGATCGCCCCTTCCTCCTGGTGGAGGTCTCGGCCCCGGGGACGGTGGCCGACCTGGACCGGTACCGCTCCCTCCAGCAGCGGCTGTACTTCCAGGACCATCGCCCGGGCCAGGACCCCGCACCCCTCCACACGGAAACCCAGCGCAGGGAGCTCTTCAGCGAGCAGAAAGCCGTGGTCCTCATCACCTGCTCCATGCACGCTTCCGAGGTGGGGGCGGCCCAGATGAGCGTGGAGCTCCTCCACACCCTGGCCACCAGCGACGACCCCCGCATCCGCAACGTCCTGGACAACGTGATCCTCCTCCTGGTCCCCAGCCTCAACCCCGACGGCCTGGACATGGTGAAGGACTGGTACGACGAGTACGTGGGGACGCCCTTCGAGGGGGGCTCCATGCCCTGGATCTACCAGAGGTACGTGGGCCACGACAACAACCGGGACATGTACATGTACACCCAGCAGGAGACCCGCCTCATCGGCGAGATCCTCTGGAAGGAGTGGTTCCCCTCCGTCTGGCTGGACATGCACCAGATGGGCTCCCGGGGCGCCCGCATCTTCGTCATGCCCGCCACCGACCCGATCAACCCCAATGTCCACCCCCTCGTCTACCGGCTGAACGGGATCTTCGGGCAGGCCCAGGGCGCGGCGCTGGAGGAGGCCGGGAAGGTGGGGATCGTCTACGGCCAGACCTACACCAACTTCTGGCCCGGAGCCATGGCCTGGACCGGGTGGTGGCACAACCAGGTGGGGATGCTCACCGAGCTGGCCAGCGTCCGCATCGCCACACCCACCCTCCAGGCCCCTGCGCGTCCGGGCGCCGCGGGGGGCGCCGCCCCGGGGAGCGGCGGCTACGAGGCGGAGGAGGTGCAGAGCGCCCCCACCGACGTCCAGCCCAGGACCAACTACCCCAGTCCCTGGCTGGGGGGGCTCTGGACGCTCCGGGACATCGTGGAGTACGACTACATCGCCGCTCTGGCCCTGCTGGAGGCGGCGGCGGACAGCCGGGAACGGCTGAACCGGCAGATCTACGAGGTGAATCGGACCACCATCGAGCAGTTCCTGGAGGGGGAGCCGCGGGGTGGGCCGAGCAACGAGCTGGGAGGCTACGGCCCCCTTCCGCCGCGGGTGCCCGCCCAGAAGCCGGGGACCGGCCGGGTGATGCCCGGGGCGCTGGGGGCCGGCGGGACCCCCTACGCCGTCATCCTGCCCCCCGGGGAAGGGGACCCCGTCACCCGGGCGAAGCTCCTTCAACTGATGGAGCGGGCGGGGGTGAGGGTGGAGCAGGCTACGCGCCCCTTCAGCGCCGATGGGGCCGCCTACCCGGAAGGCACCTACGTCATTCGCCTGGCGCAGGTATTCGGCCGCTACGCCAAGGAGATGCTGGAGGCGCAGGTGTATCCCGAGGTTCGCCTGGCGCCGGAGCTCCCCCCCCTCCCCCCCTATGACGTGACCGCGTGGTCCCTGGGCCAGCAGATGGGCGTCGGCACGACCTTCGTGGACCGCCCCTTCGACGCGGCCCTCCGCCTGGTGGAAGGCGTCCCCCTCCCGGACGGGGGGGTGGAGGGGAGGGGGGATGTCTACCTCATCCCGGGGGATTCCAACGACGCCTTCACCGCCGTGAACCGGCTCTGGGAGGGAGGCGCGCGGGTCCGCCGGGCGGGACGCCCCGTAAGCGCGGGCGAGGGCGTCGAGCTGTGCGCCGGCTCCTTCGTGGTGGAGAGCGTGGCCCGGGACCGTGTGGAGGCGGTGGCCCGTGAGCTGGGGATCGAGGTGCGGGCGGTCCTGCGTACCCCCAACGAGGATCTGCGGGAGGTGTCCCGCCCCCGCATCGCCCTGTTCCAGCCCTGGCAGGGGAACATGGACGAGGGGTGGACCCGCTGGGTCCTGGAGACCTATGGGTTCGAGTACGAGGTCCTCCACCCCCAGGACTTCCGGGGCGCCGCCGCCGCCGCCGGGGTGGGTCCCGCCGGGGATTTCGAGATCGCCCGGGAATACCGGAGCCAGTGGCCCCCCCACGTGAGGGACCGGGCCCCGGGGCGGGTCCTGGCCGAGCCTCTCCGGGATCGCTTCGACGTGATCCTCTTCCCCCACCAGGGGGGCAGCTCCATCCTCGCCGGGAGCGGCTCCGGGAGCATCCCGGAACCCTACCGCATGGGGCTGGGGGAGGCGGGGCTGGCGGCGCTGGAGGACTTCGTCGGGAAGGGGGGGAGGGTGGTGGCGTTGGGAAGCGCGGCGGAGCTCTTCATCGAGCACTGGCCCATTCCCGTCCGGAACGCCTCCGCGGGGCTCAGCCGGGAGGAGTTCCTGATCCCCGGCTCCATCGTGCACCTCCAGGCCGACGTCACCCACCCCCTGGCCTGGGGAATGGCTCCCCGGACCCAGGGGTATTTCATCGGCAACCCCTTCTTCGACGTCAGCGCCTCCTTTCCCTCCCAGGAGGTCAGCGTGGCGGTGCGGTACCCCAACGAGGGGCTCCGGGCCTCGGGATGGCTGAGGGGGGAGGAGCACCTGGCCGGGAAGGCGGCGGCGGTGGAGGTGCGTTTCCCGGGAGCCGGGGAGGGGGACGGAAGGGGGAGCCTGGTCCTCCTGGGGATCCGGCCCCAGCACCGGGCCCAGACCCACGCCACCTTCAAGCTCCTCTTCAACGCCCTGGTGAACGGGGGGTGAGGGGATGAGACAGCCAAGCGCCGGTCCCGGCCTCCCCGCCGAGGCTGCGGCCTTCGGGGCCGGGGCGCCCGGGTCCGCCCTTCCCCCCCGGTGGCTGCCCGGGCCGGTGGTGGTGGGGATCCTCCTGGCGGCGGGGGTGCTGGCGCTGCCTCCCCCCCCTTCCCAGGCTCAGACCGGCCTGCCGGATTTCGACCAGGAATGGCGCTGGGCCGACTTCGACAGGACCTCCGGCTTCCTGGGGGGCACGGTCAGGGAGGTGCTGGAGGCGCGGGACACTCTCTGGGCCAGGACCGACGAGGCCCTCTACTGGTACGCGGGGTTCTCCTGGAACCGGATGGGTCCGGCGGAAGGCCGTCCGCAAGGACCCCAACGCTCCCGGGCCGCCGACACCACCGGTTCCCGGGTGGCCGGGGTGGGGG
>JBFYZD010000303.1:0-7501 GCA_041309685.1 Gemmatimonadales bacterium | reverse complement strand
CGGGCCCCTTCCCCACTACTCTCCCTGCACCCCATCCCACGTCACCGTTCTTCTCCCGGAGAAGAAGGAGCCGTCCTCCCATGCGATCCGCCCTCGGCGTACCCGGCCTCGCCATCTTCCTGGCCCTCATCCCGGTCATCCCCGCGCTTCCGCTCCTGGGCCAGGCCTCCCCTCCCGGGGTGGACATCCAGGACACCCGGCTCCTGAGCCAGCCGGCGGTGGGGCCCACCCATATCGCCTTCGCCTACGCCGGCGATCTCTGGGTCGCCCGGCGGGACGGCGGCGACGTGCGCCGCCTCACCACCCACGCGGGCGTCGAGGCCAACCCCCGGTTCTCCCCGGACGGCCGCCTCATCGCCTTCAGCGGGGAGTATGACGGGAACACCGACGTGTTCGTCGTCCCCGCCGAGGGCGGGGCGCCGGTCCGCCTCACCTGGCACCCCGGCGCGGATGTGGTGCAGGACTTCACTCCGGACGGATCCGCCGTGCTCTTCACCTCGGGGCGCGCCTCCTACACCGGAGCCCTCCAGCAGCTCTATCTCGTCCCGGTGCAGGGGGGGTTCCCGGAGCGGCTCCCGGTCCCCAGCGCCTTCAAGGCCGCCCTCTCCCCCGACGGCACCAGGATCGCCTATACCCCTCTCGCCGAGGCCTTCACGCAGTGGAAGAACTACCGCGGGGGCCGGGTAAGCCGCATCTGGATCTACGACCGGAGAAGCCACGCGGTGGAGGAGATCCCCCAGGTGGAGGGGCGCTGCAACGACACCGACCCCATGTGGATCGGCGATGAGGTCTACTTCCGCTCCGACCGCAACGGGGAGTTCAACCTCTTCTCCTACGCCCCCGGGTCGGCCACGGTGCGCCAGCTCACCTCCTTCCAGGACTTCCCGATCCTGGGCGCGAACGGGGGGGGCGGGGTCATCCTCTTCGAGCAGGCCGGCTACCTGCACCTCTTCGACCCCGCCTCCGCCCGCGCGACCCGCCTCCAGGTGGGGGTGGCCACGGACCTCATCGAGACCCGCCCCCGCTACGCTTCGGGGGCCCGCTTCATCCGCTCCGCCGATCTCTCCCCTTCGGGAGCCAGGGCGGTGTTCGAGTTCCGGGGCGAGATCTTCACGGTTCCGGCGGAGAAGGGAGACGCACGCAATGTCACCCGCACACCGGGGGCCCACGAGCGCGGGCCCGCCTGGTCTCCCGACGGGACCTCCATCGCCTACCTCTCCGACGCCGAAGGGGAGTACGAGCTCCGCATCGCCCCCCAGGACGGCCAGGGCCAGCCCCGGGCCCTCCCCCTGGAAGGAGCCGGGTTCTACGAGGACCTGAAGTGGTCCCCGGACGGGAAGTGGATCACCTACACGGACAACGCCTGGTCCCTGTACCTGCTGGAGGTCGCCACCGGCCGCATCCGTAAGATCGCCTCCGAGCCCATCTACGGACCCGCCAAGACCCTGCACCACGCCTGGGCGCCGGACTCCCGCTGGGTGGCCTACACCCAGAACACGCCCGTCTACTTCCAGGAGGTGTACCTCTATTCGGTGGAGGAAGGGCAGTCCCACCTCATCACCGAAGGGCTCAGCGACGTGACGGAGCCCGTCTTCGACGCCGGAGGGAAGTACCTCTGGTTCTCCGCCTCCACCGACGCGGGCCCCGTGCGGGAGTGGTTCGCCCTTTCCGGCCAGGACATGGAAGCCACCAACGCCCTCTACCTGGCCGTGCTGCCCGGAGGGGTGCCCTCCCCCCTGGCCAGGGAGAGCGACGAGGAAGCCGGCCCCAAGGCCGCCGCGCCCGCGGGGGGCGCCCCCGCCTCCGGGAGCGCCGGAGAGGTCCGGGTGGAAGTGGATCTCGAGGGGATCCAGGAGCGGATCCTCTCCCTCCCCCTGCCGGCCGCCTACTACTTCAGCCTCCAGGCCGGCCCCGCGGGCCAGCTCTACTACCTGAAGTCCTCGGAGGCCGGCGGTTCCTTCGGCGCCCCCGCGGGCGCCACCAGCCTGGCGCGCTTCAGCCTGGACACCCGCAAGGAGGAGGTCCTGCTGGAGGGCGCCTCCTCCTTCGTCCTGTCCGCCGACGGGAAGAAGGCGCTGGTGGCCACGGGAGGAAACTGGATCATCGCCGGGGCGGGAGCCAGGATGGACCCCACCAAGGGGCGCCTGGCCGTGGCGGAGCTCCAGGCTCGCATCGATCCCCGGGCCGAGTGGGAGCAGATCTTCCGGGAGGCCTGGCGCATCAACCGGGACTACTTCTACGACCCGGGAATGCACGGAGCGGACTGGGAGGCGATGCAGGAGAAGTACGCCCGGTTCCTCCCCCACCTCACCACCCGGTCCGACCTCAACCGGGTGATCCAGTGGATGTGCTCCGAGCTGGGCGTCGGCCACCACCGGGTGGGGGGAGGGGACTTCCTCTTCGATCCTCCCGACGTTCCCGGCGGGCTCCTGGGAGCCGACTTCGAGGTGGCCCAGGGCCGCTACCGGTTCGCCAAGGTCTACGGCGGGCTGAACTGGAACCCCGCCCTCCGCTCCCCCCTCACCGAGCCCGGTGTGGACGTGCGGGCCGGGGAGTACCTGCTGGCGGTGAACGGGGCGGACCTCCGGGCTCCGGAGAACCCCTACAGCCGGTTCGAGAACACGGCGGGCAGGATCGTGCAGATCACCGTGGGTCCCAACGCCGACGGCGCCGGCGCCCGGACGGTGCCGGTGGTTCCCGTCCCGAACGAATCCGCCCTCCGCAACCGGGACTGGGTGGAAGGGAACCTGAGGCGGGTGGAGGAAGCCACCGGCGGGCGGGTGGCCTACGTCTACCTCCCCAACACCTCCACCCAGGGGCACGAGTACTTCAAGCGCTACTTCTTCCCCCAGGCCCACAAGGACGCGGTGATCGTGGACGAGCGCTTCAACGGGGGCGGGCTGGCGGCGGACTACTACATCGACATCCTGCGCCGGCCCTACCTCAGCAGCTGGGCCATGCGCTACGGGGCCGACCTCAAGAACCCCCAGGCCTCCATCCAGGGCCCGAAGGTCATGATCATCGACGAGACGGCCGGGTCGGGGGGCGATTACCTCCCCTGGATGTTCAGGAAGCTGGAGATGGGACCGCTCATCGGAAAGCGGACCTGGGGCGGGCTGGTGGGAACGCTGGGATTCCCCGTCCTCATGGACGGGGGCTCGGTCACCGCCCCCAACCTCGCCATCTGGACCGAGGACGGCGGGTTCATCGTGGAAAACGTGGGCGTGGCTCCGGACATCGAGGTGGAGCAGACCCCGGCGGAGGTCATCGCCGGGCGGGACCCGCAGCTGGAGCGAGCCATCCAGGAGGTGATGCGCATGCTGGAGGCGAACCCGCCGGTGGAACCGAAGCGGCCGCCATTCCCGATCAGGGTGAGGAGGTGAGGGGGGGGCCTTGCCGCTCCGCCCCGCCAACGTCCAGGCGAACGCCGCATGGGAAGAAGGACGGTGAGTTCCACGCATCGTCCTGAGCGCGGCAGCGGACGGCGAGGGGAACAGAGACCCACTCGGGAGGGCCCCCAGGGTGCTCGGGGTGCTGCTCCTGACCTCGTGACTTCCGTGGCCGCCGCCGGAATGAACGACTGATGGGCGCTGACGGATTCGAACCGCCGACCTCCTGCTTGTAAGGCAGGCGCTCTGAACCAGCTGAGCTAAGCGCCCCGGATTGCGGTGGGAAGATAGCGGAGGAGTCCGGGGTCGTTCAACGCCGGGGGACGTGGGAGTGTCAAGGTGGCCAGGCCGCAGGGAGTCGGCATTCCTTCAGTACCCGGATTATCCCTGGGGCGTGCGGACCGGTGTGCACTCCCGACGGATCCAGACGAGTTCGAGGTCATGGCGGAAGTACTCGTGAGCCAGAATACCGCGGGCGCCGCAATCTCTCGCCATCCCACAGGGGGATTTGGGTCTCGCAGGTCCTGCGGGAGCGCCTTCACGGCTTGCCCGATGACCTCCAGGCGGCGGGCAACCACGTCTTACCTCTCCACATCGTCATCGAATTCGTGCAAGCCGAGTCCGGCCGACTCCCCGGGACCCGACGGGGAGGACGTATTCCTTGCGGTCCAGGACGCACAACTCCTGTGGGGAGTTGATCTGCTCCCGGCGGATGGGAGGCTGGAAGGAGGAACCGAAATCCTCCAGGGTCTTGACGGTAGGGAACCGGGAGGTGCGCCCGGCAGCCTGGAGACGGGGGTTGTCGCACAGGCTGATCTGGACTCCTGGCCCGGCTGTGGAGGAAGCGTGCCTGCCGTACCGCGGCGGAAGGAGGGGCCCTCCCCCGCTTCGAAGGCCCTTGACTCAGGAGGTCCGGTGCTCCTTCGTGGGCATGGGGAGGACTTCCAGCAGAGGTCGAACGAAGCAGCCGGCCGGCTTGGGGATCGGCAGCGGAGGCCCTCGGGCTCGTGGTTTTCGAGGAGAGCAGCCCCAGGGAGGCCCTCCGGGCGATTGGGCCGTCCCCACCAACCTCAGGGCGAGCCTGAGCGGGGCCAGGGCGAAGGGCCCGGTGCGGAACCGATGATCGACCCGGTGCAAACCAACCGCGCCTGGCGGCCGCATCGTGGCACCGGGCACGGGAGACACGGCGGAGTATTTCGCGCGAAATGCCCTGGGGCGGCATCGAACCACCGAGGGAGGCCCCCAGGCTCCCTCATCCCTGGACCGTAGAGGAGTGAGCAGGCATGACCATCTCGAGTTCGGTCCCCGCGCCCGGGTTGACGGTCCTGGTCGTTACCGGACCGGTCTCCCCGGAGGAGCTCCGGAACCGGGCCGTCGAGTTCGTCCGGTACCACCCCACGCCCCTCGCCCTCTGGGACTTCGGCCAGGCCGAGTTCTCCACGGTCTCCTCCAACGACATCCGGTCGGTGTTCGATGCCGCCCGCCCCTTCGCCGAGAACCGGAGGAGCGGGAAGACCGCCCTCCTGTTCAGCTCGGCCCTCGGCTACGGGATGGGGCGCATGAGTGAGGCCATCGCCGAACACCGGGAGTTCCCCTACACGTTCCGCAGCTTCTGGGACCGGGAGGCCGCCATGCAGTGGCTCCGGGCGGGGGCGGGAGAGGAGACGCCCGGGACCTCCGAGGCCCAACAGGCATAGGCAGCGCTCTCCTCATCCATCTCATCCCCAACTTCCTCCTCGTGGGGATCCTCCTCGTGGCCTGGCGCCGGGAGTGGGCTGGTGTGGGAGGCGTTGGAGCCGCCCCCGCCGGGGTGAGGCGGACGATCAGCCGCCCGCGTCCACCTCCCGCAGGAAACGGATCACCCCTTCGAAGTACGTGACCTGGTCGTCGTACAGGGCCATATGGCTCCCGTCGGGGCAGTAGAGGTAGCGCCCATCGGGGAGCTCCCCCGCCATCCACTCCATGTGGGCCGGGTCCATGGTGTCGTAGCGGGCACCGACCACCAGGGTGGGCACGCTGATCCTCTTCAGGTCGGCGGTGCGGTCCCACTCCAGGAGCAGGCCGCTGGCCCCCAGCTCGCTGGGGCCCTGCATGGCCAGGTAGATGGGGTAGTTCAGGTGGGCGAAGGCCCGCTGCACCGGGTCGGGCCACTCGGCGGCGGGCAGGCGCAGGATGTGGTGCTCGTAGTGGTGGGGAACCAGCAGCTCCATGTAGCGGGGGTTCAGGTAATCCGCGGCGGCCTCGATGGCCTGGATCTCCGCCAGCACCCCCGGGTCCATGTCGGCCATCAGGACCGTCCGGGCATACTCGTTGTAGGCCGGGATGCTGGCCATCATGTTGGAGATGACCAGCCCCTTGAGGTTCTCCCCGTGGGCGAGGGCGTACTCCATGGCCAGGATCCCCCCCCAGGAGTGGCCCAGGAGGTAGAAGTTGCCGGCGTTCAGCCCCAGCGCCACCCGCACCTGCTCCACCTCGTCCACGAAGCGCTCGATGGTCCAGAGCCCGGGAGCGTCGGGCTGGTCCGAATAGGCCGAGCCGAGCTGGTCGTAGTAGTAGTACTCGATGCCCGCGCCCGGGAAGTAGGAGTCCGCCGCCTCGAAGTACTCATGGGTGGCCGCGGGGCCTCCGTGGAGGAGGAGAACCTTGATGGTGGGGTTGTTCCCCACCCGCTTGGTCCATACCCGGAACGGGCCGCTGGGGGTCTGGATGGGGATGAGCTTCACGCCGCCTGCGAGCACGTCGTCCCGCCCGGTGTGGTCGAAGTAGGACGACGCTCCGTCCGTGGTTACCGGCGCCTCCGGCGCGCAGGCGGCCAGGAGGGCGGCGAGCGCCGCGACGGTCAACAGCCTCTCCATCAGAGCCTCCGGGGATGGGGGACCACCGGGGTCTGGCGACCCCTGCCTGGTACGCGCAAGGTGGGGTCGGTCGGGGCGCCGGGGCAAGGTGAACGGGTAGACGCCCCCCCCTTCCCCTCCCTTCCCCTCCCTTCCCCCGCCTTCCCCCGGCCTCCCCCCGGAACCTCCGGCCGTTCCCGGGGTCGAAAGGCGCCCGTCCTGGATTCCCGGATGAGCCGGGCGTCCCGACTTCCCGTCATCCTGGAGGTGAACGATGATCGACCGCCGCGAATGGCTTCGGATGACCGCCGTGGCCGGAGCCGCCCTCTCCCTGAGCCCCCGCCTCCTGGAGGCTCTCTCCAGCCCCGCCTCCCTGCGGCGGGAGATCCTCACCCGAACGGTTCCGTCCACCGGGGAGCCGCTCCCCCTGGTGGGGTTGGGCAGCTCGGCCACCTTCTCCCAGGTGGCCCGGAGCGAGGACTACAGCGCGCTGCGGGAGGTCCTACAGACCCTGGTCCAGCACGGGGGGACCGTGTTCGACACCGCCCCCAGCTACGGCGCGTCGGAAGAGGTGGCGGGGCGCATCGCCAACGAGCTGGGGATCCAGAACCAGGTCTTCTGGGCCACCAAGGTGAACGTGGCCCGGCAGGGTGCCGCGGACCCGGAGGCGGCCCGGGCCCAGATCGCATCGTCCTTCCAGAAGTTCAACGTGGAGAAGATGGACCTGATCCAGGTCCACAACCTGGCGGACATCCCCACCCAGCTCGGCATCCTCAAGGAGATGAAGGCGGCGGGACGGGTGCGCTACATCGGCGTCACCACCACGAGCGAGGACCGCTATCCGGACCTGGCGGCGGTGATGAGGAACGAGCCCATCGACTTCATCGGGGTGGACTACGCGGTGGACAACCGGGGCGTGGAGGAGATGATCCTCCCCCTCGCGCAGGAGCGCAGGATCGGGGTGCTGGTGTACGTGCCCTTCGGGCGGACCCGGCTCTTCACCCGTGTCGGTGACCGGCCGGTGCCCGACTGGGCGGAGGCTTTCGACGCCGCCACCTGGGCGCAGTTCTTCATCAAGTACGTGGCGGCCCACCCCGGGGTGACGGTGGTGACGCCCGCCACCAGCCAGGCTCGCCACATGGTGGACAACCTGGGCGGGGGCATGGGCCGGCTTCCCGACGAGGCCACCCGGCGCCGGATGGCCGAATTCGTGGACGCGCTGCCCTCGACCTGACGGTCCTCCCCCTCCTGCCCGATCCGGCGTGGGCCGGCCTGCGG
>JBFYZD010000302.1:0-3915 GCA_041309685.1 Gemmatimonadales bacterium | reverse complement strand
GGGACCCGGTCCGGTCCCTCCGCCTCTGGCGCTTGCTCGCCGGCGGCGCCGTGGCCGCCACCGTCGTCGCCACCCTCTTCGCCATGGGGTGGGGCCTCACCCGCCTGGTGGTCCGGGAGGTGGAGGTCACCCTCCCGAACCTCCCTCCCGCCCTGGACGGCTTCACCATCCTCCAGCTCTCCGACCTCCACCTGGACCTGGTCCACGGGGGCGACTGGCTGGGTGGGGTGGTGGACCGGGCCATGACCCTGCGCCCCGACCTCATCGCCATCACCGGGGACCTGGCGGAAGGGTCGGTGGCCCAGTTCCACCAGGACGTGGAGCCCCTCCGGCGGCTTTCAGCGCCCCACGGCGTCTTCTTCGTCACCGGCAACCACGAGTACTTCCACGACCTGGAAGGGTGGCTCCGGCGGCTGGACGAGCTCGGGGTGCGGGTGCTCAGGAACGAGCGCGTGTCCATCGGGAGGGAGGGGGCGTCCTTCGACCTGGCGGGGGTGGACGACCACGACGGCGGGCGGCTGGCCGAAGGCCACGGCCCGGACCTGGCCCGGGCCCTGGACGGCCGGGACGGCCACCGGGCCGTGGTGCTCCTCGCGCACCAACCCCGCATCATCGACGAAGCCGCCGACCAGGGGGTGGGGCTGGTCCTCAGCGGCCACACCCACGGGGGCCAGATCTGGCCCTTCAGCTACCTGGTCTATCTCCAGCAACCCTACCTCAGGGGGCTGGTCCGGCACCGGGGCACCCAGCTCTACATCAGCTCCGGCACCGGGTTCTGGGGCCCGCCCATGCGCCTGGGGACCACCGCGGAGATCACGGTGCTGGTCCTCAGGAGCGGCGGAGGCCGGTAGGGGAAAGGGGCTCCACGCCGTTGGGAGGGCGGTCCCGGTGCGTGCGCTGGATCTCCTCGATCTCTTCCCGGTTCCGGAGCAGGGCCCGCAGCGCCGTGGGGTCGAAGTGCCCACCCTCCTCCACCCGCATCTGATCCAGGACGAGGTCGTTGTCCAGGGCGCGCCGGTAAGGGCGCTCGGTGGTGAGCGCGTCGAAGACGTCCGCCACGGCGCAGATCCTCCCCGGCAGGGGGATCGCCTCTCCCGCCAGGCCCTGGGGATACCCGGCGCCGTCCCAGCGCTCATGGTGGGTGAGGGCGATGGAAGTCCCCATCCGAAGCACCGGGGAGAGGGATCCCTGGAGGATCCTGGCACCGATGACGGTGTGGGACTGCATCGTGTGCCTCTCCCGCCGGTTCAAGGGGCCCTGCTTCCCCAGGATGACGTCGGGAATCCCGATCTTCCCTATGTCGTGCATCGAGCAGGCCGGGGAGAGGACCGCCACTTCCTCACCAGGCATCCCCATGGCCCGCCCCAACACCTCGGAGAACCGCCCGATGCGCTCGATGTGAGCCGCCGTGGCCCGGTCCTTGAACTCGGCCGCCAGCACGAGACGCCGGATCGTGTCCAGGTGGGCGTCCCGCAGGCGGGCCCGGGCGATCTCCTCCCGCTTCAGCGCCTCCGCAAGGGCACGGGTGCGCTCCAGCACCCGCCGCTCCAGCTCCTCGCTGTAGCGCTGCACCGCGTCGGCCGCCGCCTTAAGGCTGAGCTGGGCATCGGTGCGGACCTTGAGCTCCGCCAGATCGAAGGGTTTGGAGATGAAGTCGTTTGCGCCGGCCCGCACCGCCCGCAGACGGTCGTAGGTACCGGCAAGCCCCGTGACCATGATCACCGGCACCCTCCCCCACTCGGGGTGGGAGCGGAGCCGGGCCAGGAAGGTGAACCCGTCCATCTCCGGCATCGCCACGTCCAGGAGGATCAGGTCCACCCCCTCCCGAAGGCGCTGCATGGCCTCGCGCCCGTTGCGGGCCTGGAGGACCTGATGGCCGAAGCGGTCCAGGGCTTTCGCGATGGCGGCCCGCACCGCCCGATCGTCATCCACCACCAGGACCCGGGCCGGGAGGGAGTCCTGGGAGCGGAGGAGGGACGGACCGCCGGCCTGGGGTTGGCCACTGGGCAACTCCGGATGCGGATTCCAGGGGGGACCGGGAGGCTTGATCACGAGACCCCCTCCATCCTCGGTGCGGGACCATTACGGTTTTCCATGGGATGCGGCGCACAACCTCCTGCTCTGGGATTCCGTGCCTCGGGCGTGCATCCCGAGATGCCGCCAGAAGGGGCAAGTCGGATGCCCGGATTCCACCCCCCGGAAAGGACCCATCCTGCGCGGGGGAAAGCGGAAGGGGAGTGGGAGGGACGGCGGGGGGGATGTCCCGAATCGCTCCGGCGCGCACGCGGGTTGACCCGTTTCGATCCCCCCTCCTCCTCAGAAAACGCCTTGTGGGGACACCCTCCTTCCCTTACAGTTGTCGGGGCCCGATCCCGCCCGCGGATCTCCGCACCCGGGCCCGTGAAGAGTCGTCCCCTTCCCCGCCCCGGGGCCGACGCGCATCCAGAGCAACCGTGAACAGAGCGGCGCGCCCCTGCACTCCGGGCGCGCGGGGGAGACACCCATGAGCGAGAAGGTGGTGCTGGCGTACAGCGGAGGACTGGACACCTCCGTGATCCTGAAGTGGCTCGTTCTGGAGGGGTACGAGGTCATCGCCTACGTGGCCGACGTGGGACAGCAGGACGACCTCGAGGCCACCCGGCAGAAGGCGCTGAAGACGGGCGCCTCCAAGGTCTACCTTGAGGACCTGAAGCGGGAGTTCGTCACCGACTTCATCTTCCCCGCCTTCAAGGCCAACGCCCTCTACGAAGGGCGCTACCTCCTGGGCACGGCGCTGGCCCGCCCCCTCATCGCCAAGCGCCAGATCGAGATCGCCTGGAAGGAGCAGGCCCCCTTCGTGGCCCACGGCGCCACCGGAAAGGGGAACGACCAGGTCCGCTTCGAGCTCGCCTATTACGCCCTGAACCCGCAGATCCAGGTGCTGGCTCCCTGGAAGATGCCCCGGTTCCTGGAGCGCTTCCAGGGGAGGACCGAGCTCCTGGAGTTCGCCGAGGAGCACGAGATCGAGGTCAGCGCCACCAAGGGGAAGCCCTTCAGCGAGGACGAGAACCTCCTGCACATCTCGCACGAGGCCGGGATCCTGGAGGACCCCCTCTACGAGCCGGGGGAGGACGTCTACTCCCGGACCATCCCCCCGGAGAAGGCCCCCGACACCCCGGAGCGGATCGCCATCACCTTCAAGGACGGCGTACCCGTGAAGGTGGCGAACCTGGGCGACGGCACGGAGAAGACCGACCCCCTGGAGCTCTTCCAGTACCTCAACGAGGTGGGGAGCCGGCACGGAATCGGCCGGCTGGACATGGTGGAGAACCGCTTCGTGGGGATCAAATCACGGGGCGTGTACGAGACCCCCGGCGGGGAGATCCTCCATGAGGCCCACATGGACATCGAGGGAATCGCCATGGACCGGGAGGTGCTCCGGCTCAGGAACATGCTCACGGCCAAGCTCAGCGAGCTCATCTACTACGGCTTCTGGTACAGCCCCGAGATGGACTTCCTGATGGCGGCGGTGGAGAAGAGCCAGGAGGTCATCGACGGCACCGTGACCATGAAGCTCTACAAGGGGAAGGCCATGGCGGTGGGGCGGGAATCCAGCTCCTCCCTCTACGACCAGGACCTCTCCAGCATGCACATCGAGGGGGGATTCAACCAGCAGGACTCAGGCGGTTTCATCCGCATCAACGCGCTGCGCCTCATGGCCCACAACGCCATCATGCGTCGGAAGCACAAACACTGGGGGGTGGAGCCCTGAGCGGAGGGGAGGCTACCACCTCCGCTTCCGCGGCCGGAACGCGTCCCGCATCGCCCCGGCGTCGAAGCCCGCCCCCGGGTCCCCGGTGGTGGCGTAGCGGTAGAGGGCCGCGCAGTAGATCCCCTTCAGGGCGGAGGTGAGGAGGATCAGGAAGAGGATCCCTC
>JBFYZD010000301.1:0-8686 GCA_041309685.1 Gemmatimonadales bacterium | reverse complement strand
AGGATGGCCAACCCCACCACCCCCAGCCCCATGACAAAGAACGCCGGGGCCACCGGCTGGTCCAGTCGCTCGATGAGCCAGGTGGCGATGAGGGGAGCCATCCCTCCGGTCAGGGCCAGCGTGATGCTGTAGGCGAAGCTCAGGGATGTGACCCGGGTCTTCAGCGGGAAGATCTCCACCACCATCGCGCCTTGCATGCCCAGAGCCATCCCCACGGGCACGGCCATCATGACCTGACCCAGAACGAAGGCCATGGGCGACCCGAACAGCATGAAGTGCTGCGCGAAGTACACCAGTCCCATGGTGACCACGGTGAGGGAGATCATCTGCCTGCGCCGCCCGATGCGGTCGGAGAGCCAACCGCCGAGAGGCTTGGAAAAAAGGACCACGACCAGGGTCAGGGTATTGGCCAGCAGGAAGACGCTTCCCGCCTCCCCGCCCATCATGGTCCGGCGCTCCACCATGAAGGTGAACGTCAGGTAGTAGGCGGCATTCGTCATCCCCACGATGCCGAAGGTCTGGATGATGGGGCGCCAATCCGCCGCCAGGGAAGACCATAGCGGCGGCCGGGCCGCCGCCGCCTTGAGCCCCGCCTCCGTCTCGGTGATCCCCTTGCGGAGCCAGTTCCCGAAGAGGGCGATGAGGATGCTGGCGATGAAGGGGATGCGCCAACCCCATGAAGCCACCGCCGCGTCGGGGAGCGCGGCGTTGATCCCCCACGCCGTGCCCGATCCCAGGATGAACCCCAGCGTGGTGCCCACGGCGGTGGAGCTGCTGATGATGCCCCGCATCCGGGGAGAGGCAGCCTCCGTGGTGTAGACCATGGAACCGGTGTACTCGCCCCCGAGGGAGAATCCCTGGATCAGCCGAAGGGTGACCAGGAGGATGGGAGCCGCGATTCCGATGGTGGCGTACCCGGGCAGGAGCCCGATGAGCAGGGTCGCTCCCCCCATGAGGGCGATGGAGAGGACCAGCAGCGGTTTGCGCCCCACCCGGTCCCCGAACGCCCCCAGAACCAGACCCCCCACCGGCCGGGCGAAGAAGCCCAGGGCGAACACCGCGAAGGCCAGGAGGTGCTGCGCCACCGGGTCGCCCTGGGGGAAGAACTGGCTCCCGATGTGCGAGGCGAAGTAGCCGTAGACGGCGAAGTCGAACCACTCGAGGAGGTTCCCGATCAGCCCTGCGATCGCGGTAAGGATGGCGGACTGGTGTTTCTCCGTGTCCTTGGGGGGCTGGGCGGTCGGATCGTCGGCCGCGTGGGCTCCGGTTGGGCTCGCCATGGGCACCGTTCCCTTCTCTTCTCGGGGTGGGGGAGAGGCCCTTCCTCCGGGTGGGTCTCCCGGCCTTCTGGTCCCGCTTCGTCGCGGGTCCGGCCTGGCCCGGGGGTGGGGAGCCTAACCGGGTTGGCGCCGCTGAACAAGGGGTAGGGCGGAGCCCATTCCCGGCCAAGGATGGCGGCGCCGCGGCGGTGGAGCGGGGGGTCCGGCGAGTCATCGGACGCGGGGAGTCCATGACCGCCACCCGGCGGGGCCCTTAACCTCCCTACATACTCGATCCGAAGAAACATGTTTTGTGGGAAAGGGTTTTGACCTATGTTTCGCTGTCGCATCGGCGGCCGTAGGGGACCCGAAGGCCGGCTTTCCACCCATCCCAGAAAAAACCGATGGAAAACCCCGATCTCTGGACCCGGTTGAAACAGGCCCGGATCGTTCAGGTGCTGCTGGTCTACCTGGGCGCTTCCTGGGGCATCCTCCAGGCCGTGGACGTGCTCCAGAGCACGCTGGCCCTGCCCGAGTGGCTGGGGCCGGTGGCCGTCATCTTCCTCCTCATCGGCCTGATCATCCTCCTGGCCACCGCCTGGGTCCAGGCCCACCCCCTCACCACCGAGCGGGAGAAGCGGGGAGAGGTCCCCTCGGATTGGCAGGTGGCCCCCAGGGAGATGCTGGGGGCTTTGAGGTCGGGGAAGATCCCTCACCTGACCTGGGGCAGGTCCATCACCGGGGGGATCTTCGCCCTTGCCGTCCTCTTCGGTCTCGCCGGTCTGGCGGTGGTCTTCCGGGGACCGCTGGCGCCTTTCGGCGCCTCCCTCGGCCCGGCCGAGGCCGGCGCCGACATGGCCGCGGCGGGAATCGCCGTGGTCCCCTTCGACGTCCGGGGGGAGGGCCTGGAAATCTGGCGGGAAGGGATGATGGACCTGCTCTCCAACAACCTGGACGGGGTGGGGGGCTACCGGACCATCGACGCCCGCACCGTCATGGCCCGCTGGCGCCGCATCGTAGGGGACGACGCGACCCCGGACCTGAGTGCGGCCCTGCAGGCGGCCGGGGCCACCGGAGCCCGCTACGCCCTCGCCGGGAGTGTGGTGGGGTTGGGAGAGGATGTCCGCCTGGTGGCCAACCTCTACGATCTGGATACCGGTGAGGAGGTGGCCCAGGGCAGGGCCGAAGGACCCGCCGCGGACGTGCTCCGCCTGGCCGACGACCTGGCGGTGGAGACCATGAGGGCGCTTCTCCAGGCGACGGGACGGGAGGGAGGCGACATCACGGCCGAGACCATGACCACCTCCTCACTTCCTGCCCTTCGGGCCTTCCTGGAAGGGGAGAGCCATTACCGCCGGGGAGAGTTCGCCGAGGCGGTGCAGGAGTATGAGCGGGCGGTGGCGGCGGACACGGCCTTCGCCATCGCTCTCATCCGCCTCTCCGAAGGGTACGGGTGGCTGGAGAGCGTGAACTCGGAACAGATGGTGGAGATGGGAGAGCGGGCCATGGCCCACGCCGATCGGCTCTCTCCCCGCTACCAGTTCGTCATGGAGGCGTGGGATGCCCTGAACCACGGAAGCGCCGAGGGGGTGGAAGTCCTCCTGGAGGCGGTTCAGAAATACCCCGACGATCCCGAGGCCTGGTTCCTCCTGGCCGAGACCTACATCCATATCGAGGACGCCACCTACAGCGACTCCGACGACATCATGCACGCCCTGGACCGGGCCGTGGCCCTGGATCCGGACTTCGCCCCCTACCTCATCCACGTCATCGAGGAGGCGGTGATCCAGGGGAACCTGCCCAAGGCCGAGGAAACGCTGGCCCGGTACCGGAGCCTGACGGGAGGCAACCGGGGCGTGGAGCACGTGGAGTTCGCCATTCCCATCTTCTACGGGGACTCCCTGGAGGCCGTGGAGGTGGCCGAGAGGCTCCGGCGTGCGAACGCCCAGGTTGCCCCCATCCTGAACGGCACCTTCGGCACCAAGATGGACCGGTTCGACCGGACGGATCTCCTGTACCCGGCGCTGGAGGCGGCCCTGGGATCGAACCAGGATCCCTTCCGCCTCTATCTCGCGGGGAGTCAGGGCGCCCTGACGCGGGGAGCCCACTACCTGGATTCCCTCTCCCTGGCGCCTGTGGTGAAGGGGATCTACCTGGGCCACGTCCAATCCCTCTGGGGGTTCACCCCCGAGGGTGCCCAGGCGGCCCTCCTCACCCCAGCCTCGTGCGAGGATCCCTCCTTCAGCGGCACCTGCTTCCTTCACATGGGAGACGCATTCGCCCGCATGGAACGGTGGAACGACCTGGAGGCCTCCATCCGACGACTCCGGGAGCGGGCCCGCTCCCTGCGGGACGAAGACCCCGAAGCCGACGTAGGCTTCCTCGAGGGGGCCGCGGCGTACCTGGGATCCTACCGGGCCCTCCGGAGGGGAGCCTACCAGGAAGCCCGCGAGGGCCTCTTCCCCCTCCGCACCCGGGTGGACCGGGTAGGCGTCCTGGCCCGCCTGGCCATGGGGGAGCTGGAGGCGAAGCAGGGCAGAACCGAGGAAGCCATCCGGCACTATGAGGCCAGCCAGAGGGGATTCCAGCGGCCCCTGGCCCTCCTGGAGCTGGCCCGGCTGCACGAGTCGGCGGGCCGGAAGGAGGAGGCCCGCCGGTACTGGGAGAGGTTCCTGGTCATCACCCGGGGAGGTGACCAGGAGCTCCCCCAGGTGGAGGAGGCCCGGGAGGCCTTGCGGCGGTTGGCTCAGTAGGGGGAGGGCGAGGAGTCCCCGTTCCGGGCCCGGATCCTCCTTGACCGGACCCCACGGGCACGGTAACTCAGGCCAGGACGAGCCCGGGCGGGAACTGCCCCCGTCCTGCCGATAGCCTGCCGACCCCCTGCAAGGAGCCTCGGATGCGTTCTCCCTCACCCCTTCTTCCCCTCCGGCGCCGGATCGTCGCCGCGGCCATCCTCCTCCTGGCCATCCCCCACGCTCTTCCGGCCCAGGACGTCACCCTCTCCCGGGGCACCCCCGCAGAGGTGGGGATGTCGGCCCCCATCCTGGAGGCCGGAGTCCAGCTCTACCGGGAGGCGGTGGCCAACGGGGACCTGGTAGGCGCCGTCCTTCTGGTGGCCAAGGACGGGAAGGTGGTGCTCCACGAGGCCGTGGGGTGGAGGGACAAGGGGAAGGGGCTTCCCATGGAGCCCGGCACCCTGTTCCGCATGGCCTCCAACACCAAGCCCACCATCGCCACCGCCGTCTCCATCCTGGTGGAGGAGGGGAAGCTATCCTGGGACGACCCCGTCCGGAAGCACATCCCCTCCTTCGACAACTACCGCGCCGGGTTCATCCAGATCAAACACCTCCTGAACCACACCTCCGGGTTCCGGATCGGCTCCCTCTTCCTGGAACCCTACATGGAGCCCTCCCCGGAGCACCCCGACGCCCCCACCCTCCAACTGGAGGTGGCACGCTTCGGGGAGGTGGGGGCCGAGGTCCTCCCCGGCACCACCTATTCCTACTCCAATCCCGGCTACAACACCCTGGGGGCCCTGGTGGAGATCGCCTCGGGTCAGTCGCTGGAGTCCTTCCTGGACCAGCGCATCTACACCCCCCTGGGGATGCACGACTCCTACAACCACGAGCTGCCGGAGAAGCTGGAGGGGAAGATCGAGCGCATGGGCGCCGTCTACTACCGCCGGGACCCGGCGACGGGCGAGTGGACGCCGGGATGGCAGGCGGGCGACCCGCCCCAGGTCCCCTTCGTGCGGGCCTCGGGGGGGATGATCTCCACGGCCATGGACTACGCGGTGTTCTGCCAGACCTTCCTCAACGGAGGCGTGTACTCCGGGGCGCGCATCCTCCAGGAGAGGACCGTCACCAGGATGACCAGCGACACCTGGTTCGCGGGAGGCGAGACCGATCCCCAGCGGGGGGTGCGCGTCGGCTACGGGTTCGGGTGGGGCGTCGCCGAGGACGGGACGTTCTCCCATACCGGCTCCGACGGCACGGGGGCCTGGGTGGACCCCAACCACGACCTCATCGTCCTGGTGTTCACGCAGACCCCCTCGGGACGCAATCCCCGGGCCAAGTTCCTGGAGCTGGTGAGGTCGGCGATGACGGGGTAGGGAGCCCGGCCACTCGCCCACTCCCACGACGCGAGGCCCTGGAGGCGTGCCGGTCGTGGAGGTACAGGCCGGCCAGCATGACGGCCGCGATGACCACAATGGCAGTGGAAAAGACCTCCCAGGATTCGCGCAGAGTCATCGGTCCTCACGGATTCCGCGATCGGCCCCGTCCAGCTGCGCACTCTGTTCAGGCCTTTCTCCCCTCCGCAACCCGTGCTGCCGGACAAACTCCACTCCAAGGTCGTCCTTCCATACTCCGAGGATACGATCCTCGCCGATCCACCGCACATCGAGCCCCGGCGGAGTCCGGATCGTGCCCCGGGCTCGCCCCTCAAGGTCGAACACCAGCCACTCTGTCGGTTGAGCAGGATCCCATGGGTTCCGCTCGGCCCACAGCCAACCTCTCTCGTCGATCCGAAGGGATTGGAAGGGAGGCAACGTGTGCGGAATCGGGGCTCCGGCGTAGAGATCCTCCCAAAGCCCCGCCCTGGACTCAGGCATGAGAGCGTACTGCTGCCCGATACTCGATTGGATCAATGCCTCCGAGACCGGTCGGCCGACCTGGTCCACGCGGAAGATGCGCCGAAGGCGGCCTTGGATGTCGAAGCCCCTGATCTCAGGGGCTCGGCCGTCAGAAATCCAGGCTTCGTTCGGCCCCACCGTGGCAGAAGAAACTGCGGCAAAGGGGATGAGGAAGGAGATCTCGGGGGCATTGAAGGCGAAATCGAACGCAAATGAATCAACGGGCGTCTGGCCCCCCAAGAGGGGATCATACCAGAAGTACCGGCGGTACTCCCGCACCACTCCATCGCGCCGGGCCCGGGCTTCGCCCCCAATCGAGCCACCTCTCTCGAATAGCACATGAAGGCCCAGAGCGCCGACCGGGGGCCTGCGCCCGCTCGGCCAACCATTCATGTGCCGAAGTGTCCGGGGGTCTTCGCCGTCGATCGAGAACAACTGGAACCGAGGGAGCCTTTTGTCAAAGACCAGAAGGGAGTCGGCAACGGACGAAGAGACCAGGACCGGATCCCCGAACTCCCCCGGCCCCTCCCCTTGCCGACCGACCCGCCTGACCAGACTTCCCCGGGCATCGAAGAAGCGAAGCTCACGGCTACCGCCATCCACGACCAGCACTCCCCCCTCTGGAAGCCCCCTGACACCCTGGACCCTGAAGAGGGGTCCCGAAGGCGAGCCGTCAGCCCCAAGGGCCAGGGCCGGAAGGGAATCGACAGCCCAGCCCAGCGGCGTCTCTGCTTCCTCACCGGGCGTTACTGAAATCAGAACCCCGGCACTGTCCCACCGTAAGAAGGCGGCGGAACGCCCAACGGACCCCGAGTCGCCAGGTCCGCACCCAGAGAAGACCCCGAGCACCAGGATCATCCCGGGGCCTGCTGCCGTCCACTTGCGCGACACGTCGCGAGGGGCTCGGACCCGACCGACTCCGATCCATTTTCCCCGCAGCATCACTGGGGATGGCCTCCTCCCGAATCTTGGCCGATTCACCTGGTTGGAGAGGGTGGATTGCGGCACGCCACTCGCATCCGCAAGCCAACTCCAAGTGCGACCCGAGAGATACGCCTCGATCCTCCTTCGGATCGCCCCATGCAGCCTTCGACTGGATTGGTTGCCCCCGATCTGCCTCCCCTTGGAAACCTGCCCTTGCGTATTCTCCATCGCGTTCCCTCTCGGTGATCTCCTCCCGGCCTCCACGTGAACGTCTGGAATCGGCCGTCTTCGTAACAAGTTGTCACATCATTTCTCATGACGGGACACGGCTGGTCCCCCGTAGACAGGCACAAAGGGGCACCGCACCCGATCGGAGATGTGACCGCGCCTTTCTCCCCCACTCCTGCCCTCTCCCAGAGCCCTACGGGCCCCACTCCACTCCCAAGATACCATCCGAGGTCCTGCTTCACCTTTTCTCGATCCGACATTTCTTCACTCCAGCCGACATTCGTTCGCCGGATCCAGGCATCAGCTCCATGAGGTGCGCCTCGGCCAGGGCCAGAGCCACGCCAGGCTCCTCCGAGAGCTCCCGCAATCGACGCCCCAGTGTCCAGCAGGCCAGGGCCGTGAACCCCGGAATCCCTCTGAACCCCAGGCGCCGGGCCGCGGTCTCCCACGACCGCTCCTCCATCCAGACCACCGTCGCCAGCACCATCCGCCAGGCATCGAAGACCTCCCCCAGGGTGGTCCCCCCAGCCCGAGCCAGGCGCGTCAGGTGGTCGGCCGAGATTCCTCCTTCCCTCGCCAGCGAGGCCAACACCGGAACCCGCGTGCGGCCCTCCTTGCCCTCCCACGCTCCCCTTCCGGCCACCATCCCGCTCTCCGGTCGTTGGCGGAGGAACGTCGCGATCGCCGCCCGGAGGCAGGCGTGCCCCCCACCGCCGGACCACGCCGCGGCCCTCGGCCTCCGCATCAGCGACCTTCCAACCGCAAGAGTGACTCCGCGGCGTTGATGGCGCGTCGGCTACGGGTTCGAGTGGGGGGAGGACAGGACCTTCTCCCTCTTCAGCTCCGGCGCGGAGAGGGTCGGGGAAGGTCCGGGATGGATCGCGGCGGCAGCGGATCGGCGGCGGTCAGGGTCCTCCCTCCCGATCCCGGGTCGGACCCAGGCTCGCCGACACTCCCCCGGAAGACGCGCACGACCGCGAGGATGCGAGTTCCTCCATCCGGGCGTATTCTTTATTCATGAGGCAGAAGCGTTCCCAGGCCCGCGGTGGGAGAGCCATGGCGGCGGTGTTGCTGTTCGGCTGTGCCGCCTCGGGGTGCGGGGGTGACGGACCAACCGGACTGGGGCCTACCTCGCTGCCGGAGCTCTTCGGAGACCAGCTCCTCATGGCCGAGGGGAGCACGGTGAGCGTCGGAACGCTCGCGAGCACCCCTCTCATCGGGATCTACTTCGCCGACAGAGCGTGTTCGGCATGCGGGGGCTTCACGCCGCTGCTGGTGGATGCCTACAGCCAGCTCAGGGAGGATGGGCGGTCCTTCCAGGTGGTCCTGGTCAGCCCCGGGATCAGCATGGCCTCCCTGCTGGAGTACATGGTGGATTCGGAGATGCCATGGCTCGCGGTGCCGCCCGGGAGTGATAGGACGAACGCCCTTATCCAGCGATACAACGTCCGCTGGATCCCCACGCTGGTGATCATCGACGGCGCCGCCAGGACCATCTCCCTGACGGGTCGGAACGAGATCGCCGCCAAGGGCACCGGAGCCTACGACGACTGGCTGGCCACGAGGGCCGGGGGCTGAGGGACTCAGCCGCCCCTGAAGGCCAGATGGACGCTCATCCCGAACCGCTCGTAGAAGTCGTCCC
>JBFYZD010000300.1:0-24788 GCA_041309685.1 Gemmatimonadales bacterium | reverse complement strand
GAGCTGATCTGTTCGGCGGCGCTGGCCACCTGGTCCGCCGACACCGAGACCTGCCCGAATCCCTGATCCATCCGCTCGATGAGGACGTTGATGTTGTTCTTGATCTCTCCGTAGGCCCCGGGCCAATCCCCTTCCATGCGGGAGGTCAGGTCCCCGGCCGCGGCTCGCTCCAACACGCCGAAGGCCACCTGATTGGCCCTGGTGATGTCGTCCAGGACCTGGTTCATGGCCGACAGGGCTTGCTGCCAGGTTCCCTGGAAGCCCTCCGATTGACTCCGAACCTCCAGCTTCCCCGCCTTGGCCGCGGCAGCCAGCCGGTCGGTCTCCGAATGGAGGCCTTCCATGACCCCCACCAGCCGGGTCAGGTTGGCCTTGATGAGATCGAAGTCCCCGTGGAACTGCTGGGAGATGGGCGGGGGCACCTCTCCGGCGGACATCCTCTCGACGTACTCCGAGGTCAACCTCACCGGGCCGGCCACGGCCTCCATCAGGGCGTTCATTCCCCGGACCAGGTCGGCAAAAGCCCCACCGAACTTCCCGGGGTCACCCCGGTGGCCCAGCTTCCCGTCCCGTGCCGCGGCGGCGAGGTCCGTGACCTCGAGGGTCAGGCCCCGGATGGCCCCGACGGTCTGGCCGAAGGCCTGGGCCACGCGGCCGATCTCGTCCTCCCGGTTCATGTCCACATTGAGGTCCAGATTCCCTTCCGCGACCTGCAGGGCCACGTCGGTGATCGCCTTGAGGGGGATCGCGATGTGAGCCGCCACGATGTACCCCGTCAGGAGGGCCAGGAGGAACCCGATGGCGATTCCCACCAGCATTCCGCCCTTCACGGCGGAGGCGGCCCGGGAGGAGCTGCGCGCCACCTCAGCCGTGGCGATGACCGCCTTTTCCTCCACCTGGGTGAGCATGGAGGTCATCTGCTGGCCGATCTCCTCCGAAGAGAACTCCAGGGTGAACTTCTCCTCCTCGACCTGGTCCATGGAGGATTGGAGGCGGGCATGCTCCGGGGACTGGGGGTCCAGCGCCCGCTGCTGGGCCGCGAAGGTGAACCCGTTCCGGGACAGGTCGTGGATCCGTGCCACCAGGGTCTCGTATTCCCCGGCGTGGTAGGCCAGGGCTCCCCGGATCACGGCGGCGAGGGAGTCGTCAGAGGTGGGTGTGAGGGTCCCCACCCCGGTGTCGCCGCCCTCGAGAATGGCCGTAGCATAGTCCTGGAAGGTGGCGGCGAAGCTCTGATGGTCCTTCCATGCCCCGTCGAGCCGGTTGGCGTCGGGGGCCATGAGGAGCACCATGACGACCTTCTGGTCCTCCTCCACCGAGGTCTTCATCTCCTGGACGGCATCGATGAGAGGCCCGGTGGACTGAAGCTCCTGGATGGCCCGGTCCATCTTGCCGAGGCCCAGGTAGCCGGTGGCGCCCACCGCGAGGAGGAGGAAGGCCACGGCCATGAATCCGCCCAGGAGCTTGGCGCGGATGGTGAGGTTCTCGAGACGAGTCATCACGATCTTTCCTCCGGTCCAACAAGGGGACACCCGCCGACGGCTCGGCTCGGATTGCGGATCCGAGCAGCCCGGGAGGGTGCTGGCTGGTGCCCACCATTCTCGGCCGGATCCCGGCGGACTTTACGAAATCTTCCGTCCGGCCCCGGAACATCGCTGAAGGCAACCTTAAAGTCCGGTCGGGGCGGGGCCGATAATGGGGCCCGACGTGGGGTGGTGGGTTCCCCCATCCACTCCGTGTTCCACCGGCGCCTCCGACGCCTCCCGCCCCTGGCGAGGAGACCGGGCCGCCGGGCATGGAAACCGCGATCGGCCGCCGGCAGCGGACTGCTGGCCGGGGCCGGTCCCTTCAGGGAGGGGAAGGACCAGATGAAGACGCGAGATCTCCGGTCGGGTATCGCCACGGGGCTCCTCCTGGCCGCCGGGCTGGCTGCCGGCGTCAGCGGGGTGGATGCCCAACAGGAGCTGAGCACCTACGGGTACTTCTCCTGGCGGTACGAGCAGGTGTTCCAGGAGCCCGGTTGGGATGGAGGGAAGATCGTGAAGGAGACCTCCCCCAGGGAGTTCACGATGCCCTTCTTCAACCTCATGCTGCAGCACCAGATCGCTCCCCGCTTCACAGCCTATGCGAATCTGTCCGGTGCCGGAGGGGCCCTGGAGGTTCGGAACCTGTGGGGGGAGTACACGTTCTCCCAGAAGGTGAATCTCCGGGTGGGAAAGATCTACCGGAAGTTCGGACTCTACAACGAGATATTGGACGCTGTGCCCACCTACTACGGGATCGAGCCGCCGGAGGGGTTCGACTCGGACCACTTCCTCGTCTCCCGGACCACGTCCGTCATGGTCTTCGGAGGCATCCAGGCCGGGTCCGGGACCGTGAACTACTCCGTCAGCACCGACAACGGGGAGGGCGCGGACATCTTCAAGGGGGCGTTCCCCCTCGGCTGGGACCTGAACTACAAGTTCGGGGGGCGGCGCTACACCGTGGGCTTCTCGGGCTACACCTCGGGCGGCCAGACGAACTCCGACAAGGGGGTCGGTGAGGGCTCGCCGAAGTCCGGAGTCCTCCCCTGGATGGCCGTCGACTCCTTCTATGTCCTCAACGGCTACGGGGAGGCCCGGGTGAAGGGGCTGACCCTTCAGTTCGAGTATGCCCGTGCCTCCCACGAGGCGGAGCGGGATGTGGATGCCGTACTGGCGGTTCTGGCCAACACCAGCGTCAACGACGCCCAGAAGGCCAGGTTCCTCAGGGACCCGAACGGAGCCGCCACGGCGGCCAACGTGAGGACGGTGGGCGATTACGACGTGTCGACCTGGTATCTCCGGGCCGGGTACTCCAGGAACACGTCCCATGGGGAGATCGGCCCCTACATCCAGTGGGACTGGTACAAGAACCCGGAGACCATCGCGAAGAAGACCTGGGGGGGCGACAACGAGGCGGGAGTGGCCGACGACGGGAAGTTCAACAAGGGCACCATCGGAATACTCTTCCGTCCCATTCCGCAGGTCGCCGTGAAGCTGGACGGGAGCTCCCACTTCTACCGGTTCCACGGGCAGAACGTGAGCTACCCCGAGATCCGGTTCGACATTTCGTACACCTTCGGGTTCTGAGAACGGGAGGATTCATACATGAGCAGGCATGCGATTCGCCGAGCCCTTCTCCCGATCCTGGGCCTTGCCGCAGGGCTGGTCCTGGGGAGCCCGGAGACAGCTCAGGCACAGATCAGCGTGATCGTCGGGCCCTCCTCCTCCCAGGCTCCGTCCAAGGAGCAGGTCGTGGAGATGTTCGTGGGGTCCAGGACCACCTGGGGTGACGGTACCAAGGTCCAGATCGTGGACCAGCCCACCACCGCGGTGGGGCAGCAGTTTTACGAAAAGGTCCTGGGACAGTCCGCGGTGGACGTCCGCAAGACCTTCATCGAGCTGGTGCTCTCCGGCCAGGCCGCCAAGCCCGAGCGTTTCTCCTCTGACGCGGAGGTGAAGGCGGCGGTCGCCTCGATGCCAGGATCCATAGGGTTCATCCAGGCCAGCAGCCTGGATGCCTCTGTCAAGGAGGTGTTGCG
The DNA here is from genome assembly GCA_041309685.1 of Gemmatimonadales bacterium. Lineage (GTDB taxonomy): Bacteria > Gemmatimonadota > Gemmatimonadetes > Longimicrobiales > Gaopeijiaceae > JBFYZD01. The sequence goes on along the minus strand of JBFYZD010000300.1, from coordinate 21,226 downwards.
GGTGAACTGAAGCCCGCGAAGGGAGAGGACCTCTCCGGAAGATCGGGGAGGATTTCGAGGAGCCACCCCCCGGGGGGATGCCGGTGGGGTGGCTTCCCTTTTCAATGAGGGATCCGGTCCGGCGGGGAGGGGGCCGGCCCCTCAAAACGGAAGAGAAAACTGTTAACTTAAAAGGCTATACCGAACACCACATGTCCGCCCAGGCGGACGCGCCCGAGGCAGTCGAATGCAGATCCGGAACGTGGCGGTCATCGCCCACGTGGACCACGGCAAGACCACCCTGGTGGACAAGATGCTCCGCCAGGCCGGGATCTTCCGCGCCAACGAGGATGTCGGCGAGCGGGTCATGGACTCCAACCCCCTGGAGCGGGAGCGGGGGATCACGATCCTCTCCAAGAACACGGCGGTCCATTGGGGGGAGGTGAAGGTCAACATCGTGGACACCCCCGGGCACTCCGATTTCGGCGGGGAAGTAGAGCGGATCCTGCGGATGGTGGATGGGGTCCTGCTCCTCGTCGACGCCGCCGAGGGTCCCATGCCCCAGACCCGCTTCGTCACCCGCAAAGCCCTGGAGCTGGGGCTCCTCCCCATCGTGGTGATCAACAAGGTGGACCGCACCGACTCCCGCCCCAGGGAAGTCCACGACGAGGTCCTGGAGCTCTTCATGGAGCTGGACGCCAACGAAGCCCAGCTGGACGCTCCATTCCTGTATGCTTCCGGGAGGGAAGGGTGGGCCACCGCGGACCTCTCGGAAGCCATCGGCTGGTCAGGAGCAAGGGAGGGGAGGACCGCCGCCGGCTCCCCCTCCACCGGCCATCCCAGGGACCTCGGCCCCCTCTTCCTGGCCATCCTGGGCCACCTTCCCCAGCCAGGGGGTGACCGGGAAGGGCCCTTCCAGATGCTGGTGTCCACCCTGGACTACTCCCCCTACGTCGGCCGCATCGCCATCGGGCGGATCGAGAGAGGGAGGGTGCGGGTCGGCGACCGGGTGGCTCTCCTCCCCCTCGGGTTCCCTGGGCTGGTGGAGGACGGGGAAGAGGTGGAGGAACGAAAAGTCATGCGGTTGTACGAGTTCCAGGGGCTACAGCGCCTGGAGCTGGAGGAGGCCGGCGCCGGGGACATCGTGGCCCTGGCGGGAGTCGAGGGGGTGGAGATTGGTACCACTCTCGTGGACCCCGCGGTCTGGGAGCGCCTGCGAGGCATCGCCGTGGAAGAGCCCACCCTTTCGGTGGACTTCTCGGTGAACAACTCCCCCTTCGCCGGGAGGTCAGGGAAGTACGTCACCAGCCGGCAGCTCCGGGAGCGCCTCTTCCTGGAGCTGGAGAAGAACCTTGCCCTCAGGGTGGAGGAGACCGGGTCCCCGGACACCCTCTCCGTCTCGGGGCGCGGGGAGCTGCACCTCACCATCCTCATGGAGACCATCCGGAGGGAGGGCTATGAGTTCCAGGTCTCCCGCCCAAGGGTCATCACACGGGTGGGGGAGAGGGGGGAGAAGCAGGAGCCCTACGAGGAGGTCGTCATCGAGATCCCGGAGGGGATGGTGGGGGTGGTGATGGAGAAGCTGGGTGCCCGGGGAGGAAGCGTGGAGGACATGCGGGTGACCGACCGGGGGGTGACGCGGCTGAAGTTCCGCATCGCCACCCGCGGGCTCTTCGGCTATCGGTCCGAGTTCCTCACCGATACCCGGGGGGAGGGGATCCTGCACCACCGCTTTCTGGAGTACGGGCCCTGGGCGGGACACCTCATGGGGCGGAAGCGGGGCGTGCTGGTGGCGGACCGGGAAGGCATGGCGGTGGGGTACGCGCTCTTCAATCTCCAGGAGAGGGCCACCATGTTCGTGACCCCCGGGGACCCGGTGTACGAGGGAATGATCGTGGGGGAGCACGTCCGCCCCGGGGACATGGACGTGAACGTCTGCAAGGAGAAGCGAGCCACCAACATCCGCACCACCGCCTCCGACGAAGCCATCCGCCTGGAGCCCCCACGAAGGGTCTCCCTGGAGTTGGCGATGGAGTTCATCGAGGAGGACGAGCTCATCGAGGTGACCCCAGCGGCCATCCGACTCAGAAAGCGGGAGACGGACGTCAACAAGAGGCGGAAGGCGGCCAGAAGCGCCGGTTGAGGGGGAAGGGGAAATGGGCCCGTGGCGGTACGGCCGCGGACCGGGGCGGAGCTCAGGAAGGCGCCCCCAGGCGCTGGATGTCCAGGGGCCACCGGGTCCCGTAGGGGGAGTTCTGCACGATGACCTGGCGTCCCAGCCGCTTGGCGAAATTCAATGCCAGGGGCCCCAGGAGGTTGGCGGTGGGCGCTTCTTCCGGACTCCTGGGCAGGGTGACGATGGCCAGGAGTCCGATCTCCGCTGCCCTGGCGGCTCGCAAGGGGAGCAGGTCCCCGTCACTGAGGTCCACGGAGAACTGGTCGATGCAGGCGAAGGGGTCCACCAGGAGGAAGGCCAGGGACTCGCACTCCATGGACTGTAGCCAGAAGAAGCCCGGGTGCTCGGCCGGAAGGAGCACGAACCGCTTGCAGGCCGGGAACCCCAGGATGCCCTGCGGGAATGTGAAGCACTGCTCCTGGGATGCCGTGATCTGTCCCAGGATATGGGACTCCACGCCCAGGGTGGACACTTCGGGGATGGTGGCCGCAGCGCTCGTGCTCATCGCAGGTAGTCGGTGAGGGTGGTGTTCATGATGCGTGAGTTGGCCAGCATGGCGGCCTGATAGACCACCTGACGACTGACCAGCTTGCTGATGGCCTCTTCCAGGTCCGCGTCCTGAAGCTCCGACCGGAAGGTCTGGAGGTTCACGTCCAGGGCTTCCAGGTTGCTCAGGGCGGTGTCCACCTGGCTCATCCGGGCCCCCAGATCCCCGATCACGTCCTGAACCGCGTCGAAGGCCTGGTCCAGCTCTCCCATGGCGGCCTGGACGTCGGCGGCCGAGTTGTTGGCCAGGGCCAGCGCCAGGGCCTCCAGTGCGTCCAGCGCCCCGGAGTCGGCGAAGATCTCCTGGGCGCCGTGGGTCACGGCGTAGAATGCCCCGGCGCCGCCCTCCACCTCCATGGTCCCGGTGGGGGGACGGGTGGGGTCGGTTCCGGCCGCGCCGAGGGGGGGAGAGTCGGCGTAGTATCCCCCGAAGAGGTAGCTTCCGGCGAACTGCGTGTTTCCCAGGTCGGTGAGGAAGTCGCGGATCCCCTCGATCTCCTCCCGCGTCACCGAGCGCGTCTGGGCGGTGGCGGTGCTCCCGGCCTGGGACACCGCCAGCTCCTTGGCCCGGATCAGCGCGTTGGTGACCTGATCCAGGACCCCGTCCTCCAGGGCGAGGCGGGAGCGGGCGCTGGAGAGGTTGGTCCGGTATTGCTCCAGGGCCCGGAGGCTGCTGGTGGAGCGCATGATCCCGCCCACGGCCGTGGGATCGTCCGACGGCTTCTCCACGCGGAGACCGGAGGAGATGGTCCGCTGGTGTTTCTCGATCTGGCCCAGGGCGTCCTGGGTGCCTCCAAGGGCTTGGCTGAACAATACCTGGTTGGTGATTCTCAAGCCGTTACCATCCTCGGGCTGCTCGCCCAGTGGCGGTCCTCTTCGTTGCAGGGGCCTCGGGGCTTCGGTACGTTGGATTATCGGTTTCCGCGCGATCGGACTTTAGCTTTCTTCCACGGGTCATGGCTCGAATCCTCTGCGTAGACGACGAGGCAGCCTCCCTCATGGTCATCGAGGATGCCCTCCAGAAGGCCGGGCATCAGACGACCGGGGTCCACAACGTGGAGGCTGCCTTCAAGGTCCTGGGGCGCGGGAGCGTGGAGCTCATCGTCTCGGACTACCGCATGCCCGGGGCCACGGGGCTGGAGTTCCTGTCCCGCATGGAACGGGAAGGGTTCGACGTCCCCCTGGTCATGGTCACCGGGTACGGGAGCATCGAGCACGCGGTAGCGTCCATCAAAGCGGGGGCGGTGGACTACATCACCAAACCCGTCCGTCCCCAGCAGCTCCAGCTGGCTGTGGACCAGGCCCTGGAGCTGGTTCGCCTGAGAAGGGAGAACGCCCAGCTCAAGGAGGAGGTGAGCCGTTTCCGCACCGCCTCGGAGATCATCGGGGAGAGCGCCGGGATGGACCGGATCCTGGACACCCTGGGGGTGGTGGCTCCAACACGTGCCACCATCCTCCTTCAGGGGGAGTCGGGGACGGGGAAGGAGCTCCTGGCCCGGACCATCCACCGCCTGAGCGACCGCCGGGACGGTCCGTTCGTTGCCGTGAACGCCGCGGCCCTCCCGGAGAATCTTGTGGAGAGCACCCTCTTCGGGCACGAGAAGGGTGCTTTCACAGGAGCCGTGAAGTCGATGCGGGGGGCCTTCGAACGGGCGAACGCCGGCACGCTCCTCCTGGACGAGATCTCGGAGATGCGCCTGGACCTGCAGGCGAAGCTCCTGAGGGCCCTCCAGGAGCAGGAGTTCGAGCGGGTGGGGGGCGCGGTCCCCATTCGGGTGGACGTAAGGGTGGTGGCCACCACCAACCGGGACCTGGCAAGGGAGGTCGAGGCCGGCCGGTTCCGGGAGGACCTCTACTACCGGCTCAGCGTGGTCCCCATCCTGATCCCGCCCCTCCGGGACCGGATGGAGGACATTCCCCTCCTGGTGAGCCATTTCTCCCGGCGGATCGCGGAGGAGAACGGCAAGAAGATCGTCGGGGTGGCTCCGGAAACGGTGGAGATGCTCCAGCGCTACGACTGGCCCGGGAACATCCGGGAGCTTGCCCACGACGTGGAGCGGGCCGTGATCCTGAGCTCGGACGAGGTCCTGCGCCCGGAGGCCTTCGACCGCCGTCGCTTCGGTCTGGCTCCGGTGCCCGGGGGACTCGGGGGGGGGCGGCTGGGGTCCCCCGTGGCCGCCGCCTGCCGGGGGGGTGGGGACGGAGAGGGGGGCGGGAAGACCCGGGTCTTCCTGGAGACGCTGAACCTCAACGAGGCCGAAGAGGTTCTCATCCTGAAAGCCCTGGATGCCACCGGGAACAACCGGACCAGGGCCGCGGACCTCCTGGGAATCAGCATTCGCACCCTCCGGAACAAGCTGAACCGCCCTGGCGGCTGAGCTCCCACCGTCGGTAGGCTCCCTCCCGGCGCGTTCTACCCACCGGGGATGACCCCGCCCGGCAAGACTCTCCGCTTCCTGCCCGGCAGATCATGCCGCTCCGACCCTTCTCCCTCCGGGGCCTTCCTGCAGGACCTTACCAACTCCAGCCCGGTGACCCGCCTCGGTCCCCTTCGCGTAAGTTGTTGAGAAACATGGTAATCCGGGTTTGATTGGTCCCGCCCGTTACCCGCCATTCCGACCAGAGCCTCCTCCAGGCGGGGCGTGGAATACGCCTTGCCCACACCCCCAACGTCGGAGTGTCCCCCCAAAGGGAGTCACCATGCTGAGCAGAATCCTGGCGAGCGGATCCACCGTGTCGGAGCTGAAGGCAGGGCTTGACCGGTCCACCCAGTCGGTGCGGGAGATCGCACACCGGGTGGCCAATGCCTCCTCGGGCCGGCAGGGCGACTTCGCGTCGGTGCTGGAGGAGGCCCAGGGCGGCCGGGAGGTGGACCTGGAGAAGGAGATGGTGGCGCTGGCCGAGGAGCAGATCCGCTTCGAGGCGGCGAGCCAGCTCCTGCAGAAGGTCTACCAGCAGATCCGCAGCAGCGTCCGGGAAGGCTGAGGAGAACCATGGATCGAGGCGGAGTACCCATCGCGGGGGCCGGCGCCGCCACCAACGGCCTGCGGTCGTCCTTCAGCTCCATGGGCATCGCCGCGTCGGGTCTGTCGGCTCAGCGCACCCGCATCGAGGTCATCGCGGAGAACATCGCCAACGCCGAGACGACCCGGACGGAAGGGGGGACTCCCTACCGGCGCAAGGTGGTGCAGTTGGGGGAAGTGCCCTTTCCCGAGGTGATGGGTGCGCGGGGAGGGGCCGTGGCCGGGGGGCGGGCGGCGACCCCGGTGGCGGGGGCGGAGGTGGGAGGGGTCAGGGTGCTGGGTGTGTCGGAAGACGGTTCCGAGGGTCCGGTGGTCTATGATCCGGGCCACCCCGACGCCGACGGCGACGGCTACGTGCGGTTGTCGAACGTCAGCATCACCGACGAGCTGGTGGACCTCATGGAGGCCCGGCGCCTCTATGAGGCCAATGCATCGGTGTTCGACGCGGTGAAGTCCATGCTCCGTCGGTCCACGCAACTCTAAGAGGCAAGGATGTCCATCCAGAGTCTTGGCGGCAGGTACGGACCCGGGGGAATTCAGACCCCCGTACCGGAGCAGGAGGGAGCCCGGGAGGCTCTTCGGCAGCGTCGCGCGGAAGCGGCCCAGGGGCAGCTTCCCCCTCGGCCCCAGGAAGCCGCGCGGGCCGCGGTGTCCCAGGCCGGGGATCTGCCGGCGGAGGCGCCCCCCGGGACGGACCCTCAGCTCTGGAGCGTCCTCACCTCCGAAGAGCGCCGCTTCTTCGCCCAGGCCCGGGCCATGGGACCCCTGACCTACAGCCGCGGGACGCTGGGGCTGGCGGAGCTGGCCCTCCAACGGGGCGGGCGCCTGGACGTGAGGGTTTGAGGATGCAAGGCCCTGTGGAAGGCGTGGGAGGCGGTAACCTCGGGGTTTCCCCGATCCAGCAGTCGGACCGGGGCGGTTTTCGCCTTCCGGTGCAGGGGCCCGGGAATGGCCCCTCCTTCTCCCAGACCCTGGAGAAGGCCCTGGGCCAGGTCTCGGAGCTTCAAACCGAGGCCCGGGATGCCATCTCGGCTTTTCTCCGGGGAGAGCCCGTGGAGATCCACGAGGTGATGGCGGCCACTGAAGAGGCCGGAATCGCACTCGAAATGCTCATCGAAGTCCGGAACAAGCTCATCGAAGCATACCGGACCGTCATCAACATGCAGACCTGAGGCATGCCGGCTAAGACACCATGCCCGACGCGTTGACGAAGGCCCTGGAGCAGTTGGGCGGCAACAGCCGCCTCATGATGATCGTGGTGGCGGCGGGGGCCTTCGGGGTCCTGTGGGCCCTCTCCCAATGGGCCATGAGCCCAGCCATGGTGCCTCTCTTCTCCAACCAACCGTTGGAGGAGATGGGTGCCATGAGCCAGCGCCTGGAGGAGGCTGGGATCGACTACCGGCTGGAGCGGGGAGGGACCCTCCTCTCCGTGCCGGAGGACGACCTCGCCCGAGCCCGGGTGACGCTCGCCCAGGAGGGATTCCCCGCCGGGGCGCAGCCCGGGTGGGAGCTCTTTGACGAGGCTGCCTGGGGGATGACGGATTTCACCCAGCGGGTAAACTACCGCCGGGCTCTGGAGGGGGAGCTGGAGAGGACCATCTCCCAGATGCGCGGCGTGGAGAGCGCCCGGGTGCACCTGGCCATCCAGAAGTCCTCGGTCCTCCGGCAGAACGAGCCCGCGGCCCAGGCATCCGTGGTTCTGGCACTTCGGTCCGGCGCCCGGCCGGAGAAAGCCATGGTGGAGGGGGTCTCCTCCCTGGTGGCCGGTTCGGTGGAGGGGATCCTCAAGGAGAACGTCACCGTGCTGGACGACACCGGCCGGCTTCTCTCCGAGGACGATGCCGACATGGGCACCACCGGGCTGACCACCAGGCAGCTTTCGATCCAGAAGGAGATCGAGAGCTACCTCGAAGACAAGGCCTATCAGCTGGTCGAACCGGTGGTAGGGGGTGGGAACGTCACGGTGCGGGTGGCGGCGGCGCTGGACTTCGACCAGGTGGGCCGGACCGTCGAGACCTTCGATCCGGAGCAGCAGGTCACCGTCCGGCAGGACCGGTCCGAGATCATCCCGGGAAACGAGGACCAGGGAGCCAGCTCCATCACCCTCAACTCCATCTACGAGACCCCCAAGAGCGTCGAGACCTACAGCAAGAGCGGAGCGCAGGTGGAGCGTCTGACGGTGGCGGTGGTGGTGAACGAGCGCCAGGTGCAGGAGGAGGGGGAGGAGCTTCGCTCCATCCCCCGCACCAGGGAGGAGCTGGTCAGGGTGGAGGCCCTGGTGGTGAACGCCCTGGGGATCGACCAGGAAAGGGGGGACGCCATCACCGTGGTCAGCCTCCCCTTCGACCGGAAGGCCCTGATCCTGGAGCCTGCCGAGGAAGGCCTGGACATCATGGCCCTCGTCCATGCGGGGGTTCGTCCGACCATCGGCCTGGTGGGCCTGGTCCTGGCCTTCCTTCTGGGCCTGAGGCTCCTGAGCTCCCTGAAGGAGAGCGCCCCGGCCCAGTTGAGAGGGGGGACGCAACTCTCGGGATCCCTCCCCACCTCCCCCGAATCCCGGCGGGAGATCACCGACGTGCCCGAGGGAAGGCGCTTCATCTCGCCCGTGGCTCCCAAGGTGGAGGTGACGGATCCCAACATGACGGCCCGGGTGGTCCGGGCCTGGATGACGGAGGCATGACGTGAGCTCCTCGTCGGCGAAGAAGAAGGCCATTTCCAACGTTGCGGAGCTCACGGGTCGCCAGAAGGTGGCCGTCCTCCTCATGGCGGCCGGGGAGGAAGCCTCGGCGGAGATCACCAAGGGGCTGTCGGCCGAGGAGGTGGAAGCCATCTCCTTCGAGATCGCCCGGATGGACCGGGTGGAGCCCCATGTGGTGGAAGCGGTCCTGGAGGAATGGCAGCACACGGAGCGGGCGGCCTTCTCCCTGGCCCAGGGCGGGGTGGACTACGCCCGCCGGATCCTGGAGAAGGCCTTCGGGGCCCAGAAGGCCTCCACGATCCTGAAGCGGATCGAATCGCAGCTTCACGATCACATCTCCATGGTGAACTTCCAGAACGCGGACCCGGCCCAGCTGACCGCGGTGATCCGGAACGAGCACCCCCAGATCATCTCCGTGCTCCTGGCCTTCCTGGATCCCGACCACACCGCCGCGGTCTTGAAGGGCTTCGACACCCGGCTGGGGAGCGAGATCCTCCTGCGCATGGCCCGGATGGACAAGATCCATCCCGAGGCCCTGAAGGTCCTCGAGGCCTCTCTGGGATCGGAGTCGGACCTCTCCTTCGGAAGGGAGAGCTCCAAGGCGGGCGGCCCTGAGGCCGTGGCGGAGATCCTCAACCGGACCAGCGCGGGCCTGGAGAAGGAGCTCATGGATGGCCTCACCCACAGCGATCCGGAACTGGCCGACCGGATCAAGGACCTGATGTTCGTCTTTGAGGACATCGTGAAGCTGGACGACACCGCCATCACCCGGGTCCTCCGGGACGTGGACACCAAGGAACTCGCCATGGCCTTGAAGGTGGCCTCAGAGGAGCTCAGGGACCGGATCCTGGGGACCCTCTCCACGCGGGCCCGGGAAGCCCTTCAGGAGGAGATCGAGTTCCTCGGGCCCGTCCGGGTGAGCGACGTGGAAGCCGCCCAGTCCAGCATCGTCCGCACCGTCCGTACTCTGGACGAAGCCGGCGAGATCGCGATCGGGGCGACCGATGACCTGGTGGTCGCATGACTCCGGGCTCCGGTCGGGGTGGTCCCGGGGTGGGGAAGGAGCGGGCCTCTTGAACTGGGTCTGGCAGGACCTGGCGTCCGAACCTTCCCGGAAGAGGGCGGCGGGGCCTCCTTCTCCCGAGGTGCTGGCGGCACAGCGGGAGCAGGAGCGGCAGGACGCCTACGAGCGGGGCTTCAACGACGGGGTGGAGGCCGGAAACCGCAGGGCCATGAAGGAGCTGGGTCCGAACCTCCGGGCTTCCGTGAAGGTGGTGGAGGAGATGGAGGAGTTCCGGGACGCCCTCCTGGACCAGATCCAGGAGAACCTCGCTGCCCTGGCGCTCGCGGTGGCCCGTCAGCTCGTGGAGCGGGAGATCAAGGCGGAGCCGGAGGTGGTGGCGAACCTGGTGCGGAACGCTCTCTCCCACTTTCCCCTGGATCAGAAGATCCGGATCCGGCTGCACCCCGCCGACCTCTCCGCCATCTCGCTGGAGGGACCCCAGCAACGCCCGACGGTCACCGCCGGCCGGGACGTGCGATGGATCCCCGATGAGGCCATCGCCCGGGGTGGGTGTGTGGTGGAGGGTCCGGAGCAGATCGTGGACGGCCGGATCGAAGCGGCCCTGGAACGGATCTACCGGACGGTGAGCAATGGTTGAGGCGCTCCTTCGGCGAATGGAAGCGGCTCCCCGCTTCGCCCATTACGGCCGGGTCACGCGGGTGGTGGGGCTGGTCATCGAGGCCGTGGGGCTCGACGTGGCCATGGGGGAGCTCTGCCAGATCAAGAGCCTGACCAACGAGGGCTCCGTGCTCGCGGAGGTGGTGGGTTTCCACGAGCGGGGAATCCTCCTCATGCCCCTGGAAGAGCTGGAGGGTGTGCACCCCGGGAGCGCAGTGCGGCACATGGGGCGCTTCTTCGGCGCCCAGGTGGGCCCCGGGCTTCTGGGGAGGGTCCTGAACGGTCTCGGCCACCCCATGGACGGACGGGGGGATGTGGGCCCGACCATCCGGGTGCCCCTCGTAGCCGACCCTCCCAATCCCCTTTCCCGCGATCCGATTCGGGAGCCCCTGGTCACGGGGGTTCGGGCCCTGGACGGCCTTCTCACCATCGGCCGGGGGCAGAGGATGGGGATCTTCTCCGGAAGCGGGGTGGGGAAGAGCACCCTCCTGGGGATGATCGCCCGGCACGCCTCCGCCGACGTGAACGTCATCGCGCTCCTGGGGGAGCGAGGCCGGGAGGTGAAGGACTTCATCGAACGGGCCCTCGGACCCCAGGGGTTGGCCCGATCGGTCCTGGTGGTGGCCACGGGCGACCAATCGGCGCTGATCCGTGCCCGGGGAGCCTTGGTCGCCACGGCCATCGCCGAGTACTTCAGGGACCAGGGGAAGCACGTGCTGCTCATGGTCGACTCGGTGACCCGGGTGGCCATGGCCTGGCGGGAGATCGGCCTGGCCGTCGGGGAGCCTCCCACCACCCGGGGTTATCCACCCTCGGCGTTCGCGGCCCTTCCCCGTCTCCTGGAGCGGGCGGGAAACAGCGACCGGGGCGGGATCACCGGGATCTACTCCGTACTGGTGGAGGGTGACGACATGAACGAGCCGGTGGCGGACCATGCCCGCTCGGTCCTGGACGGCCACATCGTGCTCAGTCGGAACCTGGCCTCCGCCGGCCACTTTCCCGCCATCGACGTGCTGGCGAGCGCCAGCCGCGTCCGGAACGAGATCATCACGCCGGAGCACCTCGCGGCCGCCAGCCGGTTCCAGGCCCTCATGGCTGCGTACCGGGAGAAGGAGGACCTGATCTCGGTGGGCGCCTATCAATCCGGGTCCGATCCCCAGACGGACAGGGCCGTTCGCCTCCGGGAGCCGATGCTCCGCTTCCTTCAGCAACAACCCATGGAGAGTGCCCCCTTCGAGAGCACTCGGGATCAGCTGTTGCGATTCATGGCAGACGAGAAAGAAACCCAAGGGAAGGGTCGGGCGGCATGAGGGTGTTCCGGTTCTCCCTGGGAAGGGTCCTGGACCTGCGGCGACAGGTGGAAAAGGAGAAGGCCCGGTCCGTGGCCGTGGCCCGAAAGAACTCCGACGAGGCCCAGACGGCCAGGCAGGATCTGGCCGAGATCCAGAGGGCCGGACGGGTTCAGATGGCGGAGGCCCACAGGCTGGGCGGCTCCATCGGCCACCTCTTGAACATGGAGTTCGTGCTGGAGCAGATGGAAGGGCACTTGCGCCAGGCTGAGGAGGTCTGCCGGGAGGCCGATGAGACCCTTCTGGAAACGGTGAAGGGCTACACGGAGGCCTTCAAGGACCGCAGCACCCTGGATCGCCTTCGGGACCGGCGCATGGAGGAATGGAAGACCGAGGAGAGCCGGCGGGAGCAGAAGGACATGGACGAGCTGGCCATCACTCGCCACGGGCGCTTGGCTCCAGGCCCCATGGGCGCCTGAGGAGCAGAGTAAATGAAAGCCATCGTCTTCGTCGTTGCCGGCCTCCTGGTGGGCACCCTGGGGGGAACGGCCTTCCGGGGGATGCGGGAGCGGGACGTCATCCTGGCCCGCATGGCCCAGGAGCGCGCGGCCGCCGAGGCCGCCGCGGCCCAGGAGGAGACCGTGTCCCACGAGGCCGGCTACCCCCCGGCAGAGCCTTCGGAGGAGGGTGGAGAGGGGGCGGTTCCCGCCGACAGCTTGCCCCAGGACGGGGAGAGCGCCCTCCCCACCGAGGAAGGAATGCCGGAGGGGGAGGAGGGCTCTTCGATCGAGCCAACTCCCCAGGAAGTTCCCACCGCCGCCGATGCCGGGAGTCCCTTCTCCCTGGGGGGGGCCACCACCTGGGCGGGTCAGACCGGGGGATCGGGGGATGAGGGACCTGCCCGCTTGGCCAAGATCTTCGGGGCCATGGAGGCCAAGGACGCCGCGGCGGTCCTGGAAAAGCTCGAGGACCAGGAGATCTCTGCGATCCTCTTCCACCTCAGCGACCGGAAGGCGGCGGAGATCCTGGGGAAGTTCTCCCCGGAGCGCGCCGCCACCTTGAGCCGGAGCGTCCTGGGGTCTCGTAACGGCAACGGTACATGATCCTCCTGGATGCCCTCATGGATGCCCTGACCTCCCTCTTCCCGGATCTGGCCCGCACCCCGCAGGCCCAGGGCGGGGTGGGTCCCCGGGGCCGCGGTAGAGCGGTGAGTGGGGCGGAGGGAGGACCGGAATCCGGGTTCGCGGCCGCCCTCCTCCAGTTCCTCGGGAAGGGGACGCCCGGCCGGCCGCAATCGCTTCTCCCGTATTCTCTTCCCGAAGGGGAGGGATCCCTCCTTTCCACGGAGGTGGAGGAGGAGGTTGGCCTGCGGCCTGCCCCCGCGTCCCCCCCCCCCGACGGCTTGCAGGGAACGCCCGGGGAGGATGTGCGGATCGACGTGGGCCTCCAAGGACTCGGGGGTGTTGAATGGGTGGCCGTCCGGGAGTTCCCCGTCAGCCGGCTGCCTGAGGCTTCCGCCTGGAAAGGAGCCGGAGGGGAGGTCGAGGTCCGGCTCGAGGAGGACGAGCCCCCGGGTCTCCTCCGCCCGAGAAGGGGGGGGGATCTCCCTTCCCCCGCCGCCGTGACGGCACCCCCGGGGCCGGTGGACCGGAGCCCCGATCACCTGGTGCCGGAGCTTCAGGCCCGCCTGAGAAAGGTGATGGCGCGCATGGAGGAGGAGTTCGGCCACACCGTGGAAGTGGTGGAGGGGTACCGGGCCCCCGAACGGCAGGAGGCCCTGTATCGACAGGGGCGGAGCGAGCCCGGCCCGGTGGTGACCTGGACCCGCGAGTCCCTCCATTCCGAGGGGCGGGCGGTGGATCTGCGGGTGGATGGGAGCTGGGAGAATCCGGAGGGATATGCCCACCTCCAGCGGGTCGCCCAGGAGGAGGGGCTTCGTACCCTGGGTGCGAGGGACCCCGGGCATGTCGAGCTTCCGGACCCGGGCGGTGTCGTGCGGGGAGTGGGGCAGCCGTCCAACCCCGGGTGGATGGATGAACTGGGCTCCTGGCGCTCGGGCCACGAGCCGGCCTCCCGCCTGGCCCCGTCGGCTCCGGTGGCCAGGGCCGCCGGAGTGGCGCATGTGGCCCATGTGGCCCAGGTGGCCCGGGCCGGGGCAGGGGCCGTGCGTCGTATCCCTTCGGTGGCTGCCTCCCCCACCGCCGCCGAGCCCGAGGAAGGGCTGCCGGTCCCCGGTGGGAGGGAAGCTCCTCCGGCCCTTTTCGCGCCTGCGCCGGGGGACGTCGCCCCCGCGGGCGGGGAGGCTCCTGGTGGGGGAAGCGAACCGGCCCCCAGGTTGGAGACGGCCCGCTCCGGAGAGGAAGAGGCCAGGGTCCGTCCCCAGGAGAGGGGAAGCGCTCCGCCTCTCGGGACACCTCCGTCGATGCGCAACCGCTCCGACATCGGTTCCCGGGCCAGAGATCCCTTGGCCCCTCCCCGGCCCATGGCTCCCATTCCCGTGCCTGTGCCGGGACCGGAGAGCCACGATATGCCCGCGGAGCGCGGGGGGCTCGCCGCCTCCACTTCAGCGGAGACGATGGTTCCCGCCCCGGTGGAGGGCTCCACCCTCCTTGGCCGCCCCGGCGGCGAGGCCAGGCGCGACGGCCGGCCGTCCCGGGCGGGGGTGGGCAGGGAGGCCTCTTCCCCCCCCTCCGCGGATGCGACCTCCCCTTCCCTTCCGCAGGGCTCGGGTTCCACCTCCCAGCACCCACCTCTGCTCCATGGGCTCGAGGCGGGCTCCTCCCTTCCTCCGGTTGGGCCGATGGAGCGGGTGAACCAGGTGCAGGCACTGGAGGAGGCCCTGGACTCGAGGCTCCCGGGCCGGATGCACCTGGAGCTGGAGGATGTGGACGGGGCGGGCACCAGGCTCCGCCTGGAGCTACGCGGCACCCAGCTGGACGGCTCGGTAGGGCTGAGCGATCCGGCCGCCGCCCTTCGGATGCGCACCCGCATCGGGGAGTTGCATGAGGCCCTTTCCCGCCGGGGCCTGGACGCCCGGGCCCTGGAGATCCAGGGATCGGCCGGCACCTCGGGGCGGGGGTCGGAGATGGACGCGGCGACCCTGATCCAGGATCCCCTGGGGGGGCTGGCGCGGCTGGTGGGAACCCGCGAAGGCGGGTCGGACCCCAGGACGGACCGGGGGTGGAATCCAAGAGACGAAACGCACCGGGAGTCCGGGAGATTCCGGGATCCTGCCCGGCGCGACCGCAGCAAGGAGGACGGAAGGTGATCGGATCGATTACCGGTGTGGGTTCGGCCGTTACCACCGCGGAGAGCTCCAAGCCCGGGGGAGTGATGGGAAAGGACGAGTTCCTCCAGCTCCTGGTGACCCAACTGAAGCACCAGGATCCCATGAACCCCATGAACGCCGAGGAGTTTGCCGCCCAGCTGGCGCAGTTCTCCAGTCTGGAGCAGCTCATCCAGATCAACGACAACCTGAAGGAGCAGCAGGGGCTGAGCACGGCGGTGATGGAGGTCATCAATGCCAGCTCCGCCCTGGGGGTCATCGGCAAGGACGTCCTGGCCCTCGGGGATGGGGTGGGGGTCACAGGCAGCGGGGACGAGACCGTCACCGTGGGGGTGGGTGAAGGGGGGGGGATGGCCGTCCTGCGGATCCTGGATGATGCCGGGAACGAGGTAGGCTCCCGGGAGCTGGGTTACCTGGGTGCGGGCCGTCAGGAGATCGCCCTGGGGGACGCCGCCCAGGATCTGGAACCCGGGCGGTACCGTTTTCAGGTGAAGGTCGTGGGCGACACCGGAGCCCCGGTGGAGGTCCAGTCTTTCGCCCGCATGCAGATAGATGGAGTGCGCTACGGGCCGGGGGGGCCCGTACTGATTTCCGGAACCCTGGAAATCCCCCTCTCCAGCGTGGTGGAAGTCATCACCCGAGGCTGAATCGAACCAAGGAGCAACAACCTATGATGCGCTCGCTGTTTTCCGGGGTCTCCGGCCTTCGGAATCACCAGATCCGGATGGACGTCATCGGCAACAACATCGCCAACGTGAACACGGTGGGGTACAAGTCCAGCCGGGTCACCTTCGAGGAGGCCTTCGCCCAGTTGGTGCAGGGCGCCAGCCGGCCCCCGGGCGACTCCAGCAACGTCTCCGGCGGCGTGAACCCCGTGCAGGTGGGGTTGGGGATGAACATCGGCTCCATCGACCTCCTCTTCACCCAGGGAAACCTGGAGTCCACCGGCGTCACCACCGACATGGCCATCCAGGGAGACTCCTTCTTCGTGGTGTCCGACGGGACCCAGAACGTCTTCACCCGGTCCGGGAACTTCCAGATGGACGCCAACGGCCGCATGGTGGCCTCCACCAACGGCTTCATCGTCCAGGGGAAGCTGGCGGAGAACGGGATCCTGACCGACGAGATCACCGACATCCGCCTCCCCTTCGGCCAGAAGTCCGCGGCCCGGGCCACCGAGAACGTCTCCCTGGCCGGGAACCTGGACGCGGAGGCGGCGGTGGGGGACACCCGGGAGACCACCCTCACCGTCTTCGACGCCATGGGTGCCCGCTACGAGATGACCATCGCCTTCGAGAAGGCCTCTGACACCACCTGGGACTACACCGTGACCACCACGGACGGAACCGTGGTCTCGGGTGACACCGGGACCCTCACCTTCGACAACGAGGGGCGCCTCACGGCCCCGGTGCCCGCCGCGCCCTTCGTGTTCACCCCGGACAGCGGCGCGGCGGACGTCGAGATCGAGATCGACTTCGGGGAGGAGGACACCATCGCGGGGCTGTCCCAGTTCGCGGCTCCCTCCACCGCGGTGTTGAAGGAGCAGGACGGGTACACCATGGGTGACCTGGAACGCTTCAGCATCGACAGCACCGGGACCATCACCGGCGCCTTCACCAACGGCGTCACCCTGACCCTGGCCCAGATCGTCCTGGCCGACTTCAACAACCCCGCCGGCCTCATCCGCTCCGGCGACAACATGTACCAGGTGTCGTCCAACTCCGGCGCCGCGGTCCTGGGGTTCGCCGGCGAGGGGAGCCAGTCCACCATCACCTCCGGTGCCCTGGAGATGTCCAACGTGGACCTGGCCCAGGAGTTCACGAACATGATCACCGCCCAGCGGGGGTTCCAATCCAACGCCCGGGTCATCACGACGTCGGACGAGATGCTCCAGGAGGTGGTGAGCCTGAAGCGTTGATCTGACCCTTGACCGGGGGTGGGGGCTTCCCGGAAGCACCGCACCCCCTCCTCGGAAGGGGGGCTGAACCCCTTCCCACCGGGTGCCCCTCCGCTCCGAACCCGAGGGCGTTCACCCGGACCCCGGGGCCCCTCCCCTCCGCGGGAGGGGCCCACTCCCCGGGGCCACCCGGGAGAGGGCGCCAGCCGATTCTTCCCCCGGCAAATCCATCCGCATCCCACCCGGCAGAGGCTGCCGCCTTCCCCCGTTCCCCCAGGGTGAACCTCTCTCTCGGGGTGCTTCCGTTGCTTCTATAAATCAAAATCAGGAAATGACTTAGCTCAAGACAGGAGGGAGGGAGCCTCCAGGCCGGGGTCTGGTACGGCCCCTGCCCAGGGACAGGACCAGTGAGATGGGGCCCCGGCGGGCCCCGGGCGACTACCATCGGGAGGAACCATGGCGGAGGATCGGCAGGAAACCCCGGCCGAAGGCGAGGCGCCGCCCAGGAAGCTGGGAAAGCTGTTTCCTCTTCTTCTGGCCGTGGTGGCCAGCGGGCTGGGCGGGACCCTCGGCATCACCCTCCTGGGGCCTGCCGCGGGACCGTGGCTGGCCGCCCAGGCCGCCGAGGGGGAGGGAAAGTCCAAGTCGAAGTCCGCGGGGCACGGAGGAGGACACGGGGGATCGCCCGCGGAGACCCTCCACATGCTGGACAACCTGGTGGTGAACCCGGCAGGGTCGGAGGGGACCCGCTATCTCCTGGTGTCCGTGGCGATCGAGCCCGAGGACGCCGGGATGGTCCCCGAGCTGGCGGCCATGGACGTGGCCTTCCGGCATGGGCTCCTGGGGTTCCTGGGATCCAAGACCGTCCAGGAGCTGACCGACATCTCGAAACGGGAAGGCCTGGTGGAAGAGCTCAAGCTCGTGATGGAGAAGGTGGCCGGGAAGGGCGTCATCTCCCGGGTCTACCTGCCGCAATATGTCATCCAATAAGAACCTCACCTCCGAGAGCCTCTCCCAGGACGAAATCGACCTCCTCTTCAGTGCGGGGGGGGAGGAGATCCAGGCCACCCAGCAGGAGGTGAGGGGGCCGGACGTCCAGGTCTATGACTTCCGCCGGCCTGCCCGGATCTCGAAGGACAGGAAGCGGTCCCTGGAGGCCATCTACGGCCTGTTGGCGAAGTCGGTGGAGGGGTGGCTCACCGGCCGGGTCCGGGACGCCATCTCCCTCCAGCTCCAGAGCGTGGAGGAGCTCACCTTCGGCGAGTTCATGATGGCCCTCCCTTCCCCCTGCGCCTCCTTCATCCTGGACGTGAAGGGAACCGGAGGCCAACAGGGAGTCATCGATTTCGGCCACGAGTTCGCCTACTTCATCGTGGATCGCCTGCTGGGTGGGACGGGACAGCCCGCCCTCCTGGAGCGCTCTCTTACTCCCACGGAGCGGCTCCTGGCCCGGATCGTCGCCGATCGGATCGCGATCCAGCTTGCCGAAGTATGGCAGGACCATGTGAAGATGAGCCTGGCCCTCTCCGGCTTCGAGACGATACCGGAGATGCTCCAGGTGGCCAACCGGGAAGACCCCGTGCTGGTGGCCAACCTGGACGTGGCCATGGGAGACATGAGCTCTCCCCTTCTGCTCTGCCTCCCCTTCTCCGTCCTGGAGAAGTTCTTCACCAGCACGTCGAGCCGGAAGATCCAGACCTCCCGCGGCACCTCGGAGGAACGGGCGGAGGAGCGGAAGTCCATCGAGGGCTCCCTCCGGAGCGCCCGCATTCCCATCCAGGCCCGCTTCCAGGAGACGAGCCTGACGCTGCGTGACCTCATGGAGCTGAAGGAGGGGAGCGTCCTCAGGACGAACCTCTCCACGGAGGCGGAGCTCCTGGTCTTTGTCTCCGGGCAGAAGCGCTTCTCCGGTGTGCCGGGGCGAGTCGGGCGGAAGCTGGCCGCGCGGCTCGAGAGCGTCCTGGAGGTGGAACCCGAAGACATCATCCAACCAGCTCGAGAGGGGTCTTGAACGTTGAGCAACATGGATAAGGAAGCCCTGGGTTCCGGGCAGGAGGAAGCCCTGGAGAGGGCCATGCTGGCGGCTATGGAGTCCCCGGCCGCGCCGGAGTTCGGTGAGCTGGGCGCGACCCGCAGGGATCAGCCCCCCGTAGCGCTTTCCATGGTCCTGGATCTGGAGGTGCCGGTCGCCATCGAGTTGGGGCGCACCCGCATGAGCGTGCAGGATGTGCTCGCCCTGGGACGGGGCTCCGTCATCCAGCTGGACCGGCTGGCGGGTGAGCCCATCGACGTGTTCGTGGGCGACCGCCGTTTCGCCGAGGGGGAGGTCGTGGTGGTGGGCGAGCAGTTCGGCGTCCGCATCACCCGCATCGTCTCCGTCGGGTACCGCCCCGAGGGGGAGCCCGCTTGAGCTTCGGCGCTCTCCTGTCCCTGGTGGCCGGGCTGGCCCTGGTCCTGGGGATCGTGGCCCTCCTCCTCTGGGTCCTCAAAGGACTGGGACCGGGGTTCTTGACGAACCGCGGCGGGCCCTTCCTGGCGGTGGTGTCCCGTCTATCCCTGTCCCAGAAGCAGGGTGTCGCGGTGGTTCGCTTCCAGGGACGCCTTCTCCTCCTCTCCTATGGGGAAGGGGGAGTCCGGCTTCTCTCCCAGGAAGGTGAGGAAGCGTCCTCCTCCAGGCTCCAGGGTGGCCCGGGGGAATGGGAGGTGGAGGGTGGGGCGGCCGCGGCGGGGCCGCTGCGGGAGGGGGTGGGCCGCCCGAAGCGGCGCCCCCTTCCGGAGCCATCCTTCCCCAGCATTTGGGCCAGGGTGAGGAAGGCGGCCGGGGTGGGCGCCCTGAGCCTCCTCCTTCTCCTCTCTCCGGGGGTGCAGGGAGAGCTGGCAGGGCAAGTGCCCTCGGGTGGGGAGCCCACCCGGGAGGCGCCCGTGGCCCAGGAGCCCGGGGAGGCTCCCCTCGACCCCGGCGCGGCTCTCCTGGGCCTGGCCCAACAGCTCCCCACCATGGATCTCCGGATCGGGGAAGAGGATGGGCTCGCCCTGAGCGGGCCGGTGGGTGCGGTCCTGTTCCTCGGCTTCCTCACGCTCCTCCCCACCCTCCTCCTCATGATGACCGGGTTCACCCGGATCCTGGTGGTGCTGCATCTCCTCAAGCAGGCCATCGGAACGCAGACCGCGCCCCCGGCCCACCTCCTGACCGCCATGGCGCTCCTCCTGACCGGATTCGTGATGGCTCCGACCCTGTCCGAGGTGAACCAGACGGCCCTGACCCCCTGGTTGGAAGGGAAGATGGACGAGGTTCAGATGATCAAGACGGCCTCGGGTCCCTTCCGGGGCTTCATGTTGGGAGCCGTCCGGGAAGAGGACCTGGGGACGTTCCTGGAGATGCACGGGGGGATGCCTCCCGCCACGGTGGAGGAGATCCCCCTGGTGGTGGTGACCGCAGCCTTCGTCACCAGCGAGCTCCGGCACGCATTCCAGATCGGGTTCGCCCTGTTCCTCCCCTTCGTCGTCATCGACATCGTGGTGGCCTCCGTCCTCATGAGCATGGGGATGTTCATGCTGCCTCCGGTGATGGTCTCCCTCCCCTTCAAGCTTCTCCTCTTCGTCCTGGTGGACGGGTGGTCCCTGGTGGTCCAGGGGCTGGTTCGAAGCTTCGCCTAGGAGGGACGACCCATGCCTCTCGCCCAAGTCCTGGATCTGGCCCGTGAGGCCTTGAGCCTCGCCCTCCTCCTGGCGACGCCCCTTCTGGGCGTGGCGCTTTCAGTGGGTTTGGCCGTGAGCCTCATCCAGGCGGTGACTTCCATCCAGGAGCAGACCCTCTCCTTCGTTCCCAAGCTCTTCGCCGTGGCCGCCACCTTTCTCCTGCTCCTCTCCTGGATGCTGCAGGCCATGATGAAGTTCACCACCGAGCTCTTCATCAGCCTTCCGGGGCTGGTGAGCTGAGAGAGGGCGCGTGGAGCTCTTCCGTAGCGAGACGGCCCAGGCCCTGGCCCTCGTTTCCACAAGGCTCACCGGGCTCTTCCTCATCGCCCCGGTGTTCTCCTCCCGGGTCGTGCCGGTCCGGGTCCGGGCGGCGCTCCTCCTGGCCTTCTCCCTGCTCCTGCTCCCTGGCGCCCTGGCGGCGGCTCAGGGCTCCGGGGCCGGCCGCCTCCAGGCGGGCATCCTGAACCTGACCGGAGAGGTCGTTCTGGGTCTGGCCCTGGGTCTCGGGGCGGCGGTCTTCCTGGCTGCGGCAGAGTCCGCGGGGGATATGCTGGCGGTGCAGATGGGCCTTTCGGGGGCCAACGTCCTGGATCCCAGCTCCGGGACCCAGATGCCCATCCTGGGGCAGTTCCTGGGCCTCTTCGTCCTGGCCCTCCTCCTGGGCGCCGGGGGGCATCTCATCCTCCTGGAGACGCTCACGGCGTCCCTGCGGGTGTTTCCTCCGGGGGCCCCGTTGAACCTGGAGGGCGGTGTTCCCGCGGTGGTGGGGGTGCTGGGAACCCAGTTCGTGCTCGGGTTGCGGTTCGCGGCCCCGGTGGTGGCGGCCATGATGATCGGTAACGCGGCCCTGGGCATCATGGCCAAGACGGTCCCTCAGCTGAACGTGCTCATGGTGGCCTTCCCCCTCCAGATCGGAATCGGCCTCCTGACCCTGAGCCTCTCCCTTCCCCTC
>JBFYZD010000299.1:0-15543 GCA_041309685.1 Gemmatimonadales bacterium | reverse complement strand
GATGGTCGTGTGGAACTCCGCCGCCGTGTTGTCGTTGTAGACCTCTCCCCCCGAGTCCATCTGCTTGGCCGGGTCGTCGGTGGTGAGGTCCGGGCTGATGACCCCCCAGGAGTATCCCTGGTCCGAGGAGCGGAAGAGGACGTTCCCACCCCAGTAGACCACGGCCGGGTCGTGGGGGGAGATGTGGATAGGGGCGTTCCAGTTGAAGCGGTAGCGGGCCTGCCCCATGTTCTGCCCCGACGATCCCACCATCCAGGGGTGGGGCTCGATGGAGCGGGTCTGGCCGGAGCGGGTGTCGGTGATGCGGAAGAACCCGCCCTGGGCGTTGGAGTAGACCAGCCATGGGCTCCCGGGAACCGGGACGGCGTAGAAGCCGTCCCCGCCGCTCACGGTGAACCACTCGTCGGCCAGGATGGAGGGGCCCCGGGTCATGGAGGGGCCGCACCAGTTCCCGTTGTCCTGCAGGCCCCCGCACACCCAGTAGGGGTCCTGGTCGTCCACGAAGACGTGGTAGAACTGGGAGAGGTCCACGTTCCGCCAGATGTGGAAGTTCTCCCCTCCGTCGAAGCTCACCTGGAAGCCTCCGTCGCTCCCGTCCAGGACGTGGTTCGGGTCCGCCGGATCGATCCAAAGAGCTTGATGGTCGCCGTGGACGCCGGCGGCGATGCGCCGGAAGGTGCGGCCTCCGTCCGTGGATTTTGAAAGGCTGCCCCCCAACGTGTAGACGATCTCGGGGTTGGTGGGGTCGGCGAAGACGTCGGAATAATAGAAGGGGCGGAAGCTCAGGCTCCGGTCGGTGTTCACCATCCTCCACGTCTCGCCGTAGTCCTCCGAGCGGAAGAGGGAGCCGGCGGTGGGGAACTCGGTGATGAGGTAGACCACGTTGGGTGAGGACTGGGCCACGCTGAGCCCCGGGCGGGCCATGGGCTCGTCGGGAAGGGTTTCGATCCTCCTCCAGGTCACGCCCCCGTCCCGGGACACGTAGAGGGCCGTCTGCCCTCCCCCGTCCCGGAAGTGCCAGGGGCGCCGCCGGAAGGTCCACATCCCGGCGTACACGTTGCGGGAATTGGAGAGATCCATGTCCAGGTCAGCACATCCCGTGTCCTCGTCGATGTAGAGGACGTGGGTCCAACTCTCCCCCCCGTCGGTGGTCCGGAAGACCCCCCGCTCCTCGTTGGGGCCCCACTCCCGCCCCAGGGCGCACACCAGCGCCACGTCCGGGTCCCGGGGGTCCACCACGATGCGCTTGATGCGCTCGGTCTCCCGGAGCCCGAGGTGGGTCCAGCTGCTGCCCCCGTCGGTGGAGCGCCACACTCCCAGCCCGTAGGAGACGGAGTTCCGGGGGTCGCCCTCACCCGAGCCCAGCCACACCACGTTCGGGTCCGAAGGGGCCACGGCCAGGGCGCCCACCGAGTAGGCTTCGGCGTCCTGCCACTGGGGCTCGAAGGTCACCCCCCCGTTGGTGGTCTTCCAGACGCCCCCGTCGGCGCCTCCGACCCAGTAGGTGGACGGATCGCCGGGAATCCCGGCCACAGCGCTCACGCGCCCGCCCACGTTCACCGGCCCGATGTGACGGAAACGGAGCTGTTCCAGCGCCTGCTGGAGCGGGAGGGGCGACTGCGCTGCGGTGGGGGAGGGGAGAGCCAGAGCCAGCAGGACAAGGAGGCACCGGCAAGGGAGATCCCGGAGAGAGGGGGAGCGGGGTGGATTATCCATGATGGATCGTCCTTCCGGCGGTGGGGGGTGGCGGCCGCCAGGCTCCGACCTCGGGAAGCAGCCCTGGCGGAGGGCGAATCTACCATGGGCTTCCTGGGCCTGCCATCCCGGCCGGGATTGCGGAGCCGGGATTTCCCCACCCAATTACCCCGGAACCTCGATCGGCCGGGAGGCACCCATCCTTCTGCGCCCCGTCCTCCTTCCGGAGCCCAAGCCATGTCCCGACGCCCCCGGCTCACCGCCGCGGCCCTCCTTCTGGCATCCCTGGCAGCGCTTTCCACCGCCTGCACCGTCCAACCGAACGAGCGGCCCGGCGGACAGGATCTGGCCGGCTTCATCCAGGAGAACTACGTGAAGCGGGAGGTCCGCATTCCCATGCGGGATGGGGCGCGGCTCTTCACCGCCATCTACACTCCCCGGGACCAGAGCCGGAGCTACCCCATCCTCCTGCGGCGCACTCCCTACAGCATAGCGCCCTACGGGGAAACGTCCTTTCCATCCACTCTGGGGCCCAGCGAGACGCTGACCCGGGAGGGGTACATCGTCGTTCTGCAGGATGTCCGGGGGGCCTACATGTCCGAGGGGGAGTTCACCAACATGACACCCCATCTGGACGGCAAGAGCGGGCCCCAGGACGTGGACGAGAGCTCCGACACCTACGACACGGTGGAGTGGCTCCTGGGCAACGTCCCCAACAACACGGGGCGGGTGGGGATGTGGGGGATCTCCTACCCCGGGTTCTACGCCGCCGCCGGGATGATCGATGCCCACCCGGCCCTGGTGGCCGTTTCCCCCCAGGCTCCCATCGCCGACTGGTGGTACGACGACTTCCACCACCACGGGGCCTTCTTCCTCCCCCATGCCTTCAACTTCCTCTCCTCCTTCGGGGTACCCCGGCCCGAGCCCACCTCCCAGCGCGCCCCCCGCTTCGACCACGGGACCCCCGACGGGTACGGGTTCTTCCTGGAGATGGGGCCGTTGAGTAATGCCAATGAGCTTCATCTCAGACATGGTATACCCTTTTGGGATAGTATTTTGGCCCATCCCAACTATGACGGGTTCTGGCAAACCAGGAACCTCCTTCCCCACCTCCGGAACGTGTCTCCAGCCGTCCTGACGGTGGGAGGTTGGTTCGATGCGGAGGACCTCTACGGGGCCCTGAACATCTACCGGGCCGTGGAGGAGGCGAACCCGGAGGTGTTCAACGCCCTGGTCATGGGGCCCTGGCCCCACGGGGGTTGGGCCCGGGGGGAGGGGTCCTCCCTGGGGAACGTGGTCTTCGACGCCCGGACCTCGCCCTTCTACCAGGACAGCATCGAGGCGGTGTTCTTCGACCACTTCCTCAAGGGAGAGGGGGAGATGACCCTTCCGGAGGCCTACGTGTTCGAGACCGGGGCCAACCGTTGGCGGACCTTCCCGGACTGGCCTCCGCCCGGGGCCGAGGAGGCGTTCCTCTACCTGCGGGAGGACAACACCCTCTCCTTCGACCCCCCGGGAGTGCCCCAGGGAGCGTTCGATGAATGGGTCAGCGATCCCGCCCGGCCCGTGCCCTACACCCAGGACGTCGCCATCGGAATGACTCAGGAGTACATGACCGACGACCAGCGCTTCGCCTCCCGCAGGACCGATGTGGCGGTCTATCAGACCGAGCCCCTGGAGGAGGACATGACCCTGGTGGGGCCCCTCACGGCGGAGCTCTGGGTCTCCACCTCGGGGACCGATTCCGACTGGGTGGTGAAGCTGGTGGACGTCTTTCCCCCGGACGCGCCCGACCACGAAGGGCTTCCCCGCGGGATGGCCATGGGGGGATACCAGATGATGGTCCGCAGCGAGGTGATCCGGGGGCGCTTCCGGAACTCCCATGAGGTGCCGGAGCCCTTCGTACCCAACGAGCCCACCCAGGTGAGGCTCCCCCTCCAGGACGTCCTGCACACCTTCAGGGCCGGACACCGGGTCATGATCCAGGTCCAGAGCAGCTGGTTCCCCCTGGTGGACCGCAACCCCCAGACCTTCGTGGAGAACATCTATCTTGCCCGGGAGTCGGACTTCCAGACGGCGACCCAGAGGCTCTACCGCTCCCGGATCCACCCCTCCCGAATCCGCCTGGCGCTCCTTCCGGCCCAGGGAGGTTGAGGGACCCGCGCCCGGTGGGCGCAACGAAGAGGGGCCGGCCGGACGCCGGTCATGGCCACCACCCCGGGGTGGGCGTACCCCGGCTCTTTCCCGGCGGGAGGAGGCTCAGGCCGGCTTCAGGTCCAACACGGGCGTCCCGTCCACCGCGTCCAACCCCCGCACGGTGAGGACGTTCTCCTGGATCGCCAGCAGCTCCACCTCGGTGACCCCGACGGGGTTGGGCCGGCGGGGGCTCCGGAGGGCGAACACCCCCCGGCGGGGCCGGGAGGCGTCCCCCCGGGGGTGCTGTTGGAGCTCGAAGCCCTGGGAGAGGTGGAAGTGGAAGACCACCAGGATCCGTGGCTCCCCTTCCAGGCCGTCCAGGCCCGGCTCGAGCCCGGGGTCCAGGACGATGCGGGAGACGGTTTCCTTCAGGCGGTCGCTGGGCGTCCCCAGGGGGAGCCCGTTCTCCACCCTCCCGATGGGATGGAGTTGGATCGGCGCCCCCTCCCCCGCCGTCGGCGGAGGCCATGTGGAGTCGGGCGGGGGGGGCATCATTCGAGGCCCGCCACCGTGTTGTGGGCCAGGACCCGGTCCTTGGCCACCAGACAGGCCGCGGGGGCTTCCAGGTGCCGGAAGGTGGCGGCGTCGTGCCCCACGCACTGCCCCAGGATCAGGGCGAAGTGCACGCCTTCCCGGTTCAGGAGCTCCGCCTGGGCCACGGGGTTGCAGATCATCTCCTGCCGTCCCGGGCGCACCTTCTGGGCATCCTGGATCCCCATCTCCTCCTTGGGCACCGCCCCGGTCTTGCAACAGGCGGAGGACACCCTGAACCCGTTGGTCTGGAGGATCCCGGCGAGGATCCCGGCCTCCTCCTTGAAGCCGACGCAGAAGGTGAATCCCAGGTGGGTGGCCCCGAGGCGGTGGGCGAATTCCATGGCTTCCGCCACCCGGGGACGATACCCGTTCCCCGCCCTCAGGGTTTCTGCCGCCGCGTGGCCGAGGGCTGGGGCCTCCCACCCCTGGAAGGAGGGGCGATCCCCGGGGTCCCAGTGGCCGAAGAGGGCTTCCTTCAGGTAGCTCCGGCTGGTGTAGAGGGCCGCCGCCGGGTTGTGCCGGAGGCGGGGGTCCCTGGCGACGAGGGCCACCACCGGTACCTGGCTGGCCTGGATGAGCATCGCCTCGTGCCCCACGCACATCCCCGCCAGCACGTTCAGCTCCGTCCCCCGGTCGGAGAGGAAGCGGGCCTGGCCCTCCGGGTCGCACGCCTCCGGGCAGGGCGGAAGGACCGGGTCCAGGCCGAACCCCTGGAGGGCGCGGGCCACGCGGGCCGCCACGGCAGCCATGTCGGGACAGTGGGGAATCCCCAGGCGCGTGATCCCCATGGCCCGGGAGAATTCGGCGACCTCCCGCACCCGGGTCCAGCGCCCGTACCCCCGGGCCTCGATCAGGGCCGCCTGAACCGCCAGGCGGCGGGTCCCCTCGTCCCGGTACAGCTCACCCGCCTCCGGGAAGTCCCCGTGCATCGGACAGAAATCCGGCCCGGCGTCGCGGTTCCCTCCCCGGCAGACGAAGCTCGGGCACTCGGCGCATTGGATCGTCATCTTCTCAACCTATTACACTACCTCGGATCCTGCACGCTACCTTGGATCCTGCCGCACATCCCGGCTGGAGCCGGCCGCCGGGATCCCCAGATCGAGAAGAGAAACGGGAGCACAGCAAGCATGAAAGCCATCGCGGAGGTTCAGATCATCCCCATCGGGGCGGGGGTCTCGGTGAGAAAGGAAGTGATGCGGGCCCATCAACTCCTGGAGGAGTCGGGGCTGGGCCTCGTCCTCCACGCCAACGGCTCCAACATGGAAGGGGAGCTGGAGGAGGTCCTGGCGGCCATCCGGCGTGCCATTGAGACCCTCCACGCCGAGGGTGTGGTCCGCCTCTCCACCCACATCAAGATCGGGACCCGGACCGACAAGGTCCCCAGCATGGAGGGGAAGCTCTTCAGGTAGGGGAGACGGCTCGCGGCGGGGGTCGGGGGCCGAAGGCGCCCGGCCCCCGACCGGCATGGAGAGAGCCGCCTTCGCCTACCGGCCACCCTCGGGAAGGAGGGTGACCTTCACATGGTTGTCCAGCCTCAGCCAGAGGCGGGCATCCCGCTGGACGGTGCCGGGGGTCACCCCGGCCAGCCTGGCATCGTCCAGCAGGAGGCGGGGATCGCCTCCCTGCTCATAGACGCTGCTGAGCTGCGCGATCCACCAGGCGTTCTCCTGGAGGCTGGTCTCCTTGGTTCTCCTCTCCTGCTCTTTGGCCGCCTCCACATCCTCGGCGGAGGGTCCGTTCTCCTGAAGGTTGCGGATCTCGGCGAAAACGGCCCGGGTAAGCTCCTCCACCCTCTCCGGGTCCGATCCGAAGGAGATGGAGATGGAGTAGTCCGGCTCCGGGAAGGGCTCGTAGCTGCGGCCGATGCTCACACCGTAGGTCCCGCTCATCTCCTCCCGGAGCACCTCCCGTAGCCTCGTGTCCAGGACGGCGGTGAGGATCCGGATCCCCAGGCGGTTCTCGTGGGTGTACTCGAACGGGCCGGTGAAGAGGATGCGGGTCTGGCTCTGGGGCTCCACTCCCTTCCGTACCACCTTCTCCACGACGCCCGTGGGGGGGTCCATGTCCAGGTCCACCCAGCTTTCCTCCCTGTCCAGGTCCGGAAGACTCCCGAGGTAGGTCTCCACCAGGGGACGGATCTCCCGGGGCTCGAAGGCCCCTACCAGGACGAAGGTGAAATCACTGGCGTCGGCGAACCGGTCCTGGTAGAAGGCGAAGGCCCGATCCAGGTCGATCTCCCTGAAGGCCTCCAGGGTGAGGGGGCGGGCCCGGGGATGTCCCTGGGCGATCGTCACCAGCAGGGTGTCCTGGAAGGCGGCGGCGGGGCTGGCGCTCCGGTTGGCCAGGACGGCGGCCGCCTGGGCCTGGAAGGCCCGGAAGACCGTCTCGTCCTTGCGGGGGGCCGTGAAGGAGAGGTGGATGAGCTGGAAGAGGGTCTCCAGGTCCTGGGGGGAGGCCTCTCCCGAGAGGCCTTCGCTGAGCTCGCCGATGGATGGAGAAACCCCCACTGCCTTGCCCGCCAACTTCCGCTGCAGCTCCACCATGCTGAAGGGCCCCACTCCCCCCATGCCCACCACCTGGCCGGCAGTGGAGGCCGACAGGTGGTCCTCGAGGGAGGAGAGGGAATAGCCTCCCGGGCTGAACGCCCGGACCAGGACCTCGTCCTCCTTGAAGTCCGTGGGCTTCAGGATCACGCGGACGTCGTTGGCCAGGGTCCATTCCGTCACGTCCAGCTCGGGGACGGCGCCTTCCGCCACCACCCGCCCCGGGGTGGGCACCACGCCCAGGAGAGGCTCCTCGGGGGTCCTGTCCTCGTAGGGCGCGATCTCCTTGTCCAGGACCTCCTGGAAGACGGGGGCCAGCTCCGCCTCGGTGGGAACCCCCAGCCCTTCCTTCCGGGGGGAGCTCACCATCACCACCCGGTTCCCTCCCGCCAGCCACACCTGGGCCACCCTGTTGGCATCGGTCACGGAGACGGTAGGAAGAAGCTCCTGGGCCGCCCGGTATTCGAAGTCGATCCCCGGAGCCGGCTCCCCCTCAAGGAAGTGGATCGAGTACTCCCCGGCGTAGTCGGCCGACGGCTGATTCTCCCGGTCGGTGAAGACCTGCTCCATTCCCCGAATCAGATTGGCCTTCTCCCGCTCCAGCTCCGAAGCGGAAAAGCCATGCCGCGCGACCCGCTCCGCTTCGGTGAGAAGGGCTTCCATCCCCCGCTGGATCCCCCCGTCCTGAACCAGGGCGCCCAGTTGGAAGAACTCGCTGGTCCGGACGAACTTCCCTTTTCCCGTGCCGGCGCCGGCGAAGGGGGGATCCTCGGTCTGGGCCAGCTCGAAGAGACGGGCGTTCAGCATGGAGGTCACCAGGCTCTCCACCAGGAGCTCCCGGTACCCCGCCAGGGTGTTCCGGGCCTGCGTGTCCTGCTTGTAGAGGATGGCCACCTGGCTATTCGTGGCCTCCGGGTCGCTGGCGATGGCGAAGAGGGTCTCGGAGTGCCCCGGCACCTCGTAGAGGGCCCGGGGCCGGGGATCCGGGGACGCGGGAAGGCGGGAGAAGTGGCTCCGGATGGCCTCCTCCACCGCACCGACGTCGAAGTCCCCCACGGCGATCACCGCCATGAGGTCCGGCCGGTACCACTCCCGGTAGAAGCGCCGGATCGCTTCGTGGGGGAAGCTCTCCAGGACCTCCACCTTGCCGATGGGAAGGCGGTCGGCGTAGCGGGACCCCCGGAGGAGGATGGGGAGCTGCCGGTCCATCATCCGGGCGCTGGCGCCCCGCCCCTGCCGCCACTCCTCGATGACGACGCCCCTCTCCTTGTCGATCTCCTCCCCCTCCAGGGTCACCCTGTGGGCCCAGTCCTCGAGGATCTGCAAGGCGGTGGCGACGATCTCCGGGTCGTCGGTGGGGACCTGGAGCATGTACACCGTCTCATCGAAGCTGGTATAGGCATTCACCTCCGGCCCGAAGCTCATGCCGATGGACTCCAGGTACTCCACCAGCTCCTGCTTCTTGAAGTTCTCGGTCCCGTTGAAGGCCATGTGCTCCAGGAGGTGGGCCAGCCCCTGCTGCTCCGCGTCCTCCAGGATGGAGCCCGCGTTCACCACCAGGCGGAGCTCCGCCCGGTTCTCCGGCCGGCCGTTCTTCCTGATGAAATAGCGAAGGCCGTTGTCCAGCGTCCCGGTGGTGACCGCCGGATCCAGGGGGAGGGGGTCCTCGGGGGAACGCACCCCCGGCACCTGGGCCCCCAGGGAAAGGGGCGCGGCCAGGGGGATGGCAAGACATAGGGCCCGGAGGGGCCTGCTGGGGCAGAGGCGCATGAGGTCTCCCTTGGTGGGTCTCGACGAAGACGAGGGGGGAATGGTGCGGAAGATATCCCCGGAACGGCGGGAAAGTCACCTCTCCACCCCGGCGGGGTCCGTGGACCCGGCCATCCTCCGTTACCGGTTCCGGCGGAGGTTGGTTCCCGGGTGGGTGGTGCCCCCACCCCTCCCGACCCTACTAACGTTCTAGTTGACATACGGGACCGGACTCCCTATCATCCTACTATGAGCATAGTAGACCCCCGATCCGAATCGGATCCAGTGGTCCTCACCGGCCGGGAAGTGGACGTGATGAACGTCCTCTGGAAGCTGGGCTCGGGGACCGTCTCGGAAGTCCAGGAGCGCCTCGCCGACGAGCTGGCCTACACCACGGTCCTGACCATCCTCCGCACCCTGGAAAAGAAGGGGTACCTGGGGCACGAGACCGAAGGGCGGGCCCACCGCTACCTCCCCCTGGTGGAAAGGGTGGAGGCCCAGGAGAGCGCCATCCGCCGCATCACCCGAAAGCTCTTCTCCGGTTCCCCGGAGCTGGTCATGGCCCAGCTCCTCAAGGAGCGAGGCCTCACCGATGCCCAGCTTCGGCGTCTCCGGGACCTGGTGGAAGAGAGGTTGAAGGAGGAAGAGGAATGATCACCGCCTGGATGGTCTATGCCCTCATGGTGGGGGTCCTCCTGGGAGGGGGTGCCCTGGCCCTGGAGGCCCTTCTGCGTGCCCATCGCCTTCCGGTGCGCGGAGTGTGGGCCGGGGCCATGGCTCTCGCCGTGGGTTGGCCCCTGGTCCACGTCCTGCGGAAGATCCTGCCCGACCCCTCCGCGCTCCCCGCCCCCCCGGGTCCCGGGTGGGTGGTGGCCCTGGATCCCCTGGCGGTGCAGGTGGGCTCCCGCTCCTTCCTGCACCTTCTGGACGGGCCCGTCCTGGTGGGCTGGGTCACCGCGTCCAGCGTTCTGCTCGCGCTTGCCCTCCTCCTTCTGCTCCGGACCCACTGGTTGAGGAAGCGGTGGCCCGGGGAGAAGGCTGGAGGGCGGGCGGTTCTCCTCTCGGACGATTGGGGACCGGCCGTGGTGGGGTTCCTCCACCCCGAGATCGTCCTCCCGGCGTGGTGCCGGGATCTCGACGAGGAGGCACTCGCCTTGATCCTGGATCACGAGGCGGAGCATCTCAGGGCCGGGGACCTGCGCCTCCTCCTCTCGGCGGCGGTCCTCCCCGTCCTCCTCCCCTGGCACCTCCCCCTCTGGTGGCTGCTCGGTCGCCTTCGCCTGGCGGCGGAGGGGGACTGCGATCTCCGGGTGCTCCGTAAACACCCCGGAAGATTACGGAGCTACCTGGAGCTCCTGCTGGAAGTGGGGCGGCGGCCGCCTCGAAGGCAGTTCGCCGGAGCCATGCTCTCCGAACCCGAGGAAACCCTTGAAAGGAGGATCCTGATCATGACCATGCCCTTTCCCGAGAAACCCTGGGTGCGGGCCCTTCTCCTGGGCTCCACCGGGGTCCTCCTGGTGGCCGTGGCCTGCTGGGCGCCGGGCCCCATGGGGGTGGAGGAAGAGGTGGGCCCGACCCCGGCGGCGGAGGCTGTGACCCTCCCGCCGGAGACGGGGATCCCGCCCGCGGAGGCGGGGAGCCCGGGCGTGGCGCCCGGGGGGGGGCCCGGGCCCCAGGTGCCGGTGGACCTCGAGGCCAGCCCGGTCTTCACCCCCTACACCGTTCGCCCCGACATCCGGAACCGTGAGGAGATCGGCCGGGCCCTGGAGCGGGAGTACCCGCCCCTCCTGAGGGACGCGGGGATCGGCGGAACCGCCCAGATCTGGTTCCTGGTGGATGAATCAGGAACCGTGCGCCGGGTTCTCTTGAATCAGACTTCCGGCCACCAAGCGCTGGACGAGGCCGCCCAGCGGGTAGCCGAGGTCATTCAGTTCACGCCGGCCCTGAACGGGGACAAGCCGGTGCCGGTCTGGATCTCCCTCCCCGTCACCTTCACCGTCCGGTAGGGGAGCGCCGGGCCGTCGTGGACCCAGGGTGAATCCCCCATCCCCACTCCTACTTCCTCCACCCCGAGAGGATCTCCACGGCGGTGGGCGCGAACACCCGCTGGTTCATGTAGTAGGACATCCAGAGGTCAACCCGCAGACTGCGGTCATTGGTGGGGTCGTACTGAACCCCCGGGGTAAGGGCCAGGATCGGCACGAGCCGATCCCCGTTGGTCTCGGCGGGGCGGATGACGACCGTGAGATTTCCACCCAGCTTGGCCCTCCATACCTCATCGGAGGGGAGCCAGGCATATCCGGCCCGGACCCCGAAGGGGAATCCATCTCTCGGGTAGGCGAAGGGGAAAACCGTGAATTCCAACGCGTGGTGCTTCTCCACCCAGTGGGTATAGCCCACCCCCAACAGCACATACCCCCCCAGGGTAAGGGAGAGGTGGACCCTGCCTTCCGGGACCTGGGCCGCCGAAGGCGATGGGCCCCCCGCCGAGAGCGCCAGGATGAGGAGGCCCAGCCCGGCCATCCTCGGAACCCTTCCGGTCCTTTCGCCGCACCCGCTGAGCTCGTTCATCTCACCTGCCTGGCCGAGGTACCCCCGAAAGCCGGGGGTACCCCGGTTCCAGGAGACTATCGAAGATCTTCGGGGAATCCACCGCTCTCCCCGGCATCGGGTCCCCGATGCACGATCAGGGGCTGGCGGTACTCCCGGTCCCCCACCTTCAAAATGACCGTGTACTCCCCCGCCCCGGCAAGGGGGGCCTGACCGCCGCCTCCCCGGGCTCCCCCTGCGCCGGGCATTCCTGCGCCCGAAATGGGCCGGGCCGCCTGCGTCAGGGCCCGCATCTCGGGGGTGAACGCGGCTCCGCCTCCCCGGCCGCCTGCGCTCAAGCTCTCCGCCGGCCGATCCACGAAGGCCAGGGGGTCCCTCCGTCCCCCGGCTCCCCCGCCGCCGCCACCGCCTCCGGCGACGCCGGCTGCCATTCCCTGGAGGCTCCCGGAGAGGATCATGTCCCGGGCCTGCTCAAGCTGCTCCCGGTCGGATCCCGCGGCGACCATGGAGTCCACCATCTCATTCACCCGCTGTACGGCCCGGATGCTGTCCTGGATCTGCTCCTCGGTCTTGGGAGGAGGCGGTGGCCCCTGGGTCCGGTAGTTCCAGGACAGCTTGTGGAGGCCCGGGGTGGCCGGACCCGCCGTCCTGAATACGACCTGGCCGGCACCGTCCTGGATGGTGAGCTGGGCCCTGGTCCGGGCCTCGAAGCCCCGGCCTCCGATGTGGTAGGCGATCTCGGCGCCGTAGCCCGGGGAGGGCACCTGGAAGAGCAGGTTCCCGGTGGACTCCCCGCCGATGGGGGGGTTCCCGAACTGGAGTCCGGGCCTGGGCTGGAAGAGGTAGGCCTCCGCCGTCATGACCTGATCCGTCATCTCCTGCAAGGGGGCGATGTCCACGATCCAGATGGACCGGCCGTGGGTGGCGGCGATGAGCTCCCGGTCCCGGGGGTGGATCTTCAGGTCATGGACCGGGACGGTGGGAAGGCCCGCCATGAACTTCTGCCAGTGGGCTCCCCCGTCGGTGGACACGTAGGCGCCCACGTCCGTTCCCACGAAGAGCAGCTGCGGGTTGCGTAGGTCCTGCCGGATCACGTGGACGAAGTCCGGGCCCCCCGTGGGGAGGTCGCCGGCGATGGAGCGGAAGCTCCGGCCCCCGTCCGTGGTCATGAAGAGGTAGGGCGTGAAGTCATTGGTCCGGTGCCCGTCGAAGGCCACGAAGAAGGTGTTCGCGTCGTGGCTGGAGGGCTCGAGACGCCGGACATAGGTCCCCGCCGGAACGCCGGGGAACCGATCCGTGAGCTCTTCCCACTCCCCGCCGTCGTTCCGGCTGATCCAGGTGCGGCCGTCGTCGGTGCCGGCGAAGAGGAATCCCTTCCGGAGGGGGGATTCGGCCAGCGCCACGACGGTGCCGTACGTCTCGGCGCCGGTCGCGTCCCGGGTGATTCCGCCGGTGGTCTGGGTGCTGATCCGGACCTTCATCGTGTCGGCGTAGCTGAGATCCGGCGAGATGACCTGGTATTCCTCGCCACGGTTGGTGTACCTCAGGACCCGGTTCCCGGCGGCGTAAGCACCGTGGGGTCGTGGGGTGAGAGGACCATGGGGGTGTTCCAGTTCCACCTCCAGGCCTCCTCCTCCTGCTGGGCCCCTCCGGCTCCGGGCCCGCCCGCACCTGCGCCCGCCCCCCGTGCCCGCCCCGGCTTGGGCAGGCTCATCCGGTCTCCCGTGAGGGTATTCACCCGCCCCATGCTCCCGCCCTGGGATTCGGAGTAGACGATCTCGGGGCGTTCCGGGTCCTGGAGGGTGAAGAACCCGTCCCCACCGCCCACGGAGTACCACATGGCGTTCGTGATGGAGCCCTGCCGCCGCCGGCTGGGGCCGCACCAGGACCCGTTGTCCTGGAGGCCCCCGCACACCGTATAGGGCATCTCCATCCCGAAGCTCACCTCATAGAACTGGCCCAGGGCCATGGTGTTGGGGAAGATGTAGTTCCCCCCCTGGTCGAAGGTGACCCCGATCCCGCCGTCGTTGCCCACGATCATGCGCTCGGGGTCCACGGGGTCGATCCACATGGCGTGATGGTCCACGTGGATCCCCCCGGTGGCCGTCCCGATGGTCCGGCCCCCGTCGTTGGACACGTTCACCGGGGTGGAGGACCAATAGACCCGCTCGGGGTCGGTGGGGTGGACCCGCACCTGGGAGTAGTAGAAGGGACGGACGTTGTTGCCGTTCATCTGCTCCCAGCTTGCCCCGCCGTCGCTGGAGCGGTAGAGACCGTTGGGTCGGCTGGCCCCCTCATAGGCCTCGGCTTCCACCATGGCGTAGAGGATGTCCGGGTTGCTGCGGGAGAAATCCAGGCCGATCCGGCCCAACATCCCCGTGGGCCACCCCGGCCCTTCCACCTTCGTCCAGCTGTCGCCCCCGTCGGTGGTCTTCCACAGCGCGCTCCCGGGTCCCCCGCTCTGGAGGAAATACGGTCCTCTCACCCGCTCCCAGGAGGCGGCGAAGAGCACATCGGGATTCGAAGGGTGAATCGCCACGTCCACGAACCCGGCCTTGTCGCTGATGAACTTCACCAACTTCCAGCTCTCCCCGCCATCGTCGGTGCGGTAAAGGCCCCGCTCGGGGTTGGAGTCCCAGATGTGCCCCAGAGCCGCCACCCACACCCGGTCGGGGTTGCTGGGGTGGACCACGATACGGCCGATCGCCTGGGTCTCCACCAGCCCCTTGAGCTCCCAGGTCAGGCCCCCATCCATGGACTTGTAGATTCCGCCCCCGGGAGAGATGGAGTTGCGGGAGTCCTCCTCTCCCGTCCCGGCCCAGATCTGGAGGGTGTCGGACGGGGCGATGGCCAGGTCCCCCATGGAGATGACCCGCTCCCCGAGGAAGAGGGGCCGGAAGGTGATCCCGTTATTGGTGGTCTTCCAGATCCCCCCGGCCGCCGCCGCGAAGAAGAAGGTCTTGGAGGGGCTGGGAATGCCCTCCACGTCCGTGATCCGCCCCGACATGTTGGCCGGACCCACAGGGCGCCACTGGAACTCCGAGAGCGTGTTCTCATCGAGGGGCGTGGTCAGCTGCCCCAGGAGTGTCCCGCCCGGGGCGAGCGCCGCCGCCAGGACGAGGGGTGCGAGGTGCCTTCGCATCGTGCCTCCATGTCCGTAGGTCCAAGAGAATCGGGAAAGGTACACATCTTCCAAGAGAGGACCCACGAGGGAGGTGTTTCGTTCAAAGGGGGTCGGGAAGGCCGGTCCCGGAAGGGGTCCTGCGCCGGGATGGCCGGCCGGATCCCGACCTGATTGCGGGGAAGATGTTCCTTGACCGGGGAGGCGCGGGGCTGGCACCTTTCGCGCTTCACCCGGAGCCCATTCATGAAAACCGTCCTGTACCTTGCCTTCTTCCTTTCCGGCGGCGCCGGTCTCATCTACGAGACCATCTGGAGCCGCTACCTGGGGCTCTTCGTGGGCCATACCGCCTACGCCCAGGTCATCGTCCTCACCATCTTCCTGGGGGGTCTCTCCCTGGGGGCCCTCCTGGTGGGAGAGCGGTCGGAAAGGACGCGGCGCCCTCTCCTCTGGTACGCCGGGGCGGAGCTCGGGGTGGGGCTCTTTGGCCTCTTCTTCCACGAGGCTTTCCTGGGCCTCCAGGGGGTCGCCTACGGATCCGTCTTCCCGGCCCTGGCCGGCTCTCCCCTGCTGATCCCGGTGAAGTGGGGGCTGGTGGGGGCCCTGATCCTCCCCCCTTCCGTCCTCCTGGGCACCACCTTCCCCTTCATGAGCGCGGGGTTCCTCCGCAGCTTCCCCGGCCACCCCGGACGCGTCCTGTCCCTCCTCTATTTCTGCAACAGCTTCGGAGCGGCGGTGGGGGCGCTGGTGGCGGGATTCGTGCTCCTGGGAATGTTCGGCCTGCCAGGAACGGTGCTCACCGCTGCGGTCCTGAACGTGTCGGTGGCCCTCCTGGTGTGGGCGGCGGACAAACGTTCGGGCGCGGCCAGCGGAGCTCCCCTGGCCGGAGGCGGGTCAGAGGCCCCGTCCGCCTCTCCGCCGAGCGGTGGGGGCGAGGGCGTGGAGCGAGGAAGCCTCTGGCGCCTCCTTCTGTGGGTGAGCTTCGGAACGGCACTGGCCTCCTTCATCTACGAGATCGCCTGGATCCGGATGCTCTCCCTGGTGCTGGGCACGGCGACCCACTCCTTCGAGATCATGCTCTCGGCCTTCATCCTCGGGTTGGCCCTGGGAGCGTTCTGGATGCGAGCACGGGCCGACCGCATCACCGATCCCCTC
>JBFYZD010000298.1:0-7816 GCA_041309685.1 Gemmatimonadales bacterium | reverse complement strand
GACCGGGCCCGGGCGCCGAACCTGGCTGCGGTCAGGGAGATCTCCCTGGGGGTGTTCAACCCCGGGTCCGCTCCCCTGGAGGGGACCGTCTGGGTGAATGAGCTTCGGCTATCCCGGGCCGTGGAAGACGCGGGGTTTGCCGGCTACCTCAACCTGGAGGTGGAGGCCCCCAGGCTCCTTAGAACCTCCCTGAGCTACTCCGGGCGGGGACCCTTCTTCCGGCAGCTCTCGGGAGACCCCGCCTACCTTGGGGATGAGGCCCTCTCGGTCCTGACCACCCTGGAGCTGGGCCGCGCCGTACCGGAAGCCTGGGGAGTATCGGCCCCCCTCTCCGTGTCCCACATCCGGCTGGCCCAGCACCCGACCTTCCTCGCCCAGAGCGATGTCCGGGCCGACCGCCTCAGGGGCCTCCGGGAGGTTGGTACCCAGGAGACCCGTATCGAACTGAGCCTCCACAAGACGACCTCCCTGGGAATCCCGGTCCTGGATCCGGTCCTGGAAGGGCTGACCCTCAGGGCCGGGTATTCCAGGAGCCGGGTCACGACGAGCACGCTGGAGTCGGAGGGGTCGGGGGTGGAAGCCCGGGCCGAGTATTCCCGGGAGCTGGCTTCCCGGGAGGTCGCGGCCATCCCCCGCTTCGCGGAGGGGCTGGTCCGGAGCCTCCTTCCCTCCGGGCTGGAAGAGCGCCTCCTTCGGGCCCGCCTCCGGTGGACCCCCGGGAGGATCCGTTTCGGGACGCTCTACACCAGGCGTTCCAGGGAGTCGTACCGTTTCGAGCAGATCCTCCTGCTCCCCTCCGATACCCTGGTGACCCCGACCCTTGCTCCCCGCGAGGCGCTGGAGACCACGGGGTCGGTGAGCTTCCAGCCCCTGGAGATCCTCACGGGGGAGCTGAGCTTCTTCTCCGTGCGGGACCTCCTTCCCCCAGCCGATGCCATCAACGATCCCTCCGTGCAGGCGGCCATCGCTCAGGAGCGATGGGGCCCAGGAGCCCTGGACCTCGGGTGGGAAACCAACCGGAACCTGCGGGCGCGGATGGGTTTTCGCCCCAACGTGGCTTCCTGGCTCCGGACCGATCTCACGGTGACCACGGACTACGCCTCGGACCGGAACGCGGCCCTGGTGGAGAGGACCGTCCTTGGGCCGGACACCCTTCTGGCCCTCCAACGGAACACCAGCGGGAACCGAAGCACCCGGGCCTCGGTCATGCTGGACCCGGGGGCCCTGGCCCGGATCCTCCTGGGTGGAGAAGGGGTGGGGGGGGGTGGCGAGCCGACCCCGGGCCCCCTCCTCAGAGCCCTCCGGGCCCTGGATCCCCTTTCCCTGACGAGGCAGGGAGGGCTCTCCTCCCGTTTCTTCCGGGAACCGGTAGATCCTGGTCTGGGGTTTCAGCTTGGGTGGGGGGACCGGGACGCGTTCCGTTTCCAGGGCTCGGACACCGCCGCCATCCTCACCGGAAGGACCACCTGGACGGCGGGGACCGGCGTGCGGCTCCCCTTCAGCCTGCGGGTGGCCGGGAGCTACTCCGACTCACGGACCGAAATCCTCCAGCGCAGGAGCGACCGTGAGATCAGGACGCGAAGCTGGCCGGATCTTAGGGTCTCGGTGTCTGAGGTGGGCCTTCCCGGGTGGACCCGGACTATTCTCCGGAGCCTCTCCCTGGCTTCGGGGTACCGGGTGAACCTGCTGGGAACGACCTACGGGGGATTGGGGATTCAGCGCCGGGCTCGGGAGGAATGGCAGATACCGGTTGAAGTCACCGCCGCTTGGGCTGGAGGCCTCGCCACCCGCTATCGGGGGACCTTGGCCCGGGGTGACGGAAGAGACCCCACCGGGAACACTCTGACGGAGCGGTTGAACCACACCTTCGCTCTCTCCGCCTCCCTGGCCGAGCCTCCCGTCCTGGGAGAGCGGGTGGACGGGCCCCTCCGAGTCTCCCTGGGATACCAGTATTCCTCCGAGCTGACCTGCCGCGCCCCCGCCCGGCGGTCGGAGTGCGTCCCCTACCTGGACTACCTCATCCGCGGCCTGAGTCTGGCCCTGGACACCGTGGTGTCTCCTCTGGAGGTCGGGCTCCACCTTACCTACACCGATCGCCGCTCTTTCGTGGGGCGCCATGAGGGGTCCACCCAGTTCCAGCTCGGGATCTACGGACAGTTCCTGTTCGACGGTGGCGCCTTCGTCCCCCCGACCGGTACCTCCGGCGGCTGAGGAGAGGAACCCCCCGGGAGCGACCTCTCCGCCCATTCCGTCGCCCCGATCCTTCCCCCACTCTCTTTCCATGACGGCACTGGAGCTTCGGGGCCTCTCCCGGGGGGGAGCGCTCCTCCTGGCCTTGTCCCTTCTTCGCCTGGGATGGGAGCAGCTGCGGCGGCCCGCGGACCTCCTGGAGGGAGGGTCCAGCGAGGCGGCGGCACTTCTGGAGGGAAACCGCCTGGCCGCTTCCCGGGAAAGGGAGCGGAATCGTGCCCTGGCCCCGGGGGAGAGGGTGGATCCCAACCGGGCCGGGGAGGAGGAGATCGACCGCCTCCCGGGAGTAGGGCCCGGAACAGCCCGGGCCCTGGTCCAGAATCGGGAGGAGGAAGGAGGTTTCACACGCCCGGAGGACCTCCTCCGGGTTTCGGGGATCGGGCCCGGGACCCTGGAGAAGATCCGGCCCCACCTCGATTTCAGCCGGGGCCTGCCCCCTGAGCTCAGTCGGGTGCGGGGGGGCGGAAGGAGGGCCGGGGGGGAGGGTTCGGTGCCCCTCGCCGGCCCGTTCTCCCCCGGGGCCGCCGGGGAGCCATCTCCGGACCGGGTGAACGTCAATCGGGCTACCCTGGAAGAGCTCCAGGCCCTTCCCGGGATCGGTCCCGCCCTGGCCGGTCGCATCGTGGAGAGCCGGCAGGGGGAGGGGCCGTTCCGGGTCCCGGAGGACCTCCTTCGCGTCACCGGAATCGGGCCGGCGACCCTGGCCCGCATCCGGGACCGGATCTC
Organism: Gemmatimonadales bacterium; assembly: GCA_041309685.1. Classification (GTDB taxonomy): domain Bacteria; phylum Gemmatimonadota; class Gemmatimonadetes; order Longimicrobiales; family Gaopeijiaceae; genus JBFYZD01. The sequence continues at coordinate 4,840 of JBFYZD010000298.1, read as the reverse complement.
CCTGGAGAGATGATCGCTTGACCCCGTCCTTTTCCGGAGCCTATCTTGCCAGGGGATCGGAAAACGTATGTTTATCGGGGCGGCTGATTGATCTCCTTGAGTTTACCCCTTTTCTGCCGGTATTCTTAGGGGGTCGTGTCCTGGACCGCATTCTCTGGAGGATTCGTAATCCGTTCCCCTCTTCTCCATTCCGGGATCCCAGCGATGGGACTGGGGTCTGACCTCTTCGGCACGCCCCCGAGGCGGGCCTTCGTGCCTGAGACCCACCCATATCTCCCTCGGCTGGCAGACGTGTAACGATGGCAACCAACGTCGTTCAAGACCGCCTCGGCGACCTCTTCGTCAGGGAGGGCCTGATCACTGAAGCGCAGCTTCAGGAGGCCCTGAGAGAAGCCAAGATCAGCAAGACCCGCATCGGCTTCGCCCTGGTGAAGCTCGGCCTGGTGGCCGAGGACGAGTTGACCCGGGCCCTGGCCAAGCAGTTCAGGGTGCCCGCGGTGGACCTCTCCAAGGTGAAGGTGGATGAGAAGATCCTGAAGCTGGTGCCTGAGGACGTGGCCATGAAGCACCGGGTCCTCCCTCTCCGGAAGGTGGGGCGGACGCTGACGGTGGCCATGGCCAACCCCACCGACATGGGGGCCATCGACAACCTCAAGTTCATCACCCGCTTCGAGATCGAGCCGGTGATCGTGGGGGAGTACACCCTCCAGAAGCACCTGGAGGAGTACTACGGGCTGGGCGAGACGAAGATGCAGGAGATGCTCGGCGACCTCCTGGAGGAGGAAGTCGAGGTCCTGGAGGACTCCGACGAGGACGTCTCCGTCGCGGCGCTGGAAGCGGAGGTGGACAAGGCGCCGGTGGTGAAGTTCATCAACGGGCTCCTCACCGACGCCGTGATGAAGGGGGTCAGCGACATCCACATCGAGCCCTTCGAGAAGGAAGTCAGGATCCGCTACCGGGTCGACGGCGCCCTCAAGGAGGTCATGAAGCCGCCCATGAAGATGAAGGCGGCCCTCACCTCCCGGATCAAGATCCTGGCGGACCTGAACATCGCCGAGCGCCGGGTCCCGCAGGACGGGCGGATCAAGCTGAAGATGAAGAACAAGGTGGTGGACTTCCGGGTCTCCACCCTGCCGGTGATCTTCGGCGAGAAGATCGTGATGCGTATCCTGGACAAGGGGAACCTCACCTTCGACCTCTCCCTCTTCGGCTTCGAGCCGAAGGCCGAGCGGGACTTCATGGAGGCCATCGCCAACCCCTACGGGATGGTGCTGGTGACGGGGCCCACCGGGTCCGGGAAGACCACGACGCTGTACTCGGCCCTCTCGAAGGTGAACACCGAGGACGTCAACATCATGACGGCGGAGGACCCGGTAGAATACAATCTCTACGGGATCAACCAGGTCCTGGTCCGGAACGAGATCGGGATGACCTTCGCCGCGGCCTTGAAGGCCTTCCTCCGGCAGGACCCCAACATCATCATGGTCGGCGAGGTCCGGGACCTGGAGACCGGGGGAATCGCCATCAAGGCGGCCCTCACCGGACACCTGGTCCTCTCCACCCTCCACACCAACGACGCCGCCTCCACCATCACCCGTCTCATCGACATGGGGCTGGAGCCGTTCAACGTTGCGGCGGCCCTGAACCTGGTCACGGCCCAGCGGCTCGTTCGCCGAATCTGCAAGCACTGCAAGGCGGAGGCGAAGTACAGCGACGAAGTCCTCCAGATGGCCAAGCTCCCGGCGGAATGGTTGGAGCAGCACACCCTGTTCAAAGGCCAGGGGTGCGAAAACTGCGGCGGCACGGGCTACAAGGGCCGGCAGGGACTCTACGAGGTCATGGCCATGAGCTCCCGCTTGCGGAAGCTCATCATGCAGGAGGCGGGAACGGACGATCTGAGGGCCGCCGCCGTCGAGGAAGGCATGCTGACCCTCCGCATGGACGGCCTGAAGAAGCTGGAAAGGGGAGTCACCACCCTGGAGGAGGTCATGAAGGAGACCTCCTCGGGATCCTAGATCACGACGCGAGGGCCGGCGCATCGGCCCCTCGCAAACCCCGAGATCCGATCAACCCATGGAAGCACGCACTCCACCGAAAGCACCCCCCCCGGCACCCCAGGAGCTCAGCCTGCGGGTCCTCCTTCAGGAGATGATCCAGAAGGGAGCCTCTGACCTCCACATCACCGTCGGGGACCGGCCCAAGCTCCGCATCGATGGGGACCTGGCGAACTCCCAGATCAACCACGTGCTGACGCCCAAGGACACCCTCCAGCTCGCCTACTCGATCCTCACCGAAAACCAGAAGAAGAGGTTCGAGACGGAGGATGAGCTGGACTTCTCCTTCGGGGTCCAGAACCTCTCCCGGTTCCGGGGGAACGTCTACAAGCAGCGTGGCTGCGTGGCCATGGCGATCCGGCAGATCCCCTACGAGATCGTGACCATCGAGAAGCTCGGGCTGCCTCCGGTTCTGAACAAGATGTCGGACCGCCCGCGAGGGCTCGTCCTTGTGACGGGACCCACCGGCTCGGGGAAGTCCACGACGCTTGCCGCCATGGTGGACAAGATCAACCGGGAGCGGAAGGGCCACATCATCACCATCGAAGATCCCATCGAGTTCATCCATCGCCACAACAACTGCATGGTGAACCAACGGGAGGTGGGGGCGGACACCCGCGGATTCTCAGCGGCCCTGAAGTATGCCCTGCGGCAGGACCCCGACGTGATCCTCATCGGCGAGATGCGGGACCTGGAGACCATCGGTGCGGCCCTGACCATCGCCGAGACGGGGCACCTGGTGCTCGCCACCCTGCACACCAACTCCGCCGCCGAGTCCATCAACCGGATCATCGATGCCTTCCCTTCCCACCAGCAGGGGCAGATCCGGGCGCAGCTGGCCTTCGTGCTCGAGGGGGTCATCACCCAGACCCTCCTCCCGAGGGCCAAGGGGAGGGGGCGGGTCGCCGCCGCCGAGGTCATGATCTGTACGCCGGCCATTCGCTCCGTCATCCGGGATGACAAGATCCATCAGATCTACTCCCTGATGCAGGCCGGCAAGAAGCATGGAATGCAGACGTTGAACGACTCCCTGGCCAGCCTGTACATGCGGGGGGAAGTCGCGTTGGAAGAAGCCCTCAAGCGTTCCTCCGACCAGACCGAACTCCTTCGGGCTGTGGGAGAGCCGGTGCCGACGGAGTAAGGGGAACCCCGGAGACCTATGCCGAAATTCGTGTACAGTGCCCGCCCGGCCGCCGGAGGGGACATCCAATCCGGCGAGCTGGAGGTCAAGACCAAGGACGAGGTCCTGGCCTTCCTCCACAAGCAGAAGATGATCCCGGTGTCGGTGCGGAAGAAGGAGGCCGGCATCAACCTCCAGTTCGGCTCCGGGGTCGGGACCCGGGACATCGTCATCTTCACCCGCCAGTTCGCCACCATGATCAACTCCGGCCTGCCTCTGGTGCAGAGCCTGGACATCCTGGCTGAGCAGACGGAGAACCAGTCCCTCCGGAAGGTGATTCAGGAGGTGCTCTACGACGTGGAGTCGGGGCACACCCTGGCCGACGCCATGGGGAAGCACCCCAAGGTGTTCACGGAGCTCTTCGTGAACATGGTGGCGGCGGGTGAGGCCGGCGGTATCCTGGACACCATCCTTCTCCGGCTGGCCACCTTCCTGGAAAAGAACGACGCCCTGGTCCGCAAGATCAAGGGGGCCATGATCTACCCGGCGGTGATCTTCACGGTAGCGGGGTTGGCGGTGGTGATCCTCCTCATCTTCGTGATCCCCACCTTTCAGAACATGTTCGAGGCGGCGGGTATCCCCCTCCCGCTCCCGACCCAGATCGTCATCAACATGTCCAAGTTCCTCCAGGCCTACTGGTGGGCTTGCGGCGTCGGCGTCATCGTAGCCATTGCCGCCGTTCGTCAGACCTATCGGACGGACGGAGGGAAGCTCGCCATCGACAAGCTCCTTCTCAGCCTTCCCATCCTCGGGGACCTCCAGCGCAAGGCGGCCGTGGCGCGGTTCACCCGGACGCTGGGCACGCTGGTCTCCTCGGGGGTGTCCATCCTGGAGGGGCTTGAGATCACGGCGAAGACGGCGGGCAACCGGGTCATCCACGATGCGGTGATGAACTCCCGGGCTTCCATCGCCGGGGGTGAGACCATTGCCGGCCCCCTCAAGGAATCGGGTGTGTTCCCCCCCATGGTGGTGCAGATGATCAACGTGGGGGAGCAGACGGGCGGCCTCGACGAGATGCTCACCAAGATCGCCGACTTCTATGACGAGGAGGTGGACGCCGCGGTCGAGGCTCTCCTCTCCGCCATGGAGCCCATCATGATCGTGGTCCTGGGCGTGATCGTCGGCGGGATGATCGTGGCGATGTACCTCCCCATCTTCGACATGATCAACGCGGTGCAGGGGTAGGGAAGGGGGACCCGTTCCGGGTCGATTCCCATCGCAGGCCATCGCCGCCCGGGTCCGGCCTCGGATCCGGGCGGCTCGGCTTGTGCGGTGCGGAAGCGGGCGCCGGGGAGCATCACCGATCCTGGGCCGGTCCCCTTCTTCCGTCACCCCCCCTGCGGCTCCGGCTACGGCTCGGCCAACGGTGTCCGCGATCCTGCTCCCCGGGGGAGCCGTAGAGTCGCCGCCGGGCGGGTGCGGAAGCGGGGGCCGGGGAGCATCACGGATTCTGGGTCGGTCCCCTTCTTCCGTCACCGCCCCTGCGGCTCCGGCTACGGCTCGGCCAACGGGGTCCGCGATCCTGCTCCCCGGGGGGAGCCGTAGAGTCGCCGCCGGGCGGGTGCGGAAGCGGGGGCCGGGGAGCATCACGGTCCAGAGGTCTCGG
>JBFYZD010000297.1:0-4797 GCA_041309685.1 Gemmatimonadales bacterium | reverse complement strand
ATAGGTCCGATTCCCGGACCATTTCCTGAGCCAATCGGTCACGGGGATCTGTTCGAGTGCCTGCCAATCCTTGACCCGGGAAGCCCTGAGGATCGTGACCGCCAGTCGGGCCTTGTCCAGGAGGTTGAGGGGAGGAAAGCTGAGGAACTCCAGGGTGGTGGAGAGCGAGAGAAGTCGCCCGTCGGTGAAGAACCCGGTTCGGGTCGTGCCCCAGCGCAGGTGTCCCTCCAGACCGAGCTCCCTCAGGAGAGCCACGAGGCGGGAGTCCGAAAGGAGGATCACGTGGTAGAAACGATCCCAGGTGTACCCGCCGATGTCCTGGGAGGCTGCCAACCCTCCAGGGGCCTCCGCCCCTTCGTACAGGGTCACATCCATACCGGCCTTCCTCAGGCGGAGGGCCAGGGTCATCCCCAGGAATCCGCCACCCACGATCCCGACGCTACCCATGGGCTTCAGGCCGCCCGCCCGCGTCTTCCCCTTGAAGCTCGGGCTCCCTCCCAGAGGCCGCCTCCGGTCTCCTCTTCCCCTTCCGGAGTCTGATCCATGCCAGCTGCGCCACCAGCCCGAGGTGTCCGAAGATGGTGCGCAGAACCTTCATCTTGGAGTGTCCCATGACCCGGGTCTCCAGCACGGCGGGGAACTCCCGGATCCGCCCGCCGCCCAGGGAAAGGCGACCCAGCATCTCGGCTACGCCCAGGTAGCCTCCTCGATCCACCCCGGTGGAGAGGAATGCCTCCCGGCGGTACACGCGGAAGCACGCGGTGAACGTGTGCAGGTCCTCATCAAGGACCACCCGGTACATCCTGGACAACGTCTTCGACAGGATCAGGCGCCACCCCGGCACGTTCCTGACCCCCCCTTGGGGGTGGTAGGGGGAAGCCGTCACCAGGTCCACTCCCTCCTCCAGGAGGGGGATCATGGACCCGAGGTAGATCGGGTCGTAGGAGCAGTCGCAATCGATCGAGCAGACGGTACCGGTCTCGGCGGCGAGCATCCCCGTCAGGACCGCCCGGGCCACCCCCCCGTTGCGCTCCCGGCGGAGGATCTGGCAGTTGGGGCGGGTCCCGAAGGTCGACTTGAGCATCCCCCAGGTCCGGTCGGTGCTGGCGTCGTCCACGAAGACGAACCGGAAATCAAACCGGTCTTCCAGGGTTTCCACCATGGCGTCCAGGGTGTTCTTCAGGTAGGGAATCACCACCTCTTCGTTGTAGCAGGGAACCACCACCGAAACGGAAGCCCGAGAGCCGACCTCGACGGGGAGAGGGGTCGCTGGCTGGGACGGAGCCTTCTCTCCCTTCCTCCGACGGTCCGACCCTTGGGGCTCGATCGGCGAGATCGAGAAACCCTGATGGGACGCGACGCTGGTGAACTGATATCGACTCAGGAAGTAGGCGACCCTCTCCGGCATCCGGGTGAGGTTTCGGTAATGGCGTAGCCGTTGCAGCCAGGGCGCCGCATCGATCCTGGGCTGATTGCTGTCCATTTCCCAGGTGTGGACGTACATCACGAAGGGGGCGGTGTAGGAACGGTGCCACGAGTCCACTGCCCGACGGATCATCCACCCCGGGAACTGCCGGAAGTAGGTCCCTCCAGCCACCGGGATGTGCTGGCCGAACCAGGAGGTCGAGCTGATGGGGACCTCCAGGATCCGCCTCTCCCCTGCGATGTGCGTGTGCACGAACCTCCGCCAGGGTTCGGACGAGAACCGGCGGCCGATGAGGGCGAGGGAGGAGTCGTACCGGTAACCCTCCTCGGCCAGCACACCCAGGGCCCAAAGGTCCTCGGGCACGAACCAGCGGTCCGCAACCCGGTATCCCATCACCCTCTTCCCCGTGGCGGCTTCGATGGCGTTCCGGGACCGCTGGAGGTCCTCCCGGAACTCCGCGGGGGTCATGAGCTGGATGTTGCGGTGATAGTAGCCCTTGCTGGCCACCTCGTGGCCGGCCTCCGAGACCTCCGCCACCAGCTCGGGATACTCGTCGGCCACCCATCCGAGAACGAAGAAGGTCGCCTGGACCCCGTGCTCTGCCAGCAGGTCCAAGGTTCGCCGGGTGCCCCGTTCCACGGTCCTCTCGAAGCGGTGCCACTGGCCGCTCTGGATGACCCTCTGGAAGGCGGCAACCTGGAAATAATCCTCCAGGCCGATGGTCAGGATATGGCGCCGGCTCCTTGGGTCCATGGAGGGGAAGGGTTCGGGTGGATTCACTCGGATCTTCCCCCCCCCTCGGGGTCCCCGATCTCCTCGAGGAGCTCCACCCCGCCGGGGCCGAACCGGTACCGTTCACCGGACTGGGGGCAGACGGCTTCCCCTTGGGAGAAGTCCAGGCGGTGCCCCGCCCGGGAGACCCATCCGATCACCTTGCCCGGCACCCCTGCAACGAGGGCGAAGGGCGCCACATCCCGGGTCACGACCGCCCCGGCGGCGACGAAGGCCCAGCGCCCGATCCTGGTTCCGCACACGATGGTGCAGTTGGCACCCAGGGTGGCACCGCGCCCCACGTGCGTCCGGTCGTAGCTTCCCCGATCCAGGGGGAAGGCGGCTCTGGGACTCCGGGCGTTGGTGAACACCATGCTGGGACCGCAGAACACGAAATCCTCCAGGGTGACCCCCTCGTAGACGGATACGTTGTTCTGGATCTTCACCCCGTCCCCGATCTCCACCTCCGGGCCGACGTACACGTTCTGCCCCAAGGTGCAACGGCGGCCGATGCGGCTGCCCTCGCATACATGCGAAAAATGCCAGATGCGGGTCCCTGCCCCGATCTGGGCACCGGCATCGATGACGGCGGTGCTGTGGGCGAAATATCCAATCTCTTCAGGTACCGCTGACTCTGATTCTCTCATGTGGCCCAGAAACCTAGAAAGACCTGGGGGAATAGCCAGTACACCTGGATCCCGCTCGGGTTGGGTTCACCCGGGGGGCTCACGCACGGACTCGGGGGGGCTTAGAGAGTATACTTGCCAAGTTCCCGTCCTGTAGAGGAGGGGCAGGTCGTATCGGGTTTCGGTTACGAGGTGTGTCGCTCCGTACCGGCCCATGATGGCGAGAATGCGCTCCATCGTCATGCCGGCAAAACGTTCGCGAAACCGCTCCAGCGGTTTGAGGTCATCCGGGGACTCGAGAGGGCCGACCACGGCGTTCAGGCGGTCCCTCCACTCGTCGAATCTCCAGTACTGCACGAACAGCTTCGCCGAGACCTGTGCGCGTCGTGAGGATGAGAACGCATCCGCCGCCCATGGAGGGGAGAGCAGGACCGCGTCCTCGGGAGTGTTCTCCGAGGCCCACTGGAAGGCCGCCGTGAGGCCGGGGTCGACGGAGTCCTCCCAACGTCGGGTGGCCCTCAGGTCAAAGGATCCGGAAACCGGTTCCACGAGGGCCATCAACCCCCAGGCTCCCAGCACCCACACTGCCCCGATGCGGGGGAGGGGGGGTGGTGGAATAGGGTGGCGAGGAAGAGCAGGAAGAGCAATGGGGCAAGAACCGGAAGCACCCGGAATGGCATGAACTGAAGAAACAAATAGGCCTCGAGGTGCCAAGCCAACAGACCGGCAATGAGAAGAGCGGCCAGGGGGATGTGGAGGATTCCGAAGAACCGAAAGCTCATTTCCTCCCGCCGCACCCAGCAGACCAGGCCATTGAAGGACGTGAGCACCGCGAGAGTCACGAAGGCTCTACTGGGAAACGAGGAGGGATCGATATGATTGGACAGGGCGAAGCGGGCCAGATACCCCCAATCGGCGTTGGAAAGGCCATCGCCCTGGCTCGCGCCCATGAAAGTTGCGAGCACCCCCGGCAGGGAGAGGAGGAACACAAGCAGCGTGAACTTCCCCATCTCCCGGGTCCATCCAAGGAGGAAGAGGGCCCCCATCCATGCGGCTCCTCCGAGCTGAATCCCCACAAGGGGGTGGAAGGAGGTGCCGATCCCAACCAGGGCACCGGCAAGGGAGGCCCTCCCGACGAGAAGATAGTGGATTCCCAGGAGCAGGAGGGGGTAGGCGATTACCTTCGCTTCTGCTCCTCCCAGGATCCACTCACCTCCAAGAACGCTCTGGCCGTTGGCCACCCAGACCGCGATCGCTCCGGCGGCCATCCATGGACGAACCCCCAAGGAGCCGGAGAGGAGGACGATTGCGGCTACGGTGATTCCCCAGGATACGAATCGGAGGATCCAACCTACCGCTTCCAGCGGCAGGAAGGCCATCAGAGCCCCGGCAATGCCGTCGAAGAGGAGGTGCTCGAATTGAGGGGAGGAAAAGACCCACTCATGGGAGAGGAATTCGGGGTGGCTAAGACGAAATGGCGCAAGAAGATAGAAATGTTCATTGGAATGAGGTACGGGCTGCCCGAGGACCAGGACAAGAAACACCGCCAGCAGGAACAGGCTCAGAACCGTGACCGGGTCCGGAGGTCTCGCCAGGAACCCGCCGGGTGCCTCAATCCCCCGATCTGCCACGCTCTCCTCCCCTTCGGTCATGGCCACAACAGATACGCGCAAAGGAGGCCCCAGGACAGGACGGTCCCGATGAGCATGAGGTCAGACCAGAGGAGGTCCGTGGGGCTTTCGCGGCCCCGGGTATCCGCCAGGTACCAGTAGCGGAAGTGCCCGAACAACACCAGGGGTTGGGTCACGATCAGCTCCTGCCGAACTGTAACCACAAAGAGCCCGTAGAAAAGCGTTGCGCTCACCGCCGCCAGGGAGGCGTATCGATCGAGCAACTGAGGGCTATAGAGCTGCAGGACTACCCGCCCGCTCCCGGGGTTTGCCTGGAGTTCCACCTGGCGTTTCAAGGTGGCGA
>JBFYZD010000296.1:0-5132 GCA_041309685.1 Gemmatimonadales bacterium | reverse complement strand
CCCTTCCTCAACCCCGGTAGAACGCCCGGATCGCTTCCCCCACCTCCGTCACCTGTCCTTCGGTGAGCTCGGGGAAGATGGGAAGGCTCACCACTTCCCGGGTGAGGCGCTCCGTCACGGGCAGGTCCCCTTCCCTTCCCCCCAGGCCGGCGAAGCACTCCTGGAGGTGGAGGCCCAGGGGGTAGTAGAGGCCGTTGCCGATCTTGCGCTCGTTCAGGTAGGAGCGAAGCTCGTCCCGGCGCTCCACCCGCAGGGTGTACTGGTTGTAGACGTGATGGTTGACCGGTAGGACCACGGGGGTCCGGACCCCCTCGATCCCCGCCAGCATCTCGTCGTACAGGGCGGCGTTGCGCCGCCGGGCGCCGGCCCATCCCTCCAGGTGGGGGAGCTTGGCCCGCAGCACCGTCGCCTGGAGCGCATCCAGACGGGAGTTGGTGCCCACCATCTCGTGGTGGTACATCTGGAGCCCGCCGTGTACCCGGAGCTTGCCCACCTTGCCGGCGAACGCCTCGTCGGCGGTGGTGACCATCCCCCCGTCCCCGAACCCGCCCAGGTTCTTGGTGGGGAAGAACGAGAACGCGCAGGCGTCCCCGGCAGCGCCGGTCATGACCCAGCCACCCTCCTCCTTCTGCTTCGCCCCGATGGCCTGGGCCGCGTCCTCCAGCACGAAGGCGCCCCGGGCCCGGGCCAGGGCCCGGATCTCGGCCATGGGGGCCATCTGGCCGTAGAGGTGCACCGGCACCACCGCCCGGGTCCGCTCCGTCCAGGCCGCCTCCAGGGTTGCGGCGGTGACGTTGAACGTGTCGGGGTCCACGTCGCAGAACACGGGTTTCAGCCCCGAGTTCCAGGCGGCGCCGGCGGTGGCGAAGAAGGTGAACGCCGGAAGGACCACCTCGTCGCCGGGCTCGGGGTCCAGGGCCTTGAGGGGGAGGAGGAGGGCGTCGGTGCCGCTGGCCACCCCCACCGCATGGGGGACCCCCAGGTAGGCGGCGATCTCGGTCTCCAGCCCCTGGACCTCGGGGCCCAGGATGAAGCCCTGGGAGGTGACGACCCTCTCCACGGCGGCGTCCAGCTCGGGCTTGATGGACTGGTACTGGAGCTTCAGGTCCAGGAATGGGACGGGCATGGATGGCTGGGGGTTCGGGTGAAAGGGGAAGAAGGGGGGTTGGGGGGGGTTGGACGGGGCTTCAGCCCCGCACCCTACCCTCCACCGCCGCGGCCCCGGGGCTCCGGAGCGGGGGGGAAGCAGGAAAGGCTGTCCTCCACCTGGCTCCTCCGGCGGAAGAGGTCCAGGAGGCTCTCCCCCCGGCGCCCGAAGCGGATCTGGTCGATGCGCTCCTCGGCGCGGCCGACCAGGGGGGAGGACCCCGAGGGGTCCACCCGGGGAACCTGCTGGAACGCCTCGACGGCGGCCTCGCACTCTCCCCGGAACCCCAGGATCTCGCCCTTCTCGTAGTAGCCCATGGCCAGGAGGTTCCGGGGCTCGCCGATGCGAAGGAGGGTCTCCAGGTGCCGGAGCGCCTCCTCGTCGTCCTCCTCGGCCCGCCGCTTTCGGGCGAGCTGGAAGGAGCAGTTCCCCAGGCGCCAGTCCACCTCACCCCGCTGCCACTGCGGCAGGCGGTCGCGGTAGTCCTCGTAATACAGGACGGCGCTCTCGCAGTCCCCCACCTCGTCGTAGGCGACGGCGGTCTGGAAGAGGATCCGGGGGAGGGAGTCGGCGCCCAGGGCGGAGAGGGTCTCCAGGTAGAAGGGCAACGCCCGGCCGTGCTCGCCGATGTTGGAGTAGTGCTCCGCCAGCGGCCCGGCCAGTTCGTCCACGCTGATGCCGGGGCGGAACTCCACGGCGGTCTGCACGGCGGACGCCATCCCGAAGTCGTCCCGCCGGCGCCGCTCCTCCCGGGCCAGGTGCACGAAGTCGGCCACGGCCTGGTCCGCGAGGGTGGAGTCGGCCTCCACGGCCCGCCGGTAGTACCCCCGGGCCTCGTCGAGGCGGCGGAGCGCGACGTAGGTGTGGGCGATGCGGGAAAGGGTCCCGGCATCCACACTCCCCACCCGCTCCGCGAGCCGGTACTCCGCCAGGGCTTCCTCCAGTTCGCCGTCGGCGAAGGCCTGGTCTCCGCGGGCGATGGAGCTCCCCTCCTGGCCCAACGGGCTGCAGGCGGAAAGGAACGCTCCAACAAGGAGCAGCACTGATCCAGATCGGGTCAAAGGCATGGCATTACAAGCCAATCAAGAGGTTCAGCCCGCCGCCGCCCCACCCCTCACGGAGGCCAGGTAGGCCTTGGCCCGCATGTCCTTGGGGTCCTCCTGAACGCAGCGCTCCCACTCCCGCCGGGCCCCGGCTTCGTCCCCCTCCCGGTGGAACACCACGCCGAGGCGCACCCGGGCGCTCGTGAACCCCGGATTGGTGTTCAGGATCATCTGGAGCTGGGACCTGGCTTCCCCCCACTGCCCCATCTCCATGAGGGCCTCCGCATACTTGCTCCGGATGTCCAGAAAACGGGCCCGGATGCCCAGAGCCTTCTTGTACTCCTCGGCGGCCTCTTCCGGGTGGTCCGCCACCAGGTACAGATCCCCCAGCTTCGCGTGGGCGATGGCCAGCTTGTGCCCCACGTCCGAAGGGAACTCCTTGGAGTCCCGGTAGTCCAGCTCCCCCGCCTTCCTCAGGTGCCTGCGGGCTTCCTCGAACCGACCCAGGTCCTGAAGGACGATGGCCCGGTTCAGGTGGGCCTCGGCGTAGGTGTCGCTCAGCCTGAGGGCCTCATCGAACTCCTTCAGGGCCGATTCCGGGTCCCCCAGCATGGCCAGGCACAGGCCCGCCTTGTTGTGGACATCGGGAAAGCCGGGGTTCAGGGCGAGGACGGTCTTGAAGTCGTCCAGGGCCGCCTTGTAGTCGGACCGCTCCCAGGCGGAGACGCCCCGCTCGATGCGCTGCTGCAGGTTGATCGGCTCGGTGTCGGACATGACGTGGCTCCCTCGGCTTCCAGGGGATGAACATGCCGAAAACTATTGCGGACAAGAAGGTAGGACAACGAGGGCGGCCACCGCCTACCCCACCGCCCCCTCCCTCATCCACGCCACGAACGCCCGCACCCCCTCCTGGAAACCCCACCTGGGGTCGTACCCCAACAGGCGCCGGGCCTTGGACACGTCCGCATAGGTCCGCTCCACGTCCCCTGGCTGCATGGGAAGACGCTTGATCCGGGGCTCCACCCCCATCTCCTCCCCCACCACCTGGATCATCCGGGCCAGGGAGATGGTGCGGCTCTCCCCCAGGTTCACGATCTCGTAGCCGCCGGGATGCGCCTCCACCCAGGCCAGCCCACCCATCACGCCGTCCAGGATGTCCTCGATGTAGGTATAGTCCCGCTCCGTGGTGCCGTCCCCGAACATGGGGATCTCCTCACCCTCGGCCAGGAGACGGGCGAACTTGCGGATGGCCAGGTCCGGGCGCTGCCGGGGCCCGTAGACGGTGAAGAACCTGAGGGCCAGGCAGGTGATGCCGTAAAGGTGGGTATAGGAGTGGCAGAGCAGCTCCCCCGCCTTCTTGGTGGCGGCATAGGGGCTGATGGGGTTGTCCACCCGGTCCTCCTCGCTGAAGGGGACCTTCCGGTTGTTCCCGTACACGGAGGAGGAGGAGGCGAAGACGAAGCGACGGATCCCCCGCTCCCGGGCCAGCTCCAGGAGGCGGAGCGTCCCGGTGACGTTCACCTCGTAGTAGAGGACGGGCTGGACGATGGAGGGGCGCACCCCGGCCCGGGCGGCGATGTGGACGATGGTGTCGATCCCGTCGGGGAGGCCCGCCAGGCACTCCCCGTCCCGGATGTCGCCCCGCACGAGGGTGAAGGCGGCGTGGTCCCGCGCCCCCGCCAGGTTCCGCTCCTTGAGGGCGGGATCGTAGAAATCGTCGAAGCTATCGAGCCCCACCACGGCGTGGCCCGCCGCCAGCAACCTCTCCGAGAGGTGGGAAGCAATGAACCCCGCGGCGCCGGTGAGGAGGACGGTCAAGCCAGCGTCCTGGCCCTGGCGTCGTCCGCCTGGACCCGCTCCCGGAAGTAGGGGATGGTCCGCCGGATCCCCTCCCGGAGGTCCACCTTGGGCTCCCAGGCCAGGATCTTCCGGGCCAGGGTGGAGTCGGGTTGGCGCACCTTGGGGTCGTCCACGGGAAGGGGGTGGTGGATGAGCTTCGAAGTGCTCCCCGTCTCCTCCAGCACGATCCGGGCCAGATCCCGAATGGTGAACTCGTCGGGGTTGCCGATGTTCACCGGGTCGGGGTGATCGGAGAAGAAGAGGCGGAAGATCCCCTCCACCTCGTCCTCCACGTAGCAGAAGGAGCGGGTCTGGCTCCCCTCCCCGTAGAGGGTGAGGGGCTCCCCCCTCAGCGCCTGGACGATGAAGTTCGACACGACCCGGCCGTCCGCGGGACGCATGCGGCTTCCGAAGGTGTTGAAGATCCTCACGATCCGGGTGTCCAGCCCGTGGAAGCGGTGGTAGGCCATGGTGATGGCCTCGGCGAAGCGCTTGGCCTCGTCATACACCCCCCGGGGCCCGATGGGGTTCACGTGCCCCCAGTAGCTTTCGGGCTGGGGGTGGACCTGCGGGTCGCCGTACACCTCGGAGGTGGACGCCAGGAGGAACCGGGCGCCGTGGGCCTTGGCCAATCCCAACATGTTGTGGGTTCCCAGGCTCCCCACCTTAAGGGTCTGGATGGGAAGCTCCAGGTAGTCCACGGGGCTGGCGGGGGAGGCGAAGTGGAGAACCCCCTCCACCCGATCCGCCAGGAAGAGGGGTTTGGAGACGTCGTGCTCGATCAGGAAGAAGTCGTCGCGGCCCGCCAGGTGCTCCAGGTTGCGGGGCGAGCCCGTGATGAAGTTGTCCACCCCCACCACGCGGTGGCCGGCCGCCAGGAAGCGGTCTGCGAGGTGGGAGCCCAGGAAACCGGCCGCGCCGGTGATGAGGATGCGCATGGTTTGTCGTCTCACGCCCGGTGGGCCCCGGGGCGGTCCACCGAGCCCCTGGGGCTTGGAAGAAGGATGCCCAGGGTCTCGAACGCCTGGGCCGGAGCCACGCTACCGGGGCTTCACCGCCCCCCGCCCCACGGAGTAGTGCTCAAAGCCCAACTCCGCCATCAT
>JBFYZD010000295.1:0-17264 GCA_041309685.1 Gemmatimonadales bacterium | reverse complement strand
GACGCTCTTCCGATCTCCGGGCCGCGTGCCCCATGAGGCCGATCCGCCAGATCCTGCCCGCCAGGGGACCCAGCCCGCCTCCGATCTCGATGCGCTCCCCCTCCAACAGAGCCCGGCGCACCGCTGCCTCGTCCACTCCGTTCGGCACCCGCACCGCGTTTAGCATGGGAAGCCGCCAGGGCGGTTCCACCAACATCTCCAGTCCCATCCCCTCCAACCCGTCCACCAGGAGGCCATGGGCATCGCGATGCCGGCCGTACACCCTATCCAGCCCCTCCCCCACCACCAGCCGGAGGGCCTGGTAGAGCCCGTAGAGCATGTTGATGGGGGCCGTGTGGTGGTAGGCCCGGGTCCCGCCCTCCCAGTAGTCCACCAGAAGCCCGAGGTCCAGGTACCAGCTCGGTACCTTCGCCTTCCGGGCGCGGAGCTTCGCCACCGCCCTTCCCGAGAAGGTCAGGGGAGAGAGCCCCGGAGGGCAGGAGAGGCACTTCTGGGTTCCGCTGTAGAGGGCGTCGATCCCCCAGGCATCCACCTCCACGGGCATCCCCCCCAGGCTGGTGACGGCGTCCACCAGGTACAGGGCGCCGGTCTCCCTGACCAGCGCGCCGATCTCCTCCACGGGGTTGCGGACCCCGGTTGAGGTCTCGGCGTGGACCACCGCCACCAGGCGGTAGGGGGCGCCGCGGAGCTTCTGCGCTACGGCCTCCACCTCCACGGGCCTTCCCCACTCCGCCTCCAGGACATCCACCTCCGCCCCCAGGCGGGAGGCCACCTCCACCATGCGCCTTCCGAAGACGCCGTTGGCCAGGACCAGCACCCGGTCACCAACCTCCACCAGGTTCACGAAGGCGGCCTCCATCCCGGCCGATCCGGTTCCGCTGATGGGGATGGTGAGCGCATTGCGGGTTCCCATGACCTCCCTGAGAAGGTCCTTGATCTCGTCCATGATGGCGATGAAGGACGGGTCCAGGTGCCCCAGGGTGGGGCGGGAGAGGGCGTGGTACACCTCGTTCGGGACCGCGGAGGGACCGGGGCCCATGAGAAGGGTCTCCGGGACGGAATCGAGTCTGTTCTGCATCGGGGCTGTCTTCGGGTTCCAGGGGAAAGGGCCACGAGGCCGCGGCGGCACCGACCCCGGCCGAGGGGGCGGGCTCGCGGTCAGGAGTTCATGAGGAAGCGATCGACGCTGGCCTTGCAGGCCTCCAGGTGGTCCACGGCTGCCTTTCGGGCGGCCTCGGGGTCCCGGGCAATGATCGCGTCCAGGATGGGACGGTGCCGGTCGATGACCTCCTGCCGGTTCGGGTGAACCCGAACGTAGCAGAGGAGATAGTCCCGGATGGGCTCCGCCATCGCCTCGTGGAGGACGGCCAGGTAGGCGTTGTCCCCGATTCGGGCCATCTCCCGGTGGAAGGCGAAGTCCAACTCCGCCAGCGCACGGTCGTCCGCCACCGCCTCCCCGGGAAGATCCAGGAGGTCACGAAGGGTCTCGATGTCCCGATCCGTACGGACGAGGGCCGCCTGGGCCGCCATCTCACCGTCCATGACGCTCCGGGTCCGGAGGAGGTCATGGAGGGTCTTGGCCTGCCGATGGGGGAAGAGGGGAACGAGGACCTGGCCCACGGCCTCCACCTTCACCCCATCCCGCACCCGGGCGCCCTTCCCGTGGTCCACCTGGATGATGCCCAGGGCGCTGAGGCGGGCCAGCCCCTCCCGCACCGAGAGGCGCCCCACCCCTAGCTGATCCTGGAGGATCCGCTCGCTGGGGAAGGTGTCACCGGGGCCGAACTCCCCGGCCCGGATCCGCGCCACCAGGTGGTTGGCCACCGCCTCGGCGGTGGAGATGCGCCGGACGGGGCCTAGCATGGAGTCTCCTTCCATGTGATTCCACTCATGTGACTCATCATACCAGATGATACTCGAATGGTGGAGGGGGGGCAAGGAGGGGAGCGAGATCTTCTCCCGGATCCCCGCGGTATTTTCCTCCCGCCCCCGGCCGCCGTATGTTGCTTGGGTGAGGACCTCGTGTCCCGCCGCACCCCTCTTCCGGAGGACTCCATGCTCCATGCCCCCACCTCCCCCATGGGCCGCCGGACCTTCCTGAAAGGGGCGGCCGCGGGCCTGGTCCTCCTTCCCCACACCGACTTCGTAACGCTGGGCCTCCGGCAGGCGGCACCCAGAAGCACGGTGGTCCTGATCCGGACGCGGGACCGGAAGGAGGGGGTAACGAGGGCGCTGAAGCTCCTGAACCCGTCCGGAATCCCGGGGAAGCGGGTGATGCTGAAGCCCAACTTCAACACCGCGGATCCGGCTCCTGCCGGGACCCACAACGACACCCTGGCCCAGCTCGTCCTGGAGCTGAAGGAACGGGACGCCCGGGAGGTGACGCTGGGCGAGTCCAGCGGCCCGCCCCAGACCCGGGGGGTCATGGAGCAGAAGGGGATCTTCGACCTGGCCAGCGACCTGGCCTTCGGGGTGGTGGACTACGACGAGATGCCCGAATCGGACTGGGTCCACATCCAGCCTCCCGGCACCCACTGGACCGAGGGGTTCCACCTCCCCCGCCATGTGGTCAACGCCGAGTACAACGTCAGCACCTGCTGCCTGAAGACCCACGGCTCCGGCGGGGTCTTCACCATGTCCATGAAGCTCTCCGTCGGCCTCACCCCCAAGCCCATCCGCCGGGGGATGCACCGATCCCCGGACATGCGCCGCATGATCGCCGAGCTGAACCAGGGCTACCGGCCCCAGCTCATCGTCATGGACGGGGTGGACGTGTTCACCGACGGGGGGCCCTCCCGGGGCACCCTGAAGGAGGGGAACGTCGTCATCGCCGGCACCGACCGGGTGGCCATCGACGCCGTGGGGCTGGCGGTGCTGAAGCAGCTGGGATCCAACGACGCCATCATGGGCACGCCCATCTTCCAGCAGGAGCAGATGGCCCGGGCGGTGGAGGTGGGGCTGGGCGTCAGCGGTCCCGGCCAGATCGAGCTGGTGAGCGACGACGCCGAGGGAACGGCCTACGCCGACACGCTGAAGGGGATCCTGGCCCAGGGGTAGGGGAAGGCGGGCCCGCCTAAGGACAGCGGTACACCAGGGAGTTGATGTTCATTCCCGCACCCACCGACGCGAACACCACCACGTCGCCGGCGCTGAAGCGCTGGCCTTCCATCTCTCCCCGGCGCATGAGGTCGAAGAGGGTGGGGAGGGTGGCCACCGAGCTGTTGCCCAGCCAGGAGATGGTCATGGGCATGATGCGCTGGGGGATCTCGGCCACCTCGTACAACCGGAAGAGCCGATCCAGGATGGCCTGGTCCATCTTCTCGTTGGCCTGGTGCAGGAGGACCTTGGCCACGTCCGCGAGGGTGAGGCCGGCGCGGTCGAGGCTGTCCTTCACCACACCGGGCACGGTCTGCACCGCGTACTGGTAGAGCTTCCTCCCGTACATCTTCAGGAAGAGCTGGCGGTCGGGGTACGCCGGATCGTAGGAGGGCCCCATCCAGAGGAGGCGGGCATGCTCCAGGGTGTCGGAGCGGGTGGCGTGGCTCAGGATCCCCGGGGGCTCCCGGGATTCGGTGGCTTCCATAACCACCGCCCCCGCCCCGTCGGCGTAGATCATGCTGTCGCGGTCGTGGGGATCGGATACCCGGGAGAGGGTCTCGGCCCCCACGATGAGGGCGCGGGAGGCGTCCCCGGACCGCAGGAAGTAATCGGCCTGGATCACGCCTTGAAGCCACCCCGGGCACCCGAAGGGGAGATCGTACGCCACGCAGGACGGGTTGCGGATGCCCAGCCTCTCCTTGATCCGGGCGGCCAGGGTCGGGCAGAAATCCAGGCTGGGGTTGTCTGCCCTCACATCCCCGAAGTTGTGCGCCACCACGATGTAGTCCAGCGTCTCGGGGTCGGCGCCGGCGTCCGCAAGCGCCGCCTCGGCGGCCAGGGCTCCCATGTCCGATGAGACCAGGTCATCCGTGACCCAGCGCCGCTCCGAGATCTCCGTGATCTCCTGGAGCTTGCTCACGATCCGGGGGTTCTCCCCCCGGTCCAGAGGCTGCCCGTAATCCAGGAAGAACTGGTTGCCGAGGAAGTCCCGGTTCTCGACCCTCCGGGTGGGGAGGTAGCTGCCGGAGCCGGTGAAGACCGATCGCCGCTTCGGATCCATGGTGGTCGGGGGTTGGGGGGATGGTTTGGGTTCAGCCAAGAATAGGAAGGGAACCCCGCGGACGTCCAGAAGGACGGTCGGTGGGAGGATCGCGAGAGGGTGTCGCCGCCTACCCGACGGATGGGGCAGGTCCTATCCCGGAGAGCCCCGGCCGGCGTCCTCCGGTCTCCCTAGCCCCGGGAATCCGCCAGCTCTTCCAGCCGTTCCTTCAGGCGCACCAGGGCGAGCGTGTCCAGCGCGCAGTATTTCAGGAGGCTCTTGCGTAGAGCCGCCCGCCGGGCCGACGCTCGGGGCTCCCCCAGAAAGAGGAGACGGTACAGGAGCGCGCTGGCCGTCTGTCCCTTGGAGACCTCCAGGGACGCATGGTTGAGACCGGGGACCAGGGCAGGGAGCACGGACTTGAGACTGAAGCTCCCCAGGAAGTCCGGGTGGTACACGTGGTCGCGCACCACCGGAAGGAGATCGCGAAGCTTGGAGACGATGGCCTGGATCTCCGGGGCGTACTCCGGGTCGGCGGCAGCGAGGGACTCCAGGCACTTCTTCTCGAAGGGCATGTTGTAGGCCACCACCGCGTCCACACCGGCCAGGGCATCCACCAGGACCCGGGCCATGGAAGCCCTGCCGTCGCCGGGGCCGTCGGCCAGCCACTCCACGTGCTCCAGAGCACCCTCGGGCGAGGCGATGTGGCAACTGAACTGGACAGGGTGCGGCTGCCAGGGCCCGAAGCCCTCCCACACCGGGATGGCCGGTCCGACGGTCTCGAAGTCCAGGTAGGCGACCCGACCCCGGAATGGGGCCAGGGCTCCGGCTAGGTCCCCCTCCACCTGGAGCTCCCCCTCGGTCACGGAACGGCGCTGGCGGTCCTGGATGATGGTGAGGGGGAAGGAGTCCGGCACCTCTTCCACCAGCGTCAGCCCCAGGGCGTCGAGCTGTGCCGAGCGTTCCCGGCGCAGGCCGTAGAAGGTCTCCACGTGGTGCCGGGGAAGGGTCGGCCAGCAGCGAGCCTTGAAAGGGCACTCGTAGGGCTGGTCGCACTGTTTCCCCACAGCCACTTCCGGGAGGGACCCCTCCAGCAGAGCCTTCTGGGCGGAGATGAGATTGGAGATCTGGGGGAAGAGGGCCCGCACCCGCCCCGAGATCGGCTCCCGAACGAACAGGTCTGCCAGCTCCGGGAACCGGCAGGCATCGTTGAGGTGCATGATCTCCACGGCATCCACGTCCACGCCGGCCCGCCGGAGCACGTATGCCTGGACGGCCACGTCCCAGAGGTGGTGGGCCTTGATGGAGGTGGAGGATTTGACCTCGATGAGGGTGTGGGTCCTCCCCTCACGGGTCAAAACGTCCACCGCCACCACCACTCCGTCCTCGCAGAAGGTGGCCTCGAAGATGGCAGGCTCACCCTTGTCCAGAGCCCTTCGGGTGGCCTCCACCCGCTCCTCCACCTGGTGGTGGGGAAGGTCGATGAGAACGGCGCCGGGGAAGCGGGCCCGGGCCACCTCACCCACGCGAACGCCCTCCTCCAGAATGAAGCGGGCAATGGGATCAGGCACGAGCTCCGGGGCATCGGGCTCGTGGACTGTCCACCAGAGGAGCTTCGAACATTGAAGCCCCGAGGCGAACCGGGATTTGGAGAGAACGTGGCTCACAGGATGATAAGCTAACGGAAATCGGGGGCCCCTGGGGAGCCCGCGGGGTCCTTCGTCATGATCCCCAGGTAGGAGTGTGCCACGGCTCGTGCGCCGATCCAGTCCAGGATCCGGTCCATCACGCCGCAGAGGGAGCGGAGCAGGGAAGCGGGGTTGCGGGAGGGGGTATCCTCCCCTCTCTTCCACGGGAACAGACGTGTTTGCCCACGCCGAGGATAGAGGCATGGCCACCCTGAAAGCCTACGCCGGCATCGCCCGCGCCCCCTTCCTGGCCCTCCCCGTGACCCTGGTCTTTTGCGGCGCCGCGGCCGCCGCCCTGGAGGGGACGTTCCGCTGGGGCGCCTCCCTGCTGGCCCTGGTGGGGCTGCTGGCGGCGCACGCCGCCGTGAACGCCCTGAACGAGTGGAGCGACATGCGCCGGGGGATCGACCTGAAGACGGTCCGGACCCCCTTCTCCGGGGGGAGCGGGACGCTCCCGTCGGGGGCGGCGGGCACCGGCTCGGCCCTGGCGCTGGGGCTGGCTCTCGCCGGGGTCGGCCTCCTCATCGGGCTCTGGTTCCTCTGGCAGGTGGGGTGGGTATTCCTTCCCTTCATTGTTGTGGGGGCGTTCTTCGTGCTGGGCTACACCGACGCCCTGGCCCGGGTGGGGCTCGGGGAGATCGCCGCCGGGTTGGGGTTGGGGGGGTTGGCGGTGTCGGGAACGGCCATGGTCCAGGAAGGAACGCTGGGAGCCGTGGCCGTGGCCTCCTCGGTCCCGGCCTTCCTCATGACCTTCAACCTGCTCCTGCTGAACGAGTTCCCCGACGAAGCGGCGGATCGGGAGGGAGGCCGCAGGAACCTGGTCCTCATCCTGGGCCGTCGCCCCGCGGCGCTTGTCTACGCGGCGGCGGCGCTTCTCGTGCCGGTGTGGATCGCGGTGGCGGTGGCGGTGGGATGGCTGCCGGCGTGGGCGCTGCTGGGGACACTGCCCTCGGCGATGCTGGCCCGGCCCCTGGGATGGGCGTTGGGGGATACCTCCGCGCCGGTTCCCGTCCCGGCCCTGGGAGCCAACGTGGTCTGGAACCTGGCCACCAACACGCTGCTGGGGGTAGGGTTGTTGGTCGCGGCCCGGGTCGGAGGCTAGCCCGCCACCCCCGTAGCGGGGAGAGGGCATTCGGCTCCAAGCGCGGTTGGCTGTTCCCACCCCTCCCCCCTCCCCTCCCCCGGTGGAACCCGCTAAGCTGTCCCTTGGACCCGACCGTTACCCATTCCAGCTTCAGCCCACGCGGGAGTGATCCATGTCTGTTGTGCGCCTGACCAGCCTCAGACCCCTGTTGGTGACCGCCGTCGCCCTCTTCGCCACGAACCTGGCAGGCTGCGGCCCCGCCGCCGACTCCGCGGCGAGCGGCGGGGAGGATGCGGTTGTGAGCAACCTCCCCTCCGCCGACGTCATCGATGCCGCCCTGGCCACCGTCACACCCGAGGAGATCGTGGCCCACGTTCAGGTCCTGGGCTCCGACGAGTTCGAAGGGCGTGCGCCCTCGTCGCAAGGTGAGGAGAAGACCATGGAGTACCTCACCGGGCAGTTCAGCGCCCTGGGGCTCGAGCCCGGCGGGGACAACGGCACCTGGGTACAGGAGGTGCCCCTGGTCTCCATTACCGCCGATCCCGGCATGAGCCTGACCGTCGCCGGCAACGGGGCCACCCAGACCTTCGGGTACCATTCCGAGTTCGTCGCCGGTACCCCCCGTGTGGTGGAGGACATCGCCATCGAGGAGTCGGAGCTCGTCTTCGTGGGCTACGGCGCGGTGGCCCCGGAGTACGACTGGAACGACTTCGAGGGCGTCGACGTGGCGGGCAAGACCATCGTGGTGCTGGTGAACGATCCCGGGTTCGCCACCCAGGATCCGAACCTCTTCAAGGGCAACGCCATGACCTACTACGGGCGTTGGACCTACAAGTACGAGGAAGGGGCCCGCCAGGGCGCCGCCGGCGTCCTGATCGTCCACGAGACGGAGCCGGCGGCCTACGGTTGGGCCACCGTGCAGAACGGGTGGACGGGTCCCCAGTTCGACCTGGTGACGGCGGACAACAACATGAGCCGCGTGATGGCGGAGGGGTGGATCACCCTGGAGACCGCCCGGGCCATCTTCGCCCAGGCGGGGCTGGACTACGACGAGCTCAAGGCCCGGGCCGCCACCCGGGAGTTCCAGGCCGTGCCCCTGGGCCTCACGGCGTCGCTGGCCATCCACAACACCATCGAGCGGTCCGCCTCCCGGAACTTCCTGGCCAGGATCCCAGGCACCACCCGCCCCGACGAGGTGGTCATCTACATGGGGCACTGGGACCACTTCGGTAAGGACCCCGCTCTGGAGGGGGACCAGATCTACAACGGCGCCGTGGACAACGCGAGCGGCGTCGCCACCCTCATCGAGATCGCCGAGGCCTTCCAGGCCCTGGAGCCCGGCCCGGAGCGTACCGTGGTCTTCTGGGCCACCACCGCCGAGGAGCAGGGACTCCTGGGCTCCGGGTACTACGCCGAGAACCCTGTCTACCCGTTGAACAGGACGGTGGCGGCCATCAACATCGACGCGCTCCCCATCTTCGGCGCTACCCGGGACTACGTGGTCGTGGGCTTCGGGAACTCCACCCTGGATGACTACGCCATCCGCCACAACCAACCCCTCACCCGGGTGGTGAAGGCGGATCCCGAGCCCGAGAAGGGTTCCTTCTTCCGCTCCGACCACTTCCCCCTGGCGAAGATGGGCGTACCGGCCCATTACGGGACCTCCGGCCACGACAACGTCGAGCACGGCGAGGAGTGGGGCAGGGCTCAGTCCGACGCCTGGACCGCCGAGAAGTACCACCAGGTGAACGACGAGTACTCCGAGGAGTGGAACCTGGGCGGGGCCATGCAGGACGTCAGCGTCTGGTTCCGTCTGGGCGTGGACCTGGCCTACTCCACCGCCTGGCCCAGGTGGAACGAGGGGACGGAGTTCAAGGCCATCCGGGATGCCATGATGGGGGGGATGTAGATCAGAACTCCACGCTGAACCCGAAGGTGGGGAGGAAGGAGACCCCGTCTACCGGCCGGAGGCGGTCCGGGTAGGCGGGGTCTTCCGTGTAGCGGAGCCCCACCGCGTTGGCGCGGTTCAGCACGTTCTGGAGGTCCAGGTACACCACGGCGTTCCACCCCTGGAAGAACCACTCCCGCTCTGCCCGCACGTCCAGCCGGGCGTAGGCGGGGGAACGGAGCTCACCGGCCCGGTTCCAGTCCCGGACACCCCGCCCGCTCACCGGGTAGGTCCGGGCCGAGGCCTCCAGATCCCAGGGGGTTTCCGCCACCCCTGACAGGACCCTGAGCTTGGTGCCAATCTCCCAGACGCCCCCGATCCGGTAGCCGGCGGTCAGGTCCAGGGCGTGGCGCCGGTCCCAGGCCGAGGGTTTCAGGACGCCGTCGGCACCGGAGTATTCCGACCACCCCAGGGTGTAGGCCCCCAGGAAGTACAGGGACGCGGTGAGCTTCTGCTGGGCGAAGAGCTCGGCCCCGTAGGCCCGGCCTTCCCCCCGGGGCAGAAGGGGCTCCGCTCCCACGAACCCGTAGTCGTCTCCCAGGTTGGCCAGGTTGATGCGGGGGTCGCTGGCCAGAACGGGCATCCGGGCGTAGGCCTTGTAGAACCCCTCCAACCGGAGCCTGAGTCCGGGGCTGGCCCGCCAGTCGGCGCCCCCTACCACCTGCCAGTTACGAAGCTGCGCCAGCCCGGCGTTGACCCTCTGGCCGTCCTCCTCCACGCTCAGGGCCAGCTTGCTGGGGGCCTGGTGGAAGAGGCCTCCCGCCAGGGTCAGATCGACCCCCCCATCGGTGGCGTAGCGAAGGCTCGCCCGCGGGCTCAGGGCCCAGGGATCATCCAGGGCCGTCACCCCGTCGAGCCGCACCCCCGCCGTGGCGGTCAGGCGGCCGGGCCGCCACACCATCTGGCTCCAGAGCGCGGGCCTCCAGAACGCGACCTCCGCCCCATAGACCACGTCGT
Organism: Gemmatimonadales bacterium; assembly: GCA_041309685.1. GTDB lineage: Bacteria > Gemmatimonadota > Gemmatimonadetes > Longimicrobiales > Gaopeijiaceae > JBFYZD01. The sequence continues at coordinate 7,449 of JBFYZD010000295.1, read as the reverse complement.
CCGGGAGAAGGCCCCCCTCGATCGCCCGCTGGAACACCTCGGCGTCGATGGAGGCCCGCGCCAACTCGGCCCCCACCCCCAGCCGCACTTCCTCTCCCACCCCTACCTCCCCCTCCGCCTCGAGGCGGGTCTCGTTCTCCAGGCTGCGGTTGGTCAGGAGGGTGCCGCCCGAGGGGTCCTCGTCGGCGAACCGGTAGTCGGTGCGCGAGTGGCTGGCACGCATACGGAAGACGCCCGCGTCCCCCACCAGGCGCCGCCAGCTTCCCCCCAACGTGAACGCCGTCTGGTCGTTGTCCAGGACGCTCCGGAAGATCTCCTGGTTCTCGTACTCGTCGTCGGGGGCGGGAGCCACGATGCCAAACTCGTCGATGGCGCCGATCCCGGTGAAGGTGAAGCGGTCCCGCCCCGTGGGTTCCCAGTTCAGGCTGAGCTGGCCGTCCCAGTAGTCCGGGCGGATCGGGAGATCCAGGGCCGCGAAGAGGAACTGGAGGTAGGAGCGCCGCACGCTGAAGAGCCAGTCGGCCCGGGCGCCCAACGGCCCGTCCAGCGTCACACCCGCCTCGCTGGCCCCCAGCGTCACGTCCCCGGCGATCCCGTCCCGGGTGCCCGGGCGGTTCCCGATGAGGAGGACGCTGGAGAGAGCGTCGCCGTACTTCACCGGAAACCCCCCGGTGAAGAAGGTCACGTCCTGGATGAAGTCGGCATTCACCAGGGCGAGGGCCCCCCCCGCGGTGCCCTGGGTGGCGAAGTGGTTGATCTGGGGGATCCGGATACCGTCCAGGTAGTAGGCGTTCTCCCCCGGACCGCCCCCCCGGACCAGGATGTCGTTGCGGTTGTCCACACCCCCCAGGACACCGGGAAGGGAGAGGAGCGTCCGGGAGATGTCCCCGAACCCCCCGGGGGTCCGGCGGATCTCCACCTCCGTGAGCCGCTGGGTGGAGGTGGGAGCATCCTCACGGGGGCGGAAGAGGTCCGCTTGAACGGTGATCCCTTCCAGCTCGATGGCCGCCGGCCTCAGCTCCATCTCCACGTAGGTGGGCCGGCTCGTCCGGGCCATGACGTCCGTCTCCAGCCCGGTGGCGTAGCCCAGGAAGGAAGCCTCCACCCCCAGCATCCCCGGGGTCACGCCCTCCACGCGGAAGCGCCCCTCCTCGTCGGTGAGGACCTGGAGCCCCTGGGGCCGCAGGGTGACCAGGGCCCCCCCCAGGGGAGCCCGGGTGTCGGCGTCCAGCACGCGCCCCGTGAGCACGGCGGTCTGGGCCGTGGCCTCCTCCCGGGAAAGGGCCAGCAGGAGAGGGGTAAGCACCAGAAGAAGAAGGAGTCCCAGGGCAGAGGGGCGGCCCGGGCCATGAGGTTCGCACATGTCGACTTCCTGCCGGGAAGGGTGTCCCGGCGCGGGGCTGGCGGCCGGGGAAGCGCCCCTGGCCGAGGAGGCGTGTCCCGTCCGCGGGGTTCGGTCCTCCTGTGGACCCCGCCCGGGCCTGCGGGTTCCCTGGGAAGGCTCCCTCCCCCTTCCCCGTCTTCTTAGCTTTTGAGCCTTCGCCGCTGCGCCTTCCCGAACACGAGGGGGCGCGGCCTCGAGACGCGCGCCTCGGCAAGCGGATGCAGTCAGCCATGAAGAACGACAAGCCCACTCCAGGGAAGAGCGAACCCCGCCTCTGGCACAAGCTGAAGGCCCGCTTCGACCTGATCCTCCTGGTGGTGGTCCTGGGCGTCCTGGGGTACCGGTTCGGCCCCCAGGTGGGGGCCGCCCTGGGGATCGGCGGGGAGAGCACCGAGGTCGGGAGCAACCTCATCCAGACGCTGAACGGGGACCCCATCTCCCTGGAGCAGCTCAAGGGACGGGTGGTGCTCGTGAACCTCTGGGCCACCTGGTGCCCCCCCTGCGTCCTGGAGATGCCGGGATTCCAGCGGGTCTACGAGGACTACCGGGACCAGGGGTTCGTGGTCCTGGGCCTCTCCCGGGACGAGGGCACCCCGGACCTGGTGCGGGCCTTCCTCAGGCAGAAGGGGATCACCTACCCCGTGGCCATGGAAGCCGGCTCGGGGATCGAGGGGTTCGGCATGGTGAGGACCCTCCCGGCCTCCTTCCTGATCGGAAGGGATGGGAAGGTCCGCTACCGGGTCACGGGAATCTACGCGGAGCCCGCCCTGCGCCTGGCGGTGCAGCGGCTCCTGCAGGAGGAGGTGGCCGGCCCCCCCCTGACAACTCCCTGACGAATCCCTGGCGTGGCTTCCCTCCCGCGGAAGCCGGGACCCCCTACCTTGAAAGGGACAGGGAGTGGTTTCTCCCCGGTCCGTCGCCAGGAGAACTCCATGCAGCCGATCAATCCCGTCCTCTCGCCCCCCACGGGGGCCGAACGCCATCCCACCCTTCCGTCCCTCCTGCTCGCGGCAGCCTTCCTCCTGGCCCTCCCCGGCGCAGCCCTGCCCCAAGCCGACGGGGACCCGATCTCCCTGGGAACCTACCGGGTTCTCCCCTCCCACATCCTGGAGGAGGACAGGGTCCTGCAGGTCCATCTCCCCCGGGGGTACGAGGCAGGGGAAGGCACATACCCGGTGGTCTTCGTCTTCTATTCCGACATGGTGGAGGGGTACTTCTCCCAGCTGGTCAACGACCTCTACCACCTATCCATGGACCGGATGCCCCCGGTCATCCTGGTGGGAGTCCCCAACACCCAGCGGTACCGGGACCTCCTCCCCTGGCCCAGGCCCGGGGGTCAGCCGGGGGATGGGCAGGCCGACCGATTCCTCCGCTTCGTCCGGGAGGAGCTCATCCCCTTCGTGGACACCCGCTATCGGACCAGGCCCTACAGGGTCATGGTGGGGCCCCAGGCCGCGGCGGTCTTCGGGATCTACGCCCTCCTGGAGGCGCCCGGGACCTTCCAGGCGTTCATCCTGAACGACCCCTGCGTGGCCGATCACCCCGGGAGGTCCCTCTGCCGGGAGCTGGTGGCGTTCGCAGGGACCCCCGAGGCCCGTCGGACCTACTTCGCGGTGAGTCACGACACCGGAGGACCGCTCTGGAACCCCGAGCCTCTGGAGACCCTCCGGGAGGGGCTCGAGGCCGAGGCGGCAGAGGGGTTCCGGTGGCGCATACAGGTGGATTCGGGATGGCCGTTCTTCCTTGCCCCTGTCCGGGCACGGGAGGCCCTCCTGGACCTCTTCGCCGAGTACCCCTTCCCCTCCCCGGCCACCGCCGGAGGCCTCGCCGAGATCCGGGACCACTACCGGGCCGTCTCCGAGAGCCTCGGGTTCATCATGGACCCGCCGGACCTGGTCCTAACCCTGGCCGCCAACGGGATGATGGAGCGGGGCGAACACCGGGCGGCCCTGGAAACCTTCACCCACCTGGTGGAGCGGTATCCCTCGTCCATGAACGGGCCCTGGGGGATGGCCAACCTCCACCGGGCCATGGGGGACACGGCCTCGGCCATCCGGTACTACGAGGAGTGCCTGCGGCGGGACCCGACCATGAATCCGGCCCGGGAGTGGATCCGGAGGCTCGGAGGAGGTTGACCCTCCATGCTCGTGCTCCTAACGTTCAGAATGTTCTGAACGTTAGACACTCCTCAGGAACGTCGGTATCGACATGGACGCAGCGACCCGTTCCGCATTCGTCGAATCCTGGGGCTCCATGGGGGCCCTCTGGGGAATCAGCCGCTCCATGGCGCGGATCCACGCCCTACTCCTGGCGACCCGGGAACCACTGGGGCTGGAGGAAATCAGCGATGAGCTGGGGATCAGCCGTGGCAACGGGAGCATGTGCTTGAAGGAGCTCCGCCACTGGGGGGTGATCCGGCGGGTTCACCTCACCGGGGAGCGGAGGGACTACTACATCGCCGAGGACGACATCTGGTCCATGCTCTTCCGTATCGCCTCGGAACGGAAGAAGCGGGAGTTCGACCCCGCCCTGGCCGCCCTGAGAAAGGCGCTGGACTCCACCCCCAAGGAAGAGGACCTGGTGCGGGAGCGGCTGGGGGAGCTGGAGGAGATCCTGCGGGCGGTGGAGCGGGTCCTGCAGCGCTTCCTGAAGAGCGAGGAGGCCAGCCTGGGGATGCTCAAGTTCCTTTCCGCCTCGGTGCCCTACCCTGGCTCAGGCAAGGAGAAGAAGGAGCAGGGTTGAGAGCCGGCGGGGCCAGGGAACCGTTGGGGTCAGGAAGGGAGGAAGCGGGTCCGACCCAACGCCTCCACCGCCGCACGATGCCCCTCCCGCACCAGCGCCGGCACGTCGTTCATCTCGGTGCGGCTCCACCGGGTGGTGTCGGGAGCGATCAGGAGATCCACCTCCCTCGCACTGTCCCGGGCCGCGTTGGCCAGCGCCATGTCAAGGGCATTGGAAAGGAGCTCCGGCAGGTTGGTGGGCCGGTGATACCGACGCCCCAGGTGGACGTCCACCGCAACGATCCTGTCGACGCCCCAGGCCTTCAGGGGTGAGACGGGCAGATTCTCCAGTATTCCGCCATCCACCAACAACCGCCCCTCCCGCTCCACGGGAACGAAGATCCCGGGAACGCACGCGCTCGCCACCGCCGCCGTCGCCACATCCCCGTCCGTCATCACAACCTTCTCCCCCGAGCTGATGTCGGTGGCGATGAGGGCCAGAGGCAGGGGCGCCTCCTCGATTCGGACCTCCCCCAGATGCCTCCGGAGCGTGCCCATGAGGCGGTCCATGGAGAGGAGGCCCAGCTTCGAAGGGGAGAACCCGGTGATGTCGGGCCAACGGAGCTCCTCGGCGATGACCTCGATTTCCGCGCCGCTGAACCCGAAGGCATGGAACGAGGCGATGATGGCCCCCATGCTGGTGCCCGCCAGGTGGGTGACCCGGACCCCTCGCTCCTTCAGAGCCTTGAGGACTCCGATGTGGGCCGCGCCCAGGACCGCGCCGCCGCTCAGGGCGAGGCCCAGGGTGGGAAGGGGTCCGGACGCGGTCACGATCTCCTCCTTGCTCAGGTCCATCCCCGCTCACATCTCGATCCAACCCACTTCCCGCAGGATCCCCAGGTAGCCGAGCACCTGCTCCAGGGTGACCTCTTCCCCCGTCACCCCCCGCACCCACCAGAGGATCTCCGTCACGGAGCGCTTCCCGTTGACGAACCCCTGGATCTGGCCCGGCAGGTTCCGGTCCAGCCCCAGCTCCTCCAGGGCGCCGGGGTGGGCCCGTAGCCACTCGGTGTAGGGACCGAAGCGGGCCAGGGCGGTCTCCACCCCCCGGATCCCCGGCGCCAGGCGGGGGATCACCTCAACCTGCGCCATCTCCTCCGGCGAGGGAGTGGGGAGAGCGGCTCCGGCGATACCCCGGGCCGTGGCGGCGGCCCGAAGGTAGGCGCCCATGGCCTGGAGGTAGCCATCCCACTCCTTCCAGCGGGCTTCCACCAGCGCCCCGGCCGCCCGACTCCCGGTGTGGATCTCCTCCACCGACCGGACCGCTTCCATCTCCCGCCTCACCGCCGCCGCCAGGACGGACCAGGCCCGGAGCATCACCTTCTCCGTGTCCCTGGTTGCGGCGTCCTGGGCCGCCGCCTGGTCGAGGATCTCGAGCACCTTCGGGATTCCCCGCTCCGCCACCCGCCGGTAGCCGAAGTCCGATACCACGTCCAGCAGGGCCGGGAGCATCCCGTCGGTGAGAGCCACCGACGCCCAGGCCGTGGCGGCCCCGATGAAGGCCACCCGCCTCATCTCGGTGGGATCGGCGTTCTCAGGGAGGTCCTTGTCGGCGTGGTACCACTGGTCGGGCCAGGTGAAGAACTCGATCCCCGGTACTCCCACCGAGGCGTTGTTGAAGACGATGTGGTCGCTCCCCCCGGTGGCTTCGTGGATGAAGTACCGGAAGGCGTCACCTGAGCCGTTCTTCTCCCACAAGGGATCGGGGAAGTACTGGCCGCCGGGCCGCCCCCGGGGGGAGTCGGGGAGGTAGACGATGTCGTTGGTGCGCCAGACATAGCTCAGCACCGAGGCCGCCAGCCCGTCGTAGAAGGAAGCGAGCTGCGCGGGCGTCTCGCTCATGGTGAACACCGAGTTGTTCTTTCGGAGCGCCTCGCTCACCATGTCCATGTTGATGTTGATGGCGAGCCGGTCCAGGAGCGCCGGGTCCCGGCGGACGAACTCGTACGTGCCGCTGATCTCGTTGGGCCAGATGAAGTGGATCGAACGGCGAGGCCGGGGGAGCTGCCCCGACTCGATGAGGTGGTGCAGGGCGCGGAGGATCTCCAGCTGGATGGCCGGCCCTCCCATGTTGTCGTTGGCCCCCCGCTTCGTGTACCCCTCGAAGAGGTGGGCCGTGAAGACCACCCCCGGCAGATCGGGCTCGGTGCCGGGAATCCAGGCGTAGGCGGTCTCGAAGCGGTTGGGGTAGGTCTCCACCACGGCCCGGGCCCGGACCTGGGGCTCCTCGCCGCGTTGCAGGTCCTCCAGCATCTCGGACCACTGGCGCCAGGAGACCGTCAGGCCCAGGCGCAGGCTCTCCCCCTCGCCATAGCTTCCCCGCGAGTACACCACCTGGTCGGGGTCCAGATAGCGCTCCCGGGAGGCGTAGCTGATGACGGCCTGGACGCCGGCGCGATCCAGCGCCTGGAAGAGGGCCCCCCGGGGATGGGTCCACATGAGGACCACGGCGCCACGGTAGCTCTCGGGTGCCCGGGCTATCTCCGACTCCAGCCAGGACACCTGGCTCTCCGGCATGTCCGGCACGTACACCAGCCTCCCGGTGACCTCCCCGGTGCGGGATCCCCCGGCGATCAGGGCCGGGTCGGCGGGGATGCGGGCCACCCGCCGTCCCCCCACCCAGAGCTCCCCCTCCAGCGCGTACTCGAAGGTGCCCGGGGCCTCGTAGCGGTCCAGGCGCACGGTCTCGATCCCGTACGCCCGGGTCATGCGAACGATCTCCTCCGACTCGTAGAAGTTGGCCTCGCCCGTGAGCTCCTTGGGCGCCCGGAGCCAGGGCGCACCCGCCAGCTTCACCATGTTGTCGAAGGCCATCTGGCCGCTGACCTCGTCGGCCAGAAGCTGAAGAAGCTCGGGAGGCAGCGGCGTCTTCAGGGGGTCGGGGCGCTGGGCCCGGGCGGACCCCGCCAGGAGAGGAAGGGCCAGGAGGACGACGCCGAGGGGAAGGAGAGGACAGCGGCGCATGATCTTGCTCCGGGATGGGCCGTGGATCGGGTCGGCAACCGGCGCAATGTACCACGAAAAGCCGTGGGAGGCTCGAATGCCCCGCCGGGAATCCGGGATGGTGGCCGGAGCGGCCGCGCCCCGCCCGGACGAGCTCGTTCGACCCAGGCATCCGCACCCCCCTCGCCCCGGCACGCGCAACCGGCGTCGGGTAGCGTCCTTGCTTTCTGACCGATCATTCCGGAAACTTCTCTTCATGCCCAGGCGCAAACAGTTCGACCCCGCGCTGGCCCTCCGGCAGGCCATGGAGCTCTTCTGGGAGCGGGGGTACGAGGCCACCTC
>JBFYZD010000294.1:0-2862 GCA_041309685.1 Gemmatimonadales bacterium | reverse complement strand
CGGTCTGCTCGAAGATCACGGTCGTGGCCCCCACGCTGGCCGTAATGAGGCGACGAGGCCACTGCGCCGTCTCGATGGCCCCGCGAAACCGCTCGGCGAGGACCGACGCGCCCGGGGCGTCCGTCTCGGGCAGGATGATACCGAACTCCTCCCCGCCGATGCGGGCGGCGATGTCGCTTCGGCGGGCCGCCGTGCGGAGGATGGACCCCACCTGCCTCAGGACCTCGTCCCCCGCCAGGTGCCCGTACTGGTCGTTGTAGGCCTTGAAGTGGTCCAGGTCCAGGAGCAGGACCGACAGGGGCCTGCCGTGTCGGACCGAGATCTCCAGGTGGCTCCGGAGGGAGTCCAGGAACTCCCGGCGGGTCTTCAGGGAGGTGAGGGCGTCGGTGGCCACTAGCCGGAGGAGCTCCCGGTTCTTCTTTCCCAGCCCCTCGGCCAGCTCGGACAGGCGGTCCTCCATCCGCATCCGGGCGGTGAGATCCACGATGAGGCAGAGGGTCATCATGCCCTCGGGGGTGGGAAAGGGGCTCAGCCCGATCTCCACTTCGATCTCCTCGCCCGACCGGGTCACGGCCGGGAGATCCCGCCGGGCTCCCATGGCTCGGGTCCGGGGGTCCGCCGCGAAGACAGACCGGAAGCCCGCGTGACTCCGCCTCAGGTCCCGGGGGACCAGCACCTCCACGGACTGCCCGGAAAGCTCCCCCGGACCATACCCGAAGGTGCGCTCGGCGGTCTCGTTGGCGACGAGGATGGTCCCGTCCTCCCGGACCACCAGCATGGACGCGGGCGCCACCTGGAAGGCACTGCGGAAGACTTCGGAATCCAGGGGGAAGGGGGCTCGAGTGCCGGAGTCGGATGCAGAGGAAGGGAGGTCGTCGGCCATGTGCGCTCCAACCCCGCTGGCCGCAGGGAGTTTCCGGGAGGCCGGAGGGGCCCCGGTCACGCGGGGCAGCCGGAGGGAGTGACGAGAGGGCCCCCCTTGACCCTGAGGTCCCGATCACGCAGGGTCTCCCGTGAGGCAGGGAGACTCCGCTGGCCGCGAACGGGCCGGGGCACCCAACCCATGAGCCGGAGGGCAACGATGGAGATCCGCACGGTCCCGATCGACATCCCCGAGGGGATGAACCTCATCCTCGGTCAATCCCACTTCATCAAGACCGTGGAGGACCTCTACGAGATCCTGGTGAGCGCGGCGCCCCATCTCCGGTTCGGCCTCGCCTTCTCCGAGGCCAGCGGACCCTGCCTTACCCGCTACGAGGGGAACGACGAGGCCCTCGCCGCACGGGCCGCCGAGACCTCCTTCTCCCTGGGGTGCGGCCACACCTTCGTGATCTTCCTGAAGGACGGCTTCCCCATCAACGTCCTCAACGCCCTCAAGGCCTGCCAGGAGGTGTGCCACATCATCGCGGCCACCGCGAACCCTCTCCAGGTGATCGTGGCGGAGTCGGAGCAGGGGGGCGGGATCCTGGGTGTGATCGACGGGTCGGGGCCCAAGGGGGTGGAGCAGGAGGCGGACAGGGTCGCCCGGCGCGAGTTCCTGCGCCGGATCGGGTACAAGCGGTAGAGGGGGCCTCGGACGGCCGGCACCGGAGGGGGCCTCTCCCCCGCCGGCGCCTCACCTTCCCCCGGAGAGCCGCCCCCGCAGGGCCGCTTCGGCCATCTCCTGTAGCCGCTCCGCCAGCGCCTGGAGCTGGGGGCGGCGGGTGTTGGCCTCGCAGCGGATCAGGGCCTGGATCCCCGCGGGGATGCCCAGGGCCGCCCCCACCGGGACCAGGACGGGACCCAACCCGAGGATCCCGCCGATCAGAGCCCCGATTCCTGCCCCGGTGAGGACGCTGGCAGGGAAGACCATCTTGCGCAGCCCCCCCAGACCAAACTCCTCCTGGACCCGGATGGCGGTGACTCCGTCCCGTGCCCGAAGCGTGATGACCAGGCGGCGCGCCTCCTCCGACTGGGTGGCCGGGGTCCAGGTGAGGGTGCCGCCCAGGACGGTGGCGTGCCCCACGATCCCCATCCGGTCCTGGATCTCCTCCACCAGGGCGGGGAACGCCGACTCGGGCACCTCCCCCTCCACCACCAGCTCGCGCACCACCCGGTCCCACTTCTCCCGCAGCCTCTTGGAGAGAGAGGCTCCACCTCCAGCCCCGACCGCACCCGACCCCTCTCGCCTCACCCCCGCCGGCGCCCTCCCGCTCCCCCCTGCCGGAGCCAGCGCCCTCCCGCTCCCCTCCCGGCCCAGCTCGAGCGCCGCCTGCCGGACGTGCTCCCGGGGGATCCCCACCTCGGCCGCGATCTGCTCCACCGCACCGATGGTCAGGGAGCCCTCGTCCACGGGCTCGAGCGCCTGGAGCTCGGCGGCGCGGTCCAGGAGCCGGCGCACCTGCTCCTCGCTGAACGCCGGTGTGCGCTCGGAGGCCTTCACCAGCGCCTCGGCCATCTCCCCCGGCCCGGAAAAGCGCTCGGCGGGCCGCAAGGCCAGCGCCCGCGCCAGCACCTGCTCCACCCGCCCCGGGAGCTGGTCCAGCCTGATGCGGTGCTCCAAGGGGACCTCGCTGAGGCGTCCCAGGCGCACGTCATCGGGGGTCGGCCAGGAGGCCGGGGTCCCGCCGGTGAGCATCTCGTAGGCCACACATCCCAGGCTGAACACGTCGGTGCGGGCGTCCAACTCGGCGGTGCCCAGCGCCTGCTCCGGACTCATGTAGCCAAGCGTCCCCAACGCCACCCCCGTGCGGGTCCGGTGATCGCGGGGGAGCGCGCTCACCGCCCGGGCGATGCCGAAGTCCCCCACCACCGCCAGCCCCTCCACGAAGAGGATGTTCTCGGGCTTGATGTCACGGTGTACGACTCCGCGGTGGTGGGCGT
>JBFYZD010000293.1:0-4406 GCA_041309685.1 Gemmatimonadales bacterium | reverse complement strand
CACCAGGTCGAAATGCACCTCCCGGAAGAGATCCCGGATGCGGTCGTCGCGGATGTCCATCTCCACGAAGGTGGCCCCGGGCGGGAGGTTCTCCCGCCTGCCGCTGGAGAGGTTGTCCACCACCCATACCCGGTCCCCCCGGGCCAGGTAGGCGTCGGCCACATGGCTTCCGATGAATCCGGCGCCGCCGGTGACCAGGATCCTTCTCGCTTCGCTCATGAGCCCTCGGGAGGATGGGGCGTTGCAGGGACCGTACCGGCTCGCGCCGGCCGGGAACGCGGCCCAAAGATAAAGGGACGGCTCCGGCCCCTGAAGGGACCGGAGCCGTGCCTCATGCGTCGAAACGGGTCAACCGGAGCGGACCGGGCCTGCGCGGCCGTTCCGGCCGGGGTGGATCACCGCATCTTCCCCACCAGCCGGAGCTGGGTGCCCACCCGGAGGATGGGTTCGTTCAGGGTGATGACCCGGGCCGTGGACACCTCCCCCTGCACCCGCACCACCTGGAGCCGGACAGCCTCCAGCCCCTCGAACCCCTCCCCCTGGTTCACGCGGCCGCTGAACTCGTCCCCCACCACGATCCCCTCCGACTCCCCCACGTCGAGGAAGGCCATGGCGCCGAACCCGTGGATCTCCCGCTGCATGGGGAAGCCCAGCACCGACGCGGCCACGTTGCTCTCCACCGGCTCGGGATGGACACCCGGTTGGAGGGAATAGGCCGGGGCCCGGCGCACGGACTGGCCCACGCTCACCCGTTCGAACTCGGCGGCCACCGCCGCCACCACTCCACCCTCCTCCACCGCGGTGACGGTGAGGATCCCCGTGGGCTGCACCACCTGTCCGAGCCCCTCCTCCGCCCGGAGGACCCGGAAGCTCTGGAGCACGTCTCCCACCCGGAGCTGAGCCCCCAGCTCCAGGGTCACGTGGACCCGCTCATAGGGCGTCGCCCGGTCCCGGGAGGTCCGCTCCGGCCACACGTCGGCCAGGCGATGGATGGTCCCCGTGAAGGGGATCTCGGCTTCCCAGGGGAGGAGCCAGGGGGCGTTATAGACCAGCCCCCGGGGCACGGCCACCCAGCGGGCCGCCTCCGACTCCACCACCCCGCCGATACCCATCGCGGCGCTGGGGTAGAAGGCCGTCCGCTGATCCGCGGGCGGCGTATCCACCCGGCACCCGCGGTCCCCTTCCGACCCGGAGTAGAAGACCGTGCGGCCGTCGGGGGCCGGGCAGGGAGGGAGGTTCCTCGCCACCGGGGCCTGGGGGGGAGGCGCTGCCTGCCCGGGGACCACCACCGCCACCCCCACCACCTCGGCCGGTTCCCCCGCGGCAGCCGGGATGCCCGGAATCACGAAGAGCTGGCCGGGATAGATCCAGTGGGGATCGGAGATCCTGTCCTGGTTCGCCTCGTAGATCAGGGGCCAGCGGAAGGGATCGCTCAGATATCGCTCCGCCAGGGCCCAGAGGGTCTCCCCCTTCACGACCTCGTGGGTCATCTGCTGGCCCACGGCCACTTCCTGGGCCGGCGCCAAAGTCGGGAGAATCAGGAGGGCCGCGAGGACGGCTGAGGACCGAACCATGATGGGTTCCTTTTCCAGATGGGACAAACGCTTATCCACGCTCGTCAATCTCTCGAAGATACCCCCGGACGGGGACGGCGGTCAACGAATTTTTTGCAATTGACTACAAGTGTTTCCCGCCCCCCGAAGGCCCCGGTGAGCCGGGGGGGCCTAGCGGCCCACCCGCCGCATCAGGACCCAGGCATCCTCAACCGGGTTCCAGTAGTAGTCCTTTCGGACGGCAACCCTGGTGAAGCCACGGGAGGCATAGAGGGCTTGAGCCGGCCGATTGGACACCCTCACCTCCAGGAAGAGGCTCTCCACCCCGGCCCGGGTCACGTCCTCCAGCACCCGGTCCAGGAGGGCCCCGCCGGTCCCCCGGCCCTGGTATTCCCTCCTCACGGCCAGGTTCGCCAGCTCTCCCTGGTCCATGACCCACCAGGCCACGGAGTATCCCACCACCTCCCGGGCCTCCTCCGCCACCAGGATGTGGGCTCGCCCCTGGCTGATGAGGGAGCGAAAGGTCTCGAGGTGCCAGGGGTTGGAGAAGGAGGCCCCCTCGATGGCCGCCACCGCCTCCACGTCGTCCAGGGTGGCCGGGCGGATCGCCACCTCCCCCGTCCCGTACCCCGGGGATCGGCCGACGCGGTCCTCGGTGGTGGCCATCAGGAGGGAGCCCCGGGACACCGTGGGGGTGGGGCCTCCCTCCCGTCACAGGAGAGCCTCACCGATCCACTCCCTTCCGTGCCGTCCACATCTGCTCGGCCCCGGAGGCCCGGAGGTATTCCGGCTCCCACCGCCCCGGGTCCTCCAGGGAACGGGCGTGGGGGAGAAGCTCCAGGAGACGGAGCAGTCCTGCGGCGGAAGGGCGGCCGGCGGGTGGCTCCAGGACGGTGTGCCCCTCCCCGGCGAGAAGGTCCCGGTGGCGGACGGCCCCGTCCCCGAGGAGGACGGAACCCGGAGGGATCAGCCCCTCCAGCACCTCGAACACGGTGGAGGCGAGGGGCGCCAGCAGGGTCTCCAGGGAGCCGTGGGCAACCCGGTACGCGGCCGCGTAGACCCGGTCCCCCCGGGCATCGAAGAGGACGCACCGGGGCAGGAGGGATCCCCTCGGAGGGGAGCCACCGGGGAACGCACTCCCCTCGCTGCCCTCCCCGGCGGCCGCCCCCGCCAGGGAGGAGAACGCCCAGAGGGGAAGGCCCAGGGCCCGGGCCATGGCTTTCGCGGTGGCCGCCGCCACCCTCACCCCGGTGAAGGAACCGGGCCCCGATCCCACCACGATCCCCTCGAGCTCTTCCCGGCCGGCGCCCACCTCCTCGAGGAGCTCTCCGATCCGGGGAATGAGAAGGGCGGCGTGCTCCTCCTCCCTCGACAGGGAGGTGCGGGCCAGGACCTCCAGGCCGGCCCGGCGGGGCTCCTCCCCTTCCCGCCCCGACCCCCCGGCGGCCTCCTGCCTTCCCTCCTCACCAGCCGGCGGCCCATCCCTCCGCATGGCCAGGGCCACGGAGCCCTCGGGCCCGGACGTGTCCATGGCCAGGATCAGCCCCGGGAAGGGGGGCGATGGGCTCACGGGCGCCTGCCCGACCCGGGCCCGGGGGCGGTCCGCCGGAGGGGAAACAGGCCGCTCACGGAGCGTCTTCCGGTCCCTGGAGCCGCACCGGGAACCCCGGGAGGTGGGGGGGAGAGCCGAAACGGTTGACCGAAACCACCCTCAGGAGCGGGTCGTTCTCGGGCACTCCCAGCTCGATCTCCCACCGGTCGTGGGGGAGGCGGTCCCCGGCCCGCTCCGCCCACTCCACCAGGACCAGCTCGCCGTCGGCGCCCAGATCTTCCCACCCCAACTCCCCCAGCTCGGAGAGGTCGGCGACCCGGTAGAGGTCGATGTGCACCACGGGGATCAACCTCCGGGATTCGTAGCGGAACACCAGGTTGAAGGTGGGGGACGGGAGGGGTCCCTCCACCCCGGCCCCCCGGGCCACCGCCCGGGCCAGGACCGACTTGCCGGCCCCCAGGGGCCCCCGGAGACCCAGAAACACCGGCCCCAGGATCTCCCTCCCGATACGGGTTCCCCAACGGACCAGCTCCGCCTCGGTGACGATCATCCCCCGATCCTCCTGCCTCTTTCGCCGAAGCGGCCCGGAACGCGCCGGCCGAGGGGTGCCGCGGATGCCCCCCTCATCCTCCGCCCTCCGCCGCCGAACGGAGCTCCTCCGCAAGGGAGCGGTGGCTCCTGCTCTTCCCCTTCCCCCCGTCCGCCTCAGCCTTGAGCTCGAAGATCTGGTCGCGGAGAAGGGCCGCCCGCTCGAAGTCCAGCGCCTCGGCGGCCCGCCGCATCTCCTCCTCCAGGATCTTCCCGAGCTCCTCCCGGTCCACCTCGCCCGCATAGGATGCGGACGCCTCCGCCACCCGGGCCGGAACCCGCTCCCGCTCGTCGGCCACCCGGGTGCTGAACTCGATCTCCTGCACGCTCTTCCGGATGGTCTCGGGGGTGATGCCGTGCTCGGCGTTGTGCCGGATCTGGATCTCCCGCCGGCGGTCGGTCTCCTCCAGGCAGCGCCGCATGGATTCCGTCCTCCGGTCCGCGTAGAGGATGGCCTTTCCGTTCACGTTCCGGGCCGCCCGGCCGATGGTCTGGATCAGAGAGCGGGCATCCCTGAGGAACCCCTCCTTGTCGGCGTCCAGAATGGCCACGAGGGACACCTCCGGAAGGTCCAGCCCCTCCCGGAGGAGGTTGATCCCCACCAGGACGTCGATGCGCCCCCGGCGCAGCGCCCGCAGGATGTCCATGCGCTCGATGGCATCCACCTCCGAGTGCATGTACCGGACCCGCACCCCGACCCGGGCCAGGTACTC
>JBFYZD010000292.1:0-6558 GCA_041309685.1 Gemmatimonadales bacterium | reverse complement strand
GCGCCCGGCAGGACGCGGAGCGCTGGCTGCGGGAGGTGGCGGGGGCAGGCCCGATCCCGGCCCCGCTCCGCCCCCGCGCCCCCGGGGGCGGGGCCCGTGGGGTCGTGACCTTCGGGGAGATCATGCTCCGCCTGTCGCCGGCCGCCGGCTCGCGGCTCCGCGGGGCCGGCAGCTTCGAGGCCACCCATGGGGGGGCCGAGGCCAACGTGGCCGCGGCGCTCGCGCAGTGGGGAATCCCCTCCCGCTACGTGACGGTGCTCCCGGAGCACGATCTGGCCGAGTCGGCCCTGGACCGGCTCCGGGGGCTGGGGGTGGACACCTCCGCGGTTCTCCGCCGGGGCGACCGGATGGGGATCTACTTTCTGGAGCCGGGGGCCTCCCAGCGTCCCTCCCGGGTGATCTACGACCGGGCCGGATCCTCCCTGGCGGGGATCGGGCCGGGGGAGGTGGACTGGGAGGGGGTGCTCCAGGGGGCGGCCTGGTTCCACTGCTCGGGGATCACCCCCGCCCTGAGCGAGGGGGCGGCGGCGGTGGTGGAGGAGGCGGTGCGGGCGGCGAAGGCCCTGGGCCTGACGGTGAGCTTCGACCTGAACTACCGCGCGACGCTCTGGCCCCGGGAGCGGGCTCGGGAGACGCTGACCCCCCTGGTGGAGGAGGTGGACGTGCTGCTGGGGAACCGGGACCAGCTGGCGGGCTTCCTGGGAGGGTGGAAGGGGGAGGGGGACGCGCCGGACCGGGAGGGCGCGGGCGGGGCGGAGGGGTGTGAGGCCCTGGGCCGGCAGCTGGTGGAGCGCTTCGGCCTGCGCCTGGCCGCGATGAGCGTCCGGGGGGGGGCTCCGGCGTCCGGGGCCACCTGGCAGGCCTTCCTCCATGACGGGAGGGGGTTCTATCCGTCGGCTTCCTACGCCCTCGACGTGGTGGACGGGGTGGGGGCCGGGGACGCCTTCGCCGCGGGCCTGATCTACGGAACCCTTGGCGGGATGAGCCCGCCGCAGGCGCTGGAGTTCGGCGCGGCGGCCGCCTGCCTCAAGCTGACCATGGCCGGGGACTTCCTTCTGGCGACCGCCCGGGAGGTGGGGGAGCTGGCGTCGGGAACGACCACCGGAGGGATTCGACGATGACGGAACCCAGGTGGGCGCCGGAGCTGGTGGAGGCGGTTCTCATGGGGCGGGCTCCGGAGGCCCGGGCCCTGACCCAGACGCTCCTGGCCTCCGGCGTGCCTCCGGAGGAGGTCCTGGACCGGGGGCTGATCCCCGCCATGGCCGAGGCCGGACGGCGTTTCGGGGACCAGAGGTTCTTCCTCCCGGAGCTGATGTTCGCCGCCCGGGCCATGAAGGAGGCTCTGGGCCTCATCAAGCCGCTCCTGGCGGATCGGGGCGTTCCCCCCCAGGGCCGGGTGGTGATCGGCACCGTGGCGGGAGACCTCCACGACATCGGCAAGAACATCGTGGCGGCCATGCTGGAGGGGGGCGGGTTCGCCGTCCACGATCTGGGCAGCAACGTGTCTCCCGCGGCCTTCGCCCAGGCCGCCCGGGAGCACCAGGCCGACATCGTGGGGCTGTCGGCCCTCCTCACCACCACCATGCCCGTCATGCGGGAGGTGGTGGAGGAGCTGGGGCGGGCGGGGGTGCAGGAGCAGGTGAAGGTGCTGGTCGGAGGGGCTCCCCTGACGGCGGTCTTCGCCCGGGAGATCGGCGCGGACGCCTACGCCGAGACGGCGGCCCAGGCCGTCAGCACGGCCCGTTCGCTCCTCTCCGAGGAGGGGCCGCGGGAGGAGGCGAGGGGGGTCGGCCGGAGTGGGATGGGGGAACCGGACGCCGCCGCGGCGGCGCCGGCGGTCCCGGCGGTCCTGGAGCCGTTCCGGCCCCGTCGCCCCCTCCACCCCCGGGGCCCGGAAGGAGAGCCCGCCCCCGGGGACCCCGGAGCCGGGGCCCCTCCCTCCCCGCGGGAGGTGGTGAGGCAGGCCCTGGACTTCCGCTCCCCGCCCCGCCTCCCCCGGCAGATGTGGGTCCTCCCCTGGGCCAGGACCCGGTACCCGGCGGAGCTGGACCGCATCGAGCGGGCCTTCCCCCAGGACATCACCACCATTCCGGTGCTCTGCAGCGAGCCGGTTCCGGGGGGAGGGAACGCCCACGCCGTGGGCACCTTCGTGGACGCCTGGGGGTGCGAGTTCGAGAACCTGCAGGACGGGATCATCGGCCAGGTGAAGCACGCCCGCCTTCAGGACTGGTCCCAGGCCGAGGAGGTCCGGTTTCCCAGGGAGCGCCTGGCGGTCGACCTGGAGAAAGTGGGGGAGTTCTGCCGCTCCACCGAGAAGTTCGTCCTGGCGGGCACCTGCCCCCGGCCCTTCGAGCGCCTCCAGTTCCTCCGCGGGCCCGAGGCGCTGTACCTGGACCTGAACCGCCCCCCGAAGGAGCTCCTGGACTTCCTGCAGCGGCTCCACGCTTTCTACGTGGAGGAGCTGACCCTCTGGGCCCGGACCGAGGTGGACGGTCTCACCTTCATGGACGACTGGGGGAGCCAGCGGGCGCTCCTGGTGGCGCCGGAGCTCTGGCGGGAGCTCTTCAAGCCCCTCTACGCCGAGTACGTGGCCATCGCCCACGCCCATGGGAAACACGCCTTCATGCACTCCGACGGCTACATCACCGATCTCATTCCGGACCTGATCGAGATCGGCCTGGACGCGCTGAACAGCCAGGTGTTCTGCATGGGGGTGGAGGATCTGGGGAGCCGGTTCGGCGGAGATCTGACCTTCTGGGGGGAGATGGACCGGCAGCAGCTCCTGCCCCGGGCCACGCCCCCGGAGATCGCCGAGGCCGCCCGGAGGTTGAGAGCCGCTTTCCACCGGGACGGGGGCTTCATCGCCCAGTGCGAGTTCGGGCCCGGGGCGCGGCCCGAGAACATCCACGCCTTCTTCGAGGCCCTGGTGGACCCTGCCGGATGACCTCGCGTTCTCGAGCCCGGTGGCTCGCCCGGGCCCGATGCGGGCCGGGCGCCGGCGCGCCCCCGGGCCAACCCAGAACCTGACGAGGCCGCGTGTACCTCTTCGGACTCCACATCCTGGACGTCGGCGTCCTCGCCGTGTACGTGGTCGCCATCCTCTGGATCGGCCGATGGGTGGGACGCCGGGTGAAGGACCAGACGGACTTCTACCTGGCCGGCCGGAAGCTTGGGAAGGCGTATCAGTTCTTCCTCAACTTCGGCAACTCCACCGACGCCAACCAGGCCGTGGGGGTCTCCCGGGAGATCTACCGGCAGGGGCTGGGGGGGATGTGGATCCAGTACCTGGTCCTCTTCCTCACCCCCTTCTACTGGTTTACCACGGCCCTCTTCCGCCGCTCCCGCCTCATCACCACCGGCGACCTCCTGGACGAGCGGTTCGACAGCAGGTTCCTGGGGGGGGCCTTCGCCGCCTTCACCCTGGTGATGGTGTGTCTCGGGGGGGGCGCGGCCTACATGGTGGCGGGGAAGACCATGATGGCGCTGACCCCCAAGGACGAGAGCGCCTACACGGTGGAGGAGGCCCGGTCGGTGGCGCAGTTCCAGGAATACCGGGAGCTGGAGGGCCGGCTGGACGAGGGTCTGGACTCCGCCGAGCTCCTGCGCTACCAGGAGCTCCACGAGCGGGCCAAGCGGGGCGAGCTCCGGGGTCTCATCTCCTACACGAACCCCATGGCCTTCTACATCGGGTACGCGGTGATCGTCGCCTTCTACACGATGCTGGGCGGCTTCGCGGCGGCGGCCATCACGGACGCCCTTCAGGGGGTGTTGATCGTCTTCTTCTCCGTCATGCTGATCCCGGCCGGGCTCGCGGAGCTGGGGGGCTTCGAGGGGCTCCACGCCAGAGTGCCCGACTACATGTTCTCCCTCTTCGGGTCGGCGGCCACCAGCGAGTACGCCTGGTACACCATCCTGGGCATGGTGGCGGCCAACCTGGTAGCCATCATCGCGGCGCCTCCCATGATGCCCACCGCCGGTTCGGCGAAGGATGAGATGACGGCGCGACTGGGGATGCTGGGAGGGATGTTCTTCAAGCGCTTCATCATGCTCTTCTGGGCCCTGGCGGGCCTCATCGCCATCGGCCTCTACGGCGGTGCGCTGGACGATCCGGACCAGATCTGGGGGGTCATGACCCGAAGCCTCCTCTTTCCCGGGGCGATCGGGCTGATGCTGGCGGGGGTCCTGGCCGCCAACATGTCCTCCCTGGACGCCCTCTCGGTGACGAACGCCGCCCTCTTTGTCCGGAACATCTACCAGCCCCTGGTGAAGGGGCGGTCGGACCGGCATTACATCGACGTGGGGCGGGTGGTCATCGGCGTGATCCTGGTGAGCGGCATCGCCGCCGCCGTCTGGGCCGACAACCTCCTTAACCTGTTCAAGTACTTCATCTCCCTGCCGGCGGTCTTCGGGGGCGCCATCTGGCTGGGGTTGGTGTGGAGGCGCCTCACCAGGGCGGCGGTCATCGCCCAGGTGATCCTCGCCTTCACCGTCTACGCCATCATCCCCAACCTCTTCCCGGCCATTCCGGCCATCCGCACCCACCCGGCCTTCGTCGTCCAGACGGAGCCCCGGGAGGTGGCGGTGGTGACGGGGGCGCTGCAGGAGGATGTGGCGGCGGGGCGGGCCCGGGAGGTGGGAGAGACCATCCGGAAGACCCACTTCGTGCCGGCGGCCGGGGTCTTCTTCGAGACCGTGGTCCGGGAAGATCCGGATGATCCCGATTCTCCCCTGGTGGGGCGGGGGCGGTTCGAGGCCGAGCTCTGGGTGCTGAGCTGGTTCGGCCTCGACCTCTCCGGGTGGACGAAGGCCCAGCTGGTGGCGGCCCGCTTTTTCTTCGACGCCCTCTTCCCCTTCGTGCTCCTCTTCGGGATCAGCCCCTTCACCCGGCGGACGGAGAAGGAGCGCCTGGACCGCTTCTTCGGGAAGCTCCACACCCCGATCCAGCCCACGCCCGGGGAGGACGAAGCCGCCGTGGAGCACTCGGCTCGCCATCCGGAGCTCTTCGAGGGCGAGAAGATCTGGCCCGGATCCGATTGGGAGATCCTGAAGCCCGGGTGGATCGACGTGGCGGGCTTCGGGGGAAGCTGCCTGTTCATTCTGTTGATCCTGGCCCTGCTCTGGATGATGGCGGGGCTGGGGGCGTAGGGGTTCGAAGGGTGGTGGAGGAGGTTCCCGTAACGACAGGAATGATGAAATGCGATCGGCTGCCCCTCGCAACGCGTGGTCCTTCCTCCTCCTCCCCTTCCTGGTGGGGCTCACCCTCTTCGGTGCCCCTCGATCCGCCCGGAGCCAGGAGCCGGAGCTCTACCTCTCCCTCGCCCGGCGGGCCTTCCAGGGGGGGCTGACCTCGATCCCGGCCCAGATCGAGCAGTGGAAGGCGACCTTCAAGCCCACCCCGGAGTGGGGGTACGCCCCTCCCGGCGGCCCTCCCTACTTCGCCCGGCTGGCGGGCTCGCTGTACCAGGTCACCGGGGACGAGAGCTATGCCCGGGAAGCCATCCGGTGGCTCTCCACCCACCACGAGTACAAGGCCTGGTTCCCGGAGGAGATGAGCCACTTCCGGCCCGACTACGCGGAGGGCGTCCCCGCCCTCACCAACTTCTTCGAGTTCCCCTACTTCATCGACGGATACCTCCTGGTCAGGGACAGCCCCTCCCTGACCCCCGGCGAGCGGGAGCGCATCGAGGCCAGCATCGCCGAGTCCGTCAACTACATCTTCGCCTTTCCGGAATGGGGCCCCCACAACCGGGCCATGCTCCGGGCGTACGCCCTGCTCCAGGCCGCCCGGGCCATGCCGGATCACCCCGACGCGCGCCGGTGGCGGAAGCTCTCCGAGGTCCTGGTGGCGGACAGCTGGGGGAAGTGGGAGGAGGAGGACGCCCAGATCTACCATCCGGTCTGGCTCATCAGCCTTGTGCGCTACGCCGATGCCATGCAGGACCCGTCCTTCTACGACTTCCCCACGGTACGCTACTACTTCGACTACTTCACCCACCTCCTGGATCCCAGCGGCATGGTGCCGGACTTCGGTGACGCCCGCTGGCACAACAACTGGTCCTGGTACGTGGCCCTCCTGGAGCGGGCCGCCAAGGAGTACGACCGGCCGGAGTACCGGTGGGCGGCCCGCCGGATCTTCCACGCCATGCGACCGGCGGAAGGCGCCGTGGTCGGTGTGGGCGACGGGATGAACCTCCTGGACGCGTACCTGTGGTCCTCGGAGGGGCCCGCCGACCCCCCGCCGGCGGTGAGCGAGGAGGTCATGGAGGACCTGGTGGGAAAGAAGATCGTCTTCCGGGACGGATGGGACGAGGAGGCCAACTACCTGCTCCTGAACTACCGGGACGAGGGGCCCTACGCCCTCCTCGCCCGGGACTATCTCCGCCACACCATCCCCGTGGAGGAGGAGAAGATGCACCACGGGCACTCCGACGAGAACGCCATCGTCCTCCTCATGAGCGGGGGCTCCGTCCTCCTCAACGAGGCCGGCTACCGCCCGGAGATGCCGTCGGGGCCCAACGGCGAGAACCGGGCCGACTATTACCACAACCGGCTGGTCTG
>JBFYZD010000291.1:0-3558 GCA_041309685.1 Gemmatimonadales bacterium | reverse complement strand
CCCGGATCAGGCGCACCACGCTCCGGTCCCGCTGAGCCTGGGTGGGCCTGGGCCGGTCCGGTCCGAAGACGAAGGCGAACACCTTCTTGATGAAGGGGACGCTGGGCTTCTCCCCCTTCCTCCCGTAGCGGCTCTCCCAGCGGTGACCATAGTAGGGGCGGCCCCACCGCCAGTCGGGGGTCCAGAAGAAGTACCAGATCCAGAAGGAGGGGATGCGGATCCGCCCGCCTCTTCGTTCGATTCTGCCCCCTCCCCGGGACTGGGCCGCCAGCAGGGCCGCGACCAGGAGGACGACGAACACCACGAAGTAGACCACCAGCATCAGCACGATCCAGACCTTGAAGGCCCGGGTCAGGAAGGCCCCCAGGCCCCGGCCGACGCGGGCCAGGAGGGGGTCCCGCACCCGGCTGATGAGAGCGGGGTCGAAGCGGTACACCAGCGTCCCGGTCTCCCCCACCTCCAGGTGCCCCCGGCGCCCCTCCAGGAGCTCCTTCAGGGAGACCTCCACCTGGTCCCTCCCCAGCCCGGTGTCGGCCACCACGTCTCCCACCGTCACCCGGCCACCCCGCCGGCGCAGCGCGGTCAGGACGGAGGAAGTGGGGGCGGCTCCGGTGCGGACGGGGTTCGAGGCTTCCATGGAAGGTGGGTCTCGGGATTGGGTGACGGGGACGGGCGGAACCACCGGGTCTACCCCCGGGGGAGTGGAGGGGGTCCCGCGGGGATGGAGTCCCGGAAAGATCGAGACCCGTGAGCCGGATGGGGTGTCCGGTCCGGGGGGTCCGGCGGCCGGGGACCGGCGGAGCCGCCGGCGGGTAGTCCTTCCCGATACCCTCTCCCCGACCCCAGGAAGGAAGTCCCGCATGGAGTCCGACAGGCCATCCCCCCACCCCCTCGCCACTCCCCAGCCCCTGAACGCCCTCCTGGACTATCAGGAAGGGTCGGTGGTGAGCCGGACCCTGGTGAAGAAGCCCACGGGAACCCTGACCCTTTTCGCCTTCGACGCCGGCGAGGGGCTGAGCGAGCACTCCACCCCCCACGACGCGGTGGTGCACGTCGTGGACGGCAGGGCCCGGATCACGGTGGGCGGGGTGGCCCACGACGTGGCGGCGGGGGAGGCCCTCCTTCTACCGGCCGGCGTGCCTCATGCCGTACACGCCGAGCTCCGGTTCAAGATGCTCCTGGTGATGATCCGGGAGCCGGCCTGACGCTCTCCCCTCCGCTCCACTCCAGCAGGCGTTGCTGGCCCTCCAGCGCCCGGATGCCGGTGACGTCCTGGCCCACCTCCAGGCATCCCAGGTACGACCCGGCGGGGTTCCGCACCGCGAAGTAGCGGATGTGGATGAACTTTCCCTGCATCTGGATCCAGAACTCCGCCACCTCCCGCTCTCCGGCGGCGAAGGCCCGGAGGATCTCCTTCACCCTGTGGACGCTCTTGGGGGGGTGGCAGTTCTCCACGTGACGCCCGATGGCTCCCGGCGTGCGGGGAAAGATCCGTTCCGGGGTTTCCGAGTAGTACCGCACGAACCCCTCGGCGTCCACGAAGGAGATGTCCACCGGGAGGTGGCGGAGGAGCATGTCCACCTGCTCCAGGGAGAGGCGGCCGGTCCCCAGCTCCAGGTAGGCTTCGCCCTGGACGGCCGGGAGCGGCTCGGGAGCCTGGCGGGAGACGATGGGCAACGGGAGGCTCCTGCCCGGAGATGCAGAAGCCCCCGCGGAGGCCGAGCCCGGCGCCGCGTGCTCCAGGGAGCCGGGGGCGCTCGGCCAGGGGGCCGCCGGCGCCGCGAAGGCATAGCCCAGCTCGTCCTCCCCCTTGCGCACCTCCACCCACTCGCCCGGAGTGAGCCTCTGGAGGGCCAGGGGGAGGAGGATCCGGTTCTCCTTGAAGACCATCTCAGCCACGGACCGGGCGAGGGCCGCCAGCCTCCCCCCGAGGTCGGCGCCGCTGGCGGACGGGCCCGCCTCCACCCCCGCGCTGGAGGCCCCCGCCCGGACGTCCTTGAGCAGGGCACGGATCTCGTCGTGGACCCCCCACATGACCTTGGGAGGCCCGTTCACGCCGTGGCGCTCCAGGAAGGGGAAGAGCTGGTTCTCCTTCCTCAGGTAGTGGTTGTGGATGCCGCCGAGCTCGTCCAGCAGCTTGGCCAGCTCCGCGGCCGGAACGCCGCTCCGCAGCCCGGGGTCGGAGGCCATCCCTCCCAACCGTTCCGCCAGGCGGGTGATGATCTCGTTCTCCGCCAGGTAGGTGTGGACGGGGTGGCCGGGGGGGGCCGACACCGGGGGCTGGCGCTCCAACCCGCCCCGGAGCACCGCCACGTGGACGTCGCAGAGGCGTTGGATCTCGCCGACCGGGGTTCCCTCCCGGATGAGGGTCTCCTCCATGGCTCCGATCTGGCCCGGGGAAACCCCCCGGATGAGGTGGTCGAACCGCTCCCGGGCGACCTCGGGATCCAGCCCCCGGTGGAGATCCTGGATCAGGGACTTCAGGTCGGCGGTGGCGGCCTGGAGGGCCGGGTTTGCTTCTGGCTGGGTCATGGACTGGACTCCTGTTCGGGGAACCTCTTCCCAACCTTGGGCCCTTTCCCCACGTTGGGCTGTGACGAGCGTCACATCCGGGTCCGAAGGCCTCCGCCGCCTGGCCAGGGGCGGGTGGTCGTTGACCGGAGCTGGGCTCCAGGAAGGGGGAGGTCATGCCGAGCAGCACCGCGATCCATCTCCGTCAACTGTCCTTCTTTCGTGATCTCTCCACGGCCGCCCTCCTGGCGGTCGCGGAGCGCGTGGTTCCCCGGGCCGTTCCCCAGGGACGGATCCTCTTCCGGAAGGGAGAGACCTGCCGTGGGCTGTACGTGCTGCTGAAGGGAAAGGTGGAGATCTACCGTTCCACCTCCGACGGAAGGGAGCACGTCATCCACGTGGAGCGGCCGGTCCAACCGGTGGCGGAGCTCCCCCTCTTCGACGCCGGGCCCTATCCGGCCTCCGGCAGGACGGCGGAGGACTCGGAGCTGCTCTTCCTCTCCATGGACGACTTCCAACGCCTGTACCGGGAGCACCCCGAGATCGCCGACGCCGTGATCCGGAACCTGGGCCGGCGCCTGCGGCTCCTGGTGAGGACGGTGGAGAGGATCTCCCTCATGAGCATCCCGGCTCGGGTGGCGGCCTTCCTCCTGGAGCAGGCGGAGCGGGCCGGGGCCCTGAGGGACGGGGGCACGCTGACCCTCTCCCAGACCCAGACCCAGATGGCCCAGATCCTGGCCACCACCCGGGAGAGCGTGGCCCGGGCTCTGGGCGATTTCCGGGCCCAGGGGGTGATCCGGCAGGAGGGGCGGGAGGTGGTGATCCTCTCCCTCGACCGCCTGGAGGCGGTGGTGGAGGAGGCCTAGAAGCAGGGTCGGAGTGCGGAGGGGGACGGAACGCCATCAGCCTCGGCTCCCGGCCCGCGACCCGGCCCGCAGCGGTCCCCTCAGGATCGTCCCATGGAGCTCCGGACCAGGGTGCCGCCGGCCGCACCGGAACCCAGCGCCAGCCCGCTCCCCAGGGTCAGCGCCACCGGAGTGAGGGCGG
>JBFYZD010000290.1:0-2527 GCA_041309685.1 Gemmatimonadales bacterium | reverse complement strand
GGCGGGAAATGCTGGGCCGCCAAAGGCTGCGCCGCGAGGACGAGAACACCGAGGAGGAAGGTCGCAAGCCGTTTCATCAGCTCCACCGATTCTGATTGTTGTTGCCTGGGGGCACGCTTTCACACCCAAGTGTTATTGCAAGGGATGTGCCTCATTCGGTCCCGGCACCCTTCCAGCCCGCTGTTCCAGGCCCCCATGGGGGTCCAGGCGATTCCAGGCAACTCAAGTCAAGTTGCATCAAGCATTTCACCCGTCATCACCGGCCTCCGAATATCGGCCCCATCCCCCCCGAACTGCCCTTCCCTCGATCCCCTCATCTGTTGCACTGTTGCCACACCGCCACACCCCGTGTCACGCGGTCGTCGATCGGGGGCCATTCCATCACCTCACCCCCCCAACCGGCCGATCAACACATCGGAGGTCGTGCGCGGCCGGATCTCCCACACGACCTCCGTCCCCAGCCGACCCGGCACCAGGAGCCCCACGGCGACCGCCAGGAAATCGGTGTCGGGCTCGATGGCCTCAGGGTCTACCTGAAAAGAGGAACGGAACCGGATGGTGACGGGGCCGTTCCCGTCGTCCGCCACCAGCAGGACCCCCTCCTCTCCCTGATCGACCACCTCCTTGATCTCCGCACCGGTGACGAAGACCAGGGCGGCGTCCAACTCCCCTCCCCGGGCGCCGGCCGCCTCCCCTGTGGAGAGCTGCAGGGGCACGGGCTGCGGCCCTCCCGCCCTCAGGCGGAACACCGCCTGCCCGTCCAGGACCGGAACCCCCTGATCCACCGCGGTGCGTCCCGCCACCCGGACGCTGTCTCCCACCGCCACCGATCCCTCATCCACGGAGAGCACCCTGATGTACCGGTCCCCGGCCTTGAGGTGCAGGACCCGGTCCGTCGTGCCGAGGCCGTTCAACGCAATTCCCTCGGTGAACAGGGGTTTGCCCGCCGGAAGCTCCCGGGCCTGGCCCACCGAGTAGGTCGGCAGCGTCACCACCGGGGCCAGGCTCGCGGTCTGGGACGCACCCAGGGTGAAGGGTAGAGCGGTCGCGGGAATCAGGCTCAGGGTATCTCCCAGCGCATTGGCCGGCACGGAGGGGACCAGGCGTCCGACGGGCACCTCGAGGAACACCGCGGCTCCCTCCTCATCCGTGACCGCCGAAGCGACCGTCCCCCCGGCGGGCTGGTCCAGGTTCACGGTCCACCCTGCCAAAGGCAGGTCCCCCTGATCGGCCCGGCCGGTGCCGTTGGCATCCAGAACGAGCACGGCCCCGACGGCCCCGACAGCCTCGATGGAGAGGACGTCTCCCTCGCCGGGCTGCTCACAGCCGGCCAGAGCCAGCGCCAGAGCCGCGGCCGGGGCCAGAATCCTGTGGAACGGGCGGGCGGGCCTCATTGTCCACCTCCGATCCGGATCCCCACACGGACCATCCGCCCCGTGTCCCCCCGGAAGACCCAGCCACCGAAGCCCGGGTTCACGCGATAGGGAACCTCGACGCCGGTCGGGGTGGCCTTCACCACCCCACTCCTGAGCAGGAGCAGGTTGTCGTCCCGGACCCCCATGTCCGCGTCCGTCAGGTTCAAGCCGTCCACCACCAGGGCGCCGGCCACGCCCCCGACCCGCGGCAGCCCCAGGCTGAGGCGCACATTCAGCGTATGGACGGGGTCGCCCCGGCAACCGTTTCGCTCGGCAAAGCCACCCAGGCCCCGGGCAAGGCAATCCCACTCCTGGGCCAACGCCTCGATGCCGCCCCCGGACGAGGGCACGAAGGCCACGTCGTTGAAGGGAGAGCCGTCGCCGTTGGCATCCAGCCCCGCTGCGACCCGGGGGGTGAAGGGGAGGTCGGACCGAAGGGTGTAGAGGCCCGTCACCTCTCCCCCCCAGGGGAAGGGGAGAGGGAGCATCACGAGGGCACTCAGTCTGTGAGGGACGTCGAAGTCGGACCGGGACTCGTCCCACCCCTCCACCGGCAGCTCCGGCACCACCCGGGCCAACGCCCCACCCTGGGCCGCCCCCACCCAATTGTCGGTGGTCTCGGACCAGGTATAGCTCAAGGAAAGGGAGCCACCCTGCCAGAGGGGCGCATCCACGGAGGCCGTCACGCCCCGGTACTCCGACCAACCATCCGCGTTCAGGGCCCAGACGCTCTCGAAGCCCGGGAAGCGCCGATTGGACGCCGGGTCGGCGAGAAGCACGCCCGACACGATCCGGAGATCGCCAAAGAGGGGCCTGCCATCCTGGTCCGTGCCCGATGGAACCAGGAGCCGGTTCAGGTCGATCCTTCGGAGAAGGGCCTCCGTGCGCCGGAAGCTCCCTGACACCCCCAACCGCAACCCGCCGTTGAAGGTATGGAAGAGCCCCAACCCCCCCCTGGCCGTCCTGGGCGGTTCCAGGTCGGGGGCGAACAGGGCCAGGCGGGTTCCCGAAGCCGCGCCTGAGGCGGGGACGCTCCCCTGGCTCCAATCCTGGCCGGCCCCAAGGGAGTGATTCACCTCCACCCCCCCGTCCAGGGTCAGCACCTCGTGCAT
>JBFYZD010000289.1:0-40000 GCA_041309685.1 Gemmatimonadales bacterium | reverse complement strand
AACGCAGCTGGTCGCTACCCGCCGACCGGCTGCGAGGCCTCTATCATAAAAGATCGTTACTGACCTGTCAACGGATCGAAGCCTCTTTTCTTTCTTCTTCTTCGCCGGCTCAACTGGCCGGCAAGCCGAAGGGTGAGCGACCGGACTCGAACCGGCGACCTCCAGGGCCACAACCTGGCGCTCTAACCGCCTGAGCTACGCCCACCATCCCTCCCGGTCTTCCCCGGTTCTTCAGCCTCTGAGCGGCCTCGGCGAAGACTGGCAAACAATAAAAATAAGCTAACACAGGGAGAAGGTAAACAGGGATTACCCGACTCCCCGGTCCTTGACCGGGGCGCCCCAGAGGGTGACCATGAGGTCTTCAGGAGCCAGCGCGCCCGCCAGGACTCGAACCTGGGACCCTCGGCTTAGAAGGCCGATGCTCTATCCAGCTGAGCTACGGGCGCAGACTCCCCCACAGGGCTGCACATCCTACCACCCGATGCCCCTTGGGGGGTCGAGTGGAAGCTATGCAGGAACCGCGAGGAGCGTCAACGACCTGCCGGCCGGCGGGGCCGGATCTCCCCCCCCATGGCTGGAGTTCCCTGAGCCGCCCGCGCTCCTCCCCGGCCCTCTCTCCCGCTCTGGGGTGGAGCCGTCACCGATTTCTGGGCGGGAGATGCCCAGGGGTTCCGCGGGAGCGGTTGGGGGTGGTGGGCGGAGAGCCTGAAGCTGCCTTCGGCCTTTCCCGTGCAATCCGAAGCCCGAACCACCCCCGTCAGGATCTCCGCCCCCGGCTCCCAGCGTCCTACCAGGACCATTCGTCCCGGACACTCGCCCCCGTAGGAGAGCTCCAGGCGGAAACTCCTCCCGCTCACCTCCCCTTCCCCCTGTGCCTCAAGCTCCGAGGGGAGTTCCAGGAATCCCAGGAGCTTTCCGCTCCCCTCTCGAATCAGGGTCAGGGAGGCGGGGACTTCTCCTCCATCGATGTTCAGATGACCCCCGTAGGTGCCCTCAGGCCCGGGAGGAGCCGGACCGGCCTCGACCGGGGTCGGGATGGTGGTGCGCCCCTCTCCGACCATCTGGCAGGCCCCGATGGTGAAAGCCAGGGGAAGGAGGCGAAGGAGGATCCCGGGAGGCGCCCTCAGTCCACGGCTCCGCCGCCGTTTTCTCATACCTGGCCTGACTCGTGCCCGGGGGGCTCTCCCTCAGCCTCACCGAACCCCTCCCCCTCGGAACCATCCTCCTCTCCTCCCCCTCCCATTCCCCGCCATTCCAGCAGGAACTCGTCCATCTGCTTCATCACCAGGTTGTGGATGGTCCCCTCAGGGAAGGTCTCGTCCTCCTGGATTTCCCCGGCCTCCAGGCCGGTCAGGATGGGCCACCCGTCCTCGATCCGCTCGATGGCCCAGATGTGGAAAAGCCCCTGGGCGACCGCGTCCCGCACCTTTCGCCGCAACACCAGGTTCTCGACGTTGCGGCGAGGCACGATGACGCCCTGCTCTCCCGTGAGGCCCGTCTGTTCGAACGCGGCGAAAACCCCTTCCACCTTCGCCGTGACGCCTCCGATGGGGAGGATCACTCCATCCTGGTTGATGGCGCCGGTGATGCAGACGTCCTGCCGAATGGGGACGCCGGAGATGGAGGAGAGGAGTGCATAGAGCTCCGCCGCCGACGCGCTATCCCCCTCCACCTCCTCATAAAGCTGGTCAAAGGAAAGGCTCGCGGAGAGCAGGAGCGGCTTGGAGCGGGCGAAGGTGCGGCCCAGGTACCCGGAGAGGACCAGGAACCCCTTGTTGTGGATCCGTCCGCTCATGTCGGCTTCACGTTCGATGTTGATGATCCCTTCCGTCCCCAGGTAGGCGCTGCACATGA
This sequence comes from Gemmatimonadales bacterium, assembly GCA_041309685.1. Lineage (GTDB taxonomy): Bacteria > Gemmatimonadota > Gemmatimonadetes > Longimicrobiales > Gaopeijiaceae > JBFYZD01. Next base: position 38,146 of record JBFYZD010000289.1, on the reverse strand, counting down.
CCCGGATGGGACGCCCGAAGGCATCGTCGCTGACCTGGATGAGGCCGATCCCATGGATCTGACCCACTTCCCTCCCCCGGGGCTCGAAGGAGAGAACGCCCCGCTTGATCAGGTCAAGCATCTCCTGATGCGGCCGATTGTTGCGACGAAACCGCTCGTATAGAGCGCCTTCCACGTGACGCCTGGCGACCATCTTTGCCTCTTCCTTCGAGGCGTAGTGGGCAGCCTCCCGGACCAGATCCCGCACGGCTCGGAACCGCGTGGAAAGCTGGTGCTGGTTGCTCGCGAGGCGTGACCCCTCCTCGATCACGGCCGCCACCGCAGTGGCGTCGAAGGGCGTAAGGTCCTCCTTTCTGCATCGGGCAGCCACGAACGAGGCGTATCCCCTCTCCGTCTCCTCCGTCCGGTCCATGTAAGGGGTGAAGTCCACCTTCACCTTGAAGAGCTCGTCGAACTCGGGGTCAGCCTGCTGAAGGAGGTAGTACGTCTGAGGCTCCCCGATGAGGACTACCTTCACGCGCAGGGGGATCGGCTCTGGATCGAGGGTCTCCGTAACCAGCAAACCCATGTCCCCGGCCGGGTCGGCGGGGCTCAGCTCACGGGTCCGGAGGGTCCGTTTCAGGGCGGTCCACACCTGGTGGCGGGACAGGAGCTCCTCGGCGTGGAGAATGAGGTACCCCCCATTGGCCCGGTGAAGTGCCCCGGGGGCGATCCTCGTGAAGTCCGTGACCATGACGCCGAAACGGACCTGCCCTTCCACTCGTCCCAGGAGGTTCAGGAGAGTGGGGTTGGATTCGAAGATCACCGGTGCCCCGGAGTGCCGGTCACGGTCCACGATGGGGTTCACGCGGTAGCGGAGGAAGAAATCCTCCGGAGGACTGCCCATGAGGGTGGCCGCCGCATCCTCCTGCTCTTTTCCCCGGGGAGTGAACTTCTCCCAATTCTCGACGATATCGGCCGCCATGGCGTCAAGGTGCTTCAGAACGCCGGGGCTATCCTTGTAGAATTCCTTGATGGCGGTGAAGCGGTGCTCCACCACACTCCTGGTGACTTGGCCATGCAGCTCCTCTGCGAGAGCCTCGGCTTCCCGCTGAAGCTCGTGCATTCTTCTTTGGGCTTGAAAGAGCCCCTTGCTCGCCTCCCGCACCCTGGACTCGACGGTAGCCCGAAGCTCGGACGGGAGGCTGTTGAACGCCTCCTTCGAGAGGGGCTCTCCCTTCAGGGCCGGCACCACGACCACCCCATCCTGGTTGCCGATGAGGGCCACGTTCGGGTCGCCCTCCACCCCCTTTCGGAAGGCATCCATTGCGGCTGAAGCCTCCCGGCCCCGCCCCTCGTAGATCCCCGCGCGTCGGTTCGAGACGTCGTCCGCGTCCAGTGCCTGGGGGATGGCTCGTTTCAGGTCAGCCGTGAGGGCTTCGAGTCGAGCGCGGAGGAGCCCTCCCCTCCCTGTTGGCAGCTCCAGGACCCTGGGGTGTCTCGGGTTCTTGAAGTTGAATCCGTAACACCAGGAGGAGGGGGTGGGCTCGTTCTCGGCCCGGGCCTGAAGCTCCTCCTTGATGAAGGTCCGGCGCCCTGACCCCGCTTGGCCCAACGCGAAGATGTTGTACCCCCTGGAGGCCACGGACACCCCGAAGGCAAGGGCTTCCATGGCGTCCTCCTGGCCCAGCGCTCCGGCCAGGGGTTCGACCTCGTCGGTGGTCTGGAAACCCAGGGAGTCGGGGTCGCAAACGCGATGGAGTTCATGGGTGGTGAGTTCCGGGGGGGTCGCCATGTCTTATTCCGAGGTGGAGGTTCTCTTCTGGGTCCGCAACCGCAACACGCATGCCGGAAGGACCCAGGTAGTCGAGGAGGAGGATCACACGCCACCACCGGGGTGGGAGGGGACCTCCCTTCCCTCACTTCCGGGCCCATGGAAGGTAGACCATCTCACGCATTCGCGGACGATCATCGGGGCGCCGGGATGTTCCTGCGTCGCTTCGCTCCTCGGAGATCCCGGCGCTGGCGAAAATGCGGCCGCATTGCGGAATGTCATCGGGGCGCCGGGATTCGAACCCGGGACCTCCTGCTCCCAAAGCAGGCGCGCTACCGGACTGCGCCACACCCCGTGCTGTCTGCCCGGTAGGGTCGGGGGCACCCGACCTCCCGGGACGCCGAAAGATACCACTCCCCCTTCCCCGGCCGGTACCCTCAGCTCCCCCCCGGGCCGGCCCTGCCCCCGAGGGCGGCCAGCGCGCAGTCGGGACAGGGGCAGAGGCGCCGCAGGTAGTCGAAGGAGAAGAACCCGGTGTCGTGTCCATCGCTCCAGAGGAACTGCAGGGCGTAGCGCCCCACGTAGTGGATGGCCGTGGGATGGACCCCGTCGGGGACCATCGCCGGCACCAGCGTTCTCTGGCCGGTCATTTCGTCCACGCATCCGGCGCATGGGCAGTTGAGCCGGAGGTACCTGGGCTCGTAGACCGAGACATGGCCGTCCTGCCATCGGATCTCCAGGGCTCTCCCGTCCGGCGTGGGTGCGACGTGGGTGGGGGTGATGGTCTGTTTTGCCATGGCTTCCGGACGGGGCCTGCCTTTCGCCCCGTTCAACTCCCCTTTCTCAGTGCTTCCTCCAAGGCCCGGAACGCCCTTCCACGGTGGCTCCGGTCGTTCTTCTCCTCCGGGGTCAGCTCGGCAAAGCTCCTTCCGGACGCTTCGTCCAGGATCACCGGGTCGTATCCGAAGCCGCCTGTTCCTCGGGGGGCCTCCAGGACCCTTCCCGGGGCCTCGCCCCGGAAGCACCGCACCCCCTCTTCTCCACGGGCCAGGGCCGCCACGCAAACGTAGCGCGCTCCCCTCTCCTCCGGGGCTCTTCCCTCGAGGAGGCCCAGAAGATGGGCGTTGTTGGCCAGGTCCCGGGCCTCTCCTTCCAGATCGTCCCCAGGGGCAAACCGTTTGGTACGGACTCCGGGGGCCCCCTGGAGCGTCTCCACCTCGAGACCCGAGTCGTCCGCCACTGTGGGACAGCCCGTCTTCCCGAAGAAGTGCAAGGCCTTGGAGCGTGCGTTCTCCTCGAACGTGTCATGGGGCTCGAGATGCTCCTCCTCCTCCTCGTAGGGAACACCGGCATCGTCCAGGCTGAGGACCTCCAAGCCCTCTACTCCGGAGAGGATCTCCCTGATCTCCCTCATCTTGTGGCGACTGCGGGTGGCCACCACCAGGCGCATGATCATTCCTCCACGGCCGTCTTCTGGGCTTGCCCGAGGGATTTCACCCCGTCCAACCCCAACTCCAGGAGCTCCAGGAGCTCTTCCCTGGCGAAGGGGTCCCCTTCGGCCGTGCCCTGAAGCTCCACCAGCTTCCCCCCCGCGGTGGCTACCAGATTCATGTCCACCTGAGCCCGGGAGTCCTCGAAGTAGTCCAGGTCCAGGACCGGCACTCCGTTCCAGATTCCCACGCTCACCGCGGCTACCAGCTCCTTCATAGGGTCCCGCGGGAGATCTCCGCTCCGAACCAGCCCACGGAATGCCCGTGCCAGGGCCACCGCGGCCCCCGTCACCGACGCCGTACGGGTGCCTCCGTCGGCCTGCAACACGTCGCAATCCAGGATGACGGTCCGGAGTCCGAGGGCTCCAAGGTCGGTGACGGAGCGCAGAGCGCGGCCGATGAGCCGCTGGATTTCCTGGGTACGCCCCTTGGCCCCCGTCGTTTCCCGCCGGCTCCGGGTGTGGGTGGCCCGGGGGAGCATTCCGTACTCCCCTGTGACCCAGCCTTTTCCCGAGGCGGCCCGCCAATCCGGAACTCCCTCCTGGATCGATGCGGCACAGAGGACACGGGTGTCCCCGGTAGCGATCAGGCACGAACCTTCGGCGTAGGGGACCGCGTCCACCTCAAGGAGGGTTGGCCGGAGTTCCCATGGATTCCGACCGTCGTGGCGTCGTGTCATGGCTCGGCTTTCAACTGCTGGAGGATCAGGCTGGTGGAGCGCCCCTGGATCAGAGGCACGATCACCACCCTTCCCCCGGCCCCCTCCACCTCCTCCCGTCCGACGACCCGATCGGAGGTGTAGTCCCCACCCTTCACCAGAACGTCCGGAAGGAGGTCGGCGATGAGTGATCGGGGGGTATCCTCATGGAAGAGCGTCACGGCGTCCACCGACTCCAGGGAGGCCAGGACGAGGGCTCGGTCCCCCTGGGGCACCACCGGCCTGCCGGGGCCCTTCAGGCGCTCCACCGACGCGTCGCTGTTCACCGCCACCACCAGGGCGTCTCCCAGCGCCCGGGCCTGGTGCAGGTACTCGACATGGCCCCGGTGGAGGATGTCGAAACAGCCATTGGTGAAGACCAGGCGGCCCTCCCGGGGCCTGGCGAACCGTCCCAGAAAATCCTCTCGGCTCAGGACCTTCTCCCCTGGAGATCGAGGGTGTCCCATGGTCCGTTCCTTCTTCAACTCGGGGGTGGGGTCCCCCCCTCTCCTCTTTCCGGAATCCGCCGTGCGGACCGCCGGAGCGGAATGGGGACTACAGGAAGTAGAACAGAAGATAAGCCCCCAGGAGGATGGAAACCCACAGTACCATGAACCCGGTGGGATAGTGCCGCGACAACCCGCTGGTGGGGCTCAGTGCCTTGGCCGCTTCTTTCAGGAAGACAGAGAGCCAACGGAGGGAGACCCTTCGGAAGCCGCCGTCCGCCCTGGCGATCGCACTCCCCGCCGAACGCACGACCCGGGGTGCAAGCCACCGGTAGGCCCAGTCCGAATCCAGGTTCACGGACCGTTTCTCCGGCGGGTACCACCCGGTCCTCATCATCCAGAACACCCCGAGAGAGGAGAAGAAGAGGAGCTGCAACTGGGTGAGAACGTGGGTGGCGTCATAGGGGACGAATTCCACGGGGAACGGCAGCAGCGGGTAGACGGTCTTGTGGGGGAAGGCTCCGATGGCGATGCAGAGGACCGATGCGATGCCCATGGCCAGGAGCATGTTGAGGGGAGCTTCCCTGGTCCGGATCCCCGAGTCGTGAGCAAAGAAGCCGAAGAACGGGATCTTGATCCCTGCGTGCTCCACGACCCCGGCCGAGGCGAAGAGGAGCAGAATCCAGATCCATCCGTGCCCCCCTTCCAGGGCTGCCGCCATCACCATGGATTTGCTCACGAACCCGCTGAACAGGGGGACGGCGGAGATGGAGGCCGCCCCCACGAGGGAGAAGGCGGCGGTCAGGGGCATGGACTTGTAGAGACCCCCGAGGTCGGTCCCCTTGACCGTTCCGGTTCGGAAGAGGACAGCCCCCATGGACATCATCAGGAGGCCTTTGAAGATGACGTCGTTGAAGGCGTGCGCGACCGCGCCGTTCACGGCCAACGGCGTGCCCAGGCCGATTCCCACGACCATGAAACCGATCTGGTTGATCATCGAGTAGGAGAGGACCCGCCGGAGGTCGTTTTCGATCACGGCGTAGAAGATGGGGAAGCAGGTCATCACCACGCCCACCGTGACCAGGAGGTCCGTTCCGGGGAAGGCCCGGGCGAGAGCGTAGACCGCCACCTTCGTCGTGAAGGCCGAGAGGAAGACCGTTCCGGTCGGGGTCGCTTCCGGATAGGCGTCCACCAGCCACCCGTGCAGGAGCGGGAACCCTGCCTTGATCCCGAACGCCAGGAGAATGAGCCAGGAGGCGAGGCCGTCGAGCCCCAGATAGGTGAAGGCGATGCTCCCGGTCTGATGGGCATGGATCAGCGCCCCGGCCAGGAGGAGCACTCCGCTCACCACGTTCACGACGAGGTATCGAACCCCCGAGGAAAGGGACCGGTTGCTCTTCCGGGCCCAGACCAGGAAGACGGAGGTGAGGGCGAGGAGTTCCCAGAAGATGAAAAGGGTGATGAGGTCCCCGGCGAAGACGGCTCCCAGGGCGCTCCCGGCGTAGGCCAGTCCTGCGGAATGCTGAAGGGCCGCCCCTTCCTCACGTTTCAGGTGAAGGCTGAAGAGGAAGGCCAGGAAGGCAGCGAGGTTGAACAGGTATCCGAAGAGCAGGCTCAGCCTGTCCACCTGGAACACCGTCAGGGTGAAGTCCATGACCCTCACCTGGGCATGGACTCCCGGCTCCAGACCCAGGAGGGCAAGAGCCCCGAGGACGGGCACCAGGAGGAGGACCCCTGCCCTCAACCAACCCCGGAGGAAGGGGACCAGGAGGGCGGCAGCGAAATAGGCGGCAAAGGGCGGGAGCTCAGTCGGACTCATAGTAGTCCTCGTCCCGCATCACCAGCCTTCGAAGAGCCTTGGCCAACTGCACGAGAAGCACGATCCCGACGGCCCCGAACACCCCGTAGAAGCCCCGGAAGTTCTCCCAGGGGTGGTAGACATGGCGGTGGAAGAAGAAGTCCGACAGAATGACGATCACGCCAAGGGCGGTGGCGCCCCACAGCAGCCGATCGACGTTCCTCTGCCGATCCAGGAACCGCGCTCTCTCTCCAGAGGCCTTCATGACGCTCGATTCCTCCATGCCTGTTTACCCCCCCACCACCAGGGCCAGGAGCCGATAGAAGGGCTCGGGATAGGCGAACAGCGCCAGGCTGACCAGGGAGGTCACCCCCATGGCCACCAGCATGGGCAGGGGCGCTTCATGGATCCCAGCGGGTTCCAGGGGCTGGTCAGGCCGGCCGAAAAAGGCCTTCAAAGGGATCTCGAGGAGGTAGACCAGGGACAGGAGGGAGCTGAGCATGAGGACGAAAAGAAGGCCCCAATGCCCCGCCTCAAGAGTGCCCATGCCCAGATACCATTTGCTCCAGGCCCCTCCCGCCGGGGGAAGGCCGATGATGCTCAGGCTCCCCACGAAGAAGGCGGCGAAGGTGAAGGGCATGGTCCGGCCCAGGCCGTTCATCTGGCTGATCTTGGTCCGGTGGGCCGCTACCATGATCGCCCCCGCCCCGAAGAAGAGGGTGATCTTGCCGAAGGCGTGCATGACGATGTGCATCCCTCCGCCCATGATCCCCCAGCGATTGGCCACCAGGGCCCCCAGGACGATATAAGAGAGCTGGCTGACGGTGGAGTAGGCCAACCGGGCCTTCAGGTTGTCCTTGGTGAAAGCCACCAGGGAGGCCAGGATGATGGTGGCCCCGGCCACCCAAAGGAGGACGTCCCCGGCACCGGTCTCGGCGATGAGTTCCGGCCCGAAGGTGTAGAGGGAGACCTTCAGGATCGTGAACACCCCGGCCTTCACCACGGCGACCGCATGGAGGAGGGCCGAAACCGGCGTCGGTGCCACCATGGCGGCGGGCAGCCACCGGTGGAAGGGCATGACCGCGGCCTTCCCCACGCCGAAGACGAAAAGGGCCAGAAGGAAGGGAACGGCGCCCGGGGCGATGTGCCCCTGCAGGATGCCTCCCGCCCGGAACTCGAGCGTCCCCGCCAGGGCGTAGGCCCAGACGATCCCCAACAGGAGCAGCCCGACGGAGGTGCCCAGGAGGATCCCCAGGTAGACCCTTCCCGCCTTCCGGGCCTCCTCCGTCTGATGGTGGGTGACCAGGGGGAAGGTGGAGAGGGTCAGGGCCTCATAGAAGAGGAACAGGGTGAGGAGGTTTCCGGAGAACGCCACGCCCATGGTGGCGGTGATGGCCACGGCGAAGAAGAGGTAGAACCGGGTCTGGTTCTTCTCGTGGTGGCCCCGCATGTAGCCGATGGAGTAGAGGGAAGTGACGATCCAGAGGAAGGAGGCCACCAGGGAGAAGAGGTAACCCAGCGGCTCAACCTCCAGCACCAGGGGGATCCCCGGCAGGGGGGTAGCCAGGAGGATCCGGGGCCGCCCGCCCGCCATGACCTCCGGGAAGAGGGAAAGGACGACGCAGAAGAGAGTCACCCCCCCGGCCAGGGTCGCCGCCTCCCGCAGGTTCGGCCGGTCCCGGAACCACCCGATGAGGACGGTGGTGAAGAGGGGGAGCAGAAGCGCCAGGAGGACGGCCGTTCCGCCGGGGAGGAATCCGAAGGGGGCGCCTGGCACGTTCACAGGGCCCCTCCCAGGAGGAGCTCAGCGGCCCGGGTAGCGATCCCGGCCGTCAACCGCGCGTCCAGGCCGAAAAAGACATTGGCGGCCACCAGGACCCAGGTGGGGATCAGGAGGGAGAGGGGGGCCTCCCCTACCGTCCTGTTGCGTTGGGGCTCGCGGAAGTAGGCCACCTCCACCACCCGCCAGACGTAGACCAGGGCCATGAGGGAGCCCAACAGGATCAGCCCGGCCACGATCCACTGCCCCTTCTCCACCGCGCCCAGGACCAGGTACCACTTGCTGATGAACCCCACCGTGCCGGGAACCCCGATGAGGGAGAGGCCGCCGACCACGAAGGCCGCCATGGTCCAGGGCATCCTCCGGCCCAACCCCTGCATGGCCTCGATGCGGACCGATCCCACCTGGTACATGACGCACCCCATGGCCATGAAGAGGGCACCCTTCATGAGGGCGTGATTGAAGAGGTGGAGAAGCCCGCCCGTCAGCGCCGTGACCGAGACCAGGGAGATTCCCAGCACCATGTACCCGATCTGGGCCACGCTGGAGTAGGCCAGGAGGCGCTTCACGTCCCGTTGGTAGATGGCGGTCATGGAGCCGGACAGGATCGCCAGGATCGCCAGGGGAAGGAGAACCCTGTGGAAGGCCATGACATCCAGGGAAAAGGCCGGCCCGAAGACGGTGAAGAAGAACCTCACCAGCATATAGACCGCCACCTTGGTCGCCGTGGAAGCGAGAAACGCGGTCACGGCGGAGGGGGCGAAGGCGTAGGCGTCGGGGAGCCAGAGGTGGAGGGGGAACAGGGCCAACTTCAGGCTGATCCCCACCGTCAGGAATGCGAAAGCCACCGGGACGGTGCGGCTGCTGACCGCCGGGAGGCGCTCCGCCAGGTCCGCCATGTTCAGCGTGCCCGTCATCACGTACATCATCCCGATGCCGATCACGATGAACGTGGCCCCGATGCTCCCCATGATGAGGTACTTGTAGGCTGCGTGGAGGGCCCTCCGGTCACGACCGGTGGCGATAAGGGCATACGAGGAGATGGAGGAGATCTCCAGGAACACGAAGAGGTTGAAGACGTCACCGGTGACGGTGATCCCCAGCAGCCCGGTCAGGCACAGCAGCAGGGCGGAATAGAGAAGGGGTATCCTCTGCGGGTCCACCTCCCGCTCCACGCTCGCCCTGGAGTACGGGAGGACAACCGCGGCAATGAAGGCCACGATGACCAGGACCCAGGCGCTCAAGGCGTCGATGTGGTACTCGATGCCGATGGGCGCCGCCCAGCCACCGATGGGATAGCTGATCGCCCCCTCCTCGAGGACCCGCCTGAGGAGGGAGACGGCCATGAACAGCACCGCCCACGAGACCATCAGAGCCCACGCCCAGGCGGCCCGCCGCCACCGGAGAAGGGAGGCGATGGGGGCGGCCATGAGGGGTATCACGACCTGGAGGGCGGGGAGGTGCTCGGTCACAGGGATTCCTGGCTGTTGTCCATGGCCGAGATCTCATCCCCCTCGATCGTTCCGTAGGCTTCCTTGATGCGGACCACAAGCGCCAGGGCCACCGCGGTGGTGGACACCCCCACGACGATGGCGGTGAGGATCAGCACATGGGGAACGGGGTTGGAGTAGACGACCGGAGCCCCGGTCTCCATCAGGATCGGGGCGGTTCCTCCGGTGATCTTCCCCATGCTGATGTAGAAGATGAACACGGAGGTCTGGAAGATGTTCAGTCCCAGGATCTTCTTGACCAGGTTCCGCCGGGAGATGAGGATGTAGAACCCCACCATCATGAGGAAGATGAAGACCCAGTAGTTGTACAGTCCCAGTACCCTCACAGGTCTTCCCTCCCCCGGGCGGCGTAGAAGTAGAAGATGGTGAGCATGACCCCCTGCACGGTGACCATCACTCCCAGCTCCACCAGCAGAATGCCGAGGTGTTGGCCGTGCTCCGGGTCCTGGGCAAGAACGGCGTAGTCGAGGAAGTCCCCCCCGAGGAAGACCGAAACGAGTCCGACTCCGGCGTAGATGAGGACGCCCAGGGCGGCGAGGAACCGGGCCACCGCCGTGGGGAAGACCTCCTGCGCCCGCCTGAGACCGAAAACCATGGCGTAGAGCACCATTCCGGCAGCGAGAATCACCCCGGCCTGGAACCCCCCGCCCGGGCCGAAGTCCCCATGGAACTGCACGTAAAGGGCAAAGAGGAGCACGGCTGGGACGGCGAGCTTGGTGGCCACCCGGAGGATCACCTGATCGCTCATCCCGCCCCCCCCTCCCTGCCCGTGTCCTCCCCTTCTCCCTGGCCCTCCATCTCCGATCCGAAGGCGTCGACGAAGCCGATGTCCAGCGTCTCCACCCGTTCGTCTCCCCAGGCCTCCTCCCCGAAGCGGTCCCGCCTCCGCATGGCCGAGAGGAGGATCATGACGCCCACGGCCGCGGTGAAGACCACCGTGGTCTCCCCCATGGTGTCGTAGCCCCGGTAGGATGCCAGAACCGACGTCACGACGTTGGGGATCCCGATCTCATGCCCCGACTCCTCCAGGTAATGGGGTGCAACGTGCTGGTGGATGGGGTTGGTCGGGTCGCCGAAGGCGGGCATGTCCAGCGTGCCGTAGACCAGGATGGCACCGGTGAGAATGACCACGAACAGAGGAAAGACAGGCCGTTTGGGGGGAACCTTGACGGAGACGTCGATGATGCGGAACTGGGGCTCCGTGACCCTGGATCCCACCAGGGCCAGGGTGGCGAGCATGAGGACGGTGGAGAAACCGGCTCCCACCGCCGCCTCGGTGAAGGCCACGTCCACGGCATCCATGACGGTGAAGAGGCTCGCGGAAAGGAAGGAGTAGATTCCCGTGAGCATGACCGCCGCGAAGAGGTTTCTCACCCGGACCACCGCCAGCGCGGTTGCACCGAGGAACGCCAACAGGGCGAAATCGATGAGGATCTCCACGCTACTCTTCCCCCTTTCTCCCGCTCTCCCCGGAAGGCCTGCCGGGAATCCTGGCCGTCTCGGGGATCTCCAGGTCCTCGGCCCAGAAGGGCTCCTGGCCGCCCGCCAGGGTCGCCCGGGCGAGGGCATGGGTGGAGACGGGGCTGGAGAACCAGAGGAAACCGAGGATCATCAACAGCTTCACCGTCACCAGGCTCACCCCGGCATGGACCATGAGGCCCGCCAGGATGAGGCCGGCCCCCATGGTGTCGGTGATGCCGGCGGCGTGGAGGCGGGTGAAGAGGTCCGGCATGCGGAGAATGCCGATCCCACCCACCAGAGCGAAGAAGGACCCGCCCAGAAGCAGGGCACCGCTCAGGATCGCCGCCGCCAGCTCCATCACGCGTCCCCCTTGGAATCCAACCGCCGGCCCAGGTCTCCGTACTCGAAGAACTTCAGGACGGCCAACGTTCCGATGAAGTTGATGAGGGCGTAGAGGATAGCGAGATCCAGGAAGTCCGGCCGCCCGGCCAGGAAACCCAGCACGGCGATGATGAGAACCGTCTTGGTGCCAAACATGTTCACAGCCAGGACCCGGTCGTACACGGTGGGGCCGAGGAGAGCCCGGATCAGCGCCATGAGCATGGTGAGGAGGATGGCGATGGAGGTTACGGTGAGCATCACGCCCTCTCCGCCCCTTCCCGGCGAACGACCTCCAGATCCCGGGCCCTGTGCTCCATCTCGTCCTCCTCCCTGCCGTCCACATCCTGCCAGGTGAGGGCGTGGATCCTCAGGATCTCACCCTGGGTTCCGGTTGTGACGGTACCGGGCGTGAGGGTGATGGAGTTGGCGTAGATCACCCGGCAGAGGTCGGTGGACATCCGGGCCCGGAAGGGAACCATGATCGGGCTGATGGGGAGCTTCGGGTCCAGGATGATCCGGGCGACCTTCACGTTCGACCGGACGATCTCCCGGAGAAGCCAGAGCAGGTACCCCGGCAACCGGGCCCACCGGAGTGCCAGGGGGAACCCGTACCCGTCGGCGGCGTCCATTCTCCAGGCGATCAAGGCCACCAGGGAACTGGAAAAGACCCCGAAAGAGAACAGGAGGGGGTTGTCCCAGTAGCCCGAAAGAACCAGCCAGAAAACCAGGAGGGCCAGGGTCAGTGAGAGGTAACGGAGGGGACGCATGCGCTCCTGACGGCTCAGTCCATTCTGCCGGGCACCACGACGGGCCGGAAGTTACCAGTTTGACTGGGCGCCGTCTATGATGCGTTGGATCAGGAGCTCGATGGCCATGGCTCGCCCCAAATCCTCGTTTTCCGTCTCCTCCAGGAATTGCCCCTGGACCGAGAGGCTCTGGCTTTCCCAGAGGATCTCGTCATCCACCTGGTTGATGATCTGCACCTGCACCACCAGGGTCACCTGGCGCTGGAGAACCTCCGGCGCCGCTCCGGCGGCTCCGGGCCGGTAGCTGGGAGTGTTGAGGGTGTACTGGCGAATCACCCCCCGGACCACCGCATCGGCCACATCCTCCCCCGCGGGCTGGAGCCCCTGGGACCTGGGGAACTCCCTGAGAAGAGCGGTGAAGACCTCGTCGGTGATCTCGGGGCGATTGGTCTCGTTGTCGAAGGGAACGATGGCGACGGTCTTCACATGGTCGGGAAAACCGGCGCCGGCCTGGAAGCTGTAAAGACACCCCCCCAGGAGGAGGGCCAGGACCGCGGCGCTAAAGGCCCGGATTCCAGATGGCGGAGGGAAAGGCATCAACGCGCTCCACCCTTTCCAGAGTAAAGGTCAATTCCAGGAACTCGGCCCGGTTCCGGTATACCGTCTCCACCACCGCTCCCGATGCCCCGTCCAGGGTCAGCTCCACCTCTTCTTCCAGGTGGCCTCCCCGGTAGAGCTCGGCCCGGGTGAGCCTGCCCTCCAATACCCGGAACCTGAGCTCATGGCTCCCCTCCGAGCCGTAGCGCAAGATAATCGATCCGTCCTCCTGGTGCCTGCTGCCCAGAAGCTCCAGATCGGCGTCGGGGCGGAAGACCCCCAGGGAGGCCCAGAGAAGGGCGGAGGGGGGTGCCAGCTCCCTGGGCGCCCAGGGGGGGACCCGAAGGTTCCCCTCCACCAGGGCGGCCTGGAAGAGCGTTTCCCCCTGGGGGGTGAAGAGGTCGATCCGGATTCGGTAGGGGGGCTGGATGCGAGCGACCCCCTTTCCCTGGAACCGCAGATCCGCCTCGCGGACCCGCCAGCGGAAATCGACCCTCCGGGGGTCCCGGGGCTCGGTCATGGCGGCGGTCTCGGCCGCCACCCGTCCCTCCTCCCACCCAGGAGGTCCCCAATCCGCTACCGGGCGGGGCCGGCAACCCGTCAGGAGGAAGGCCAGGGTGATCCCCGCCCAGGCCGCCCGTCTGCTGCCTCTGACCCCCTCGGGTAGAGAGCGAGAAGGGGTTCTGCCCGGGGGGAAAGGTCCTGCTGATCGCGGTACCGTCAGGGACATGGGATCTCGTGAGAAAAGGGGTGGTCCCGACGGGTCCAAGCTGTTGGGAAGGGGGGGGAAACACAATCCCCGGGACTGAGAGCCGGGCCCGGCGCCTTGTGACGGGTCCCGACCTCCTTCTACCTTCCTGATCCATGGCCGATCTGCCCATCTACCTGGCAAGCGACGTCCACCTGGGTGCGGTTCCCCGCGAGACGGAAAAGGCCTTCCTGGCCTGGTTGGACCACTGCGGCACCCACGCCTCCCGCGTGATCGTGAACGGAGACCTCTTCGATTTCTGGTTCGAGTACGGGAGCGCCATCCCCAGGGGCCATACCAGGATCCTGGGAGCCCTCGCGTCCCTCGTGGACGGCGGAACCCCGGTCCTTCTCATGGGAGGGAACCATGACTGGTGGGGAGGTAGCTTTCTGCGGGAGGAGATCGGGCTGGATTTCCACCAGGAGCCCCTGATCCTGGACCTCCAGGGACGTCGCACCCTCCTGGCCCACGGGGATGGGCTCGGCACCGGGGATCTGGGTTACCGGTGCCTGCGCTTCCTTCTCAGGGGGGCTCCGACCCGCTTCGCATTCCGGTGGCTCCACCCTGACGTGGGGGCCTGGTTGGCCAGCCGGGTTTCGAAGACCCCGGAGCGGATGGGGGCGCCCCTTGAGGTCCAGTTGGGCCGGGCGCGCCACCTGGAGGCCTGGGCCTGCGATCGCCTGCGGAGCTCTCCGGAGCTGGATCTGGTGGTCCTGGGCCATACCCATATCCCGGTCCTGAGGGAGATCGGGCCGGGGCGGCACTACCTGAACGCCGGGGATTGGGTCGCCCACCGGAGCTATGCGGTCCTGGAAGGAAGGGATCCGCCCCGGCTGCTGGAATGGGAGAAGGAGTGAGGGCCGGCCGCGGGCTCAGCGCTCGTCACCGGCCCACGGGAAGGGAGAACCCGACCTCCACCCCCCCCGCCGGGGTCGGTTCGATCTCGATGGCCGCCGGGAAGTCCGCCAGGTGGGCGGACACATAGGCGTCGGCTCCCCCGAGGAAGAGGAGGAAGATCCCCAGGGCAATCCAGTCTTCCCGTTGCTCGCTCCGGGATTCCTCCAGGGCCGTCAGACCCTCCACTCCCTCCTCCCCCGCCACCGCCGCCTCCAGCTCCGCCGGGTCCACGATGCCACCGGCCTGGAGACGGGCCCGTACCAGGGCCTCCATCAGCTCCCGCCGATCCCGCGCCCGGGCGAGGCGGGTGTCGGTCTTCCACAGCATTAGGGCCGTGGTGGATTGGGTGGCGAAGTAGAAAGCTCCTCGAACGTACGACCCCACCTCGGCGTGGCCCCACCCGGGCACCAGCAGGGAGCGCAGGAAAGCCCCTCGTGGGGTGACGCCCTGCTCCCCCCCCTCCGGTGACGGGGACGACTCCTGAACGGGGGCCCGGGTGGCCTGGAGGGTATCCACCACCTGGGACCGGGCGACCCGGGGCAAGAGGAGGGACGGGAGGAGGAATGCCCATGCCAAGAGGAAGCAGGTGGGGGGTATCCTACTCATGGCTTCCCCACGGGAAGAACCACCGGCAGACGGGCCGGGACGACTTCGATCTCCAACTCCCTTACCATTTGGGGCATTCTCTCGCCATCCAGCTCAAAGAAGAAGGGGTCCCCGTCCGCCCGGGCCAGCCGTCCCCTGGCAAAGGTCCTCATCCGAAGCTCCGGCAGGCCCTGGTGAGTGCCCCGGATGACCTTGGGTATATAGCGAACCAGCTTCCCTGCCCCGAGGGTGGGGACGAAGAAGAGGTCCAGGAGCCCGTCCCGAGGAGATGCCTGGGGGCTGAGGAGGAACCCTCCCCCCACCGAGGGTCCTACCGTCACGGCCGCAAGAAGGATCCGGGCCTGAACCTCCTCCGGGGGGTCTTCGAGAAGAACGCGGATTGTTTCAGGACGGTAGCTGGCCAGGGCCGCCACCAACGCAGCCAGGTATCTCGGCAGCCCTTCCAGCCACTTGAAGCTCTCCATTCTCCCGAGGACCTCCACATCCACGCCCACTCCCATGAGGTTGACGAAGTACCTCTCGCCCCCCCCGAATCGCGCCCTTCCCACGTCGAAGAGACCGACGGTTCCCGCGATAAGAACCTCGAGGGCTCTATCAACCCCCATCGAGGCTCCAACCATCCGAAAGAAGTCGTTCCCCGTTCCCACGGGCACCACCGCCAAGGGGGGCGGAGGCCAGGGAATCGCAGGATCCAGGAGGCCGTTGGCAACCTCGTGGATGGTTCCGTCCCCCCCGACCACCAGGATCCGTTCCACACCCTTGGCCACCGCCGCCCGGGCCAGGGCCCCGGCTTGCCGGGGGGCTCTGGTTTCCACCAGGGAATAGGGAACCCGGTGTTTTGCCAGCCAGGCCTCCACGCGGGGTCGAAGACGGGCTCCCCTTCCGCCGCTGGCGGCGGGATTCAGGATGACTTCGGTGAACCCCGCGTGGGTCAAGGGCTGAGCCTCTCTGCCAACCTGCCGGGACCACGCACAAACCTCAGACGGGCCCCGGAGCCTCGACGGGCTGGCCCCCGGGGACCCGATCCGATGGCGGGGGCGTGTGGGAATCGAACCCACCCGCCCGGGTTCTAGCCGGGCAAGCTGGTTTTGAAGACCAGTCGGGACACCAGCCCCGATCCACCCCCATTCGGGAAGACGGTACCCATACGACCGGTCCCGGTCAATTCCCCGGCGCCCGGGAAGGAGCCTTCCGAGACGAAAAAGAGAAGGGGGCCCCCGGTACACCGAGAGACCCCTCCTACGGGATGGGCTGCCCCTACAGGGCGCCCCTTGAAACGTTCTCGGCGGCGGGGCCCTTCTGGCCCTGAACCAGATCGAACTCCACCTTCTCCCCCTCGGCAAGGGTCCGGAAGCCCGAGCCAACGATGGCAGAGAAATGCACGAAGCAATCCTTGTCGCTGCCTTCCGGGGTGATGAACCCGAACCCCTTGGAATCGTTGAACCATTTCACGGTTCCGGTCGTACGCATCCTGCGCTCCTCCGTTGACCAGTCCGTCGCAGGGGACGGAATTCCCCGAGCCTGGCGACGGCTGAATACCCGAACACGGTTCCTGGTCCGGGTCCTCGCGGCCGCCTTCAGGCGGCTGGAGAGGGGTCGGCCCAGGCTCCACAACGAGTATCGGATAACACATTCAACGTGGTTTGGAAAGGGTCGCCCGAAGCGGAAGAAGGGGCCTGTTGTCCGCAGCTTCCTTCCCGACCTAATTTTCCTTCTAGACCTCCGATCGGTGAAACGGCCCAGTCCGTCTTCTGGGGCCGCCCGGACCGCCCCTTCTTCGTCCTTGGTCATCCATGCCCGAAAGCAAGGCCGTTCCCGCACCGGCCGAGGTCCCGCGCCCTACCAGGAATCCAGGGGTCCCCATGGACCTGCCCTGGATTCGGGGGCATTCCGTTTCGGCTGAAGAGATCGCTGCCAAGACCGAGGCTCTCACCCGATGGCCAGGGCCCGGCCCCGGTAGCAGGATTCCCCGGCTGCTGGGTATCCTGAGGGCGTTGGACCTCACCACTCTGTCCGGGGATGACACGGTGCCCCGGGTCCGGGCCCTCTGTCGCAAGGCCGCCTCCCCCCTCCCCCGGGAGCTGGGGCGGAGGCTGAGGCTCGCGGGACCCTCCCCCACGGTGGCTGCGGTTTGCATCTACCCCGCCTTCCTCCCCGAGGCCTTGAAGGCCCTGGACGGTTCAGGGGTGGCGGTTGCGACTGTGTCGGCGGGGTTCCCGCACGGGCTCTCCGGCCTGAGGGAGAGAATCCGGGAGGTGGAGGCGGCACGGGAGACCGGGGCCGGCGAGATCGACGTGGTGATCCGAAGAGAATGGCCCCTGACCGGGCGCTGGGAGGTCCTTCACCAGGAGATCCGGGAGCTGCGCGAGGCGGCGGGAACGGCCCACCTCAAGGTGATCCTCGGCACCGGGGAGCTGGTGACCCTGAACCAGGTGGCCAGGGCGGCGCTTACCGCGATGATGGCGGGCGCCGACTTCGTCAAGACCTCCACCGGAAAGGAGAAGGTGAACGCCACCCTCCCCGTGGGCCTGGCCATGGCCGGGGCCATCCGGGATTACCAAGAACGCACCGGCCAGTCCGTTGGGCTGAAACCCGCCGGGGGAATCAAGAACCCCCGGCAAGGGCTGGAATGGCTCAGGTTGGTGGAGACCGAGCTGGGCCCCGAGTGGACCGGCCCCGCCCTCTTCCGGATCGGAGCCAGCAGCCTCCTGGACGCCGTCCTGGAAGAGCTCCAGGCGGCACCGGGATCGGCTTCGAAGGCACGCCCCCCTCAGCGGTAGAAGGCGCTCCGCCGGAGTTGGGCAGCCACCGTAAGGCGAAGCTGTCCCCCGCCGCTCAGCGGGAAGGGCGGAGGCCGGTACCGCTCCCCCACCTCCAATTGGATTTCGATGGTGAGGGGGAGCCCGACGGGCCACCCGAAGTCGATGAACTGAAGGCCGCCTCCCCTGATGGTGCCGAGCTCCTGGCGCTGCCCCTCCCGCAGGAGGTAGAGAGTCGCGTCGTGGAGGTTCTGGTTCTCCACCCTGAGGACGATCCCATCCGACTCCTGACCCGAATCGAAGGGGCTGAGGGCTCTTCCGGGCATGCACCCCCCCAAGAGGAGGAGAAGGGGAAGAACCCTCAGGGGGCGTCGGAGCCCATTGGGCCACCGACGCCCACGGTCCCTCGGAAAGCCGCTGAAAATGTCACCCTCCTCTTCTCACCTGGACGGGCTCCATGCCTGCCCTCGTGAACCGGGCGTTCAAGGCAGCCAGATCGCCGGTCAGGATCCCCTCCAGCCGGTCCAGTTCAGCCTGGAGGAGAGCCGACAGCCTCTCGAAGACCGCATAGGACTGGTCCGTGGGGCGGTTCTCCGAGCTTTCCACCACCCCCAGGAGCGCCGCCAGTTTGTTGTTGAGCTTGATGGGGAAATTCAGGGGATCCTGGCTGCTGCGGTTCCGTACCTGGTAGATCTCACCCTCCACGGCGCTGAGGGCTTGCTGGAGCGCTCTTCCGGCGGTGCTCAACCCCGGATCGGTAGAGCCTTCCAAGCGGGCATCGATCTGGGTCTTCAGCTCCCGGATCAGGATAACGGCCTCGTTGGCGTTACTGACCCGGTCCCGGACCTGGACCGCAAGGTCGAAGCGGGCCTGGAGATCGGCCTGGCTCACCCCCTTCACACGGGGATCCACCAGGATGTGGAAGTCCCGGGTGCCCGATTCCGCACCGTTCACCAGAAGCCTGACCGTGTAGGCACCAGGGACTACCATGGGCCCACTGTTCCCCGCCGCCCAGAAGATGCGTCCCTCAAAATCGGTGTAGCCCGGCAGGCGGAGATTCCAGCGGAAGCGGTTCAAACCGGATCGGGTGGAGGGGGAGGGATCCCGGGCCACGACGGTGAACGGCGAGGCCTCCGGCTCCTCGGCAGCCTCGGCCCCGGCGACGGCGCTGAAGGTCCTCACCACCTCCCCGGCCTGGTTCCGGAACTCCAAGGTCACCCCTTCCACGTCCTGGGGAAGATAGTACACCACCTCCACGGCCGAATCCACGGTCCGAATCGGATCTGGCGGATCGAAGAGCGTGATCCGATCGTCAGCCCCGACCTGCCCCAGATCCCTGAGGGGGCCGATCCCCCAGATGGCCCAGAAGGACCGGCCATGGGTGGCGATGATCAGGTCGTCCTCCTTCACCACCAGGTCCGCCACCTGGGTGGAGGGCAGGTTGAGCGTGAGGGGTTGCCAATCGGCGCCATCGTTCCAGGAGATGTAGACGGTGCGTTCCGAAGCGGCGTAGAGGAGCCCCGGCCGCTCGGGATCCTCCCGGACTGCCCGGACGAAATCGTCCCCGGGAATCCCGTTGGTGATCCTGGTCCAGCTTCGCCCGTAGTCCTCCGTCCTCCATACGTAGGGGCGCCGGTCGTTGTCCACCAGGTAGCGGATTCCTGCCACGTAGGCTTTCCCAGCCGTGGTGGGCGAGGCCTCGATGGTGTTGATTCGGACGAAGTCGGGAGCGTCGGGGGGAGTGACGTTCTCCCAGCTCGCCCCTCCGTTCCGCGTCACCTGGACGTACCCGTCGTCGGAACCCGCCCAGATCACCTGGGGGTCATGATAGGAGGGGGCGATGGTGAAGACGGTGGCATAGGTCTCCACTCCGGTCTGGTCCTTGGTGATGGGACCGCCGGATGGACCCATGGTGGAGGGGTCGGCCCGGGTGAGATCGGGGCTGATGGCCTCCCAGCTCTGGCCCTCGTTGGTGGTCTTCCAGACCTTCTGGGTTCCGGTGTACAGGACGGCGGGATCGTGGTGGGAGAACACGATGGGGAAGGTCCACTGGACCCTCTCCACCATGTCCTCCGAGGACTCCCCCATGGGATTGTCGGGCCAGACGTTCACCGCCCGGGTCTGGCCGTTGGCGTGGTCATAACGGGAGAGGCTCCCCCCGTAGCATCCGGCGTAGTAGACGTCCGGGTTCTCCGGGTGGGGGGCGATGTACCCGCTCTCGCATCCGCCGACGGTGAAGAAGGGCGCGCCGGAAGCCGTCAGATGGCTCCATCCCCGCGGGGCCACGCAGGCGGTGCTGTTGTCCTGCTGGGCGCCGCAGATCATGTAGGGTTGGTGGGCGGTGGTGATGACACGGTAGAACTGGGCCGTGGGGAAATCCTGATCCGTCCAGCTCTGGCCGCCGTTCACCGACACGTTGGCGCCGCCGTCGTTGGCGTTGATCATGCGCTCCGGGTCGCTGGCGGCGATCCAGAGGTCGTGGTTGTCACCGTGGGGAACGCTGATGGTCCGGTCGAATCGCTCCCCGGCGTCATCGGACCGGTAGAAGGCGGTATTCAGGACGTACACCCGGTCCTTGTCCCGGGTATCGGCATAGATCCTGGTATAGTAGAACGCCCGCTGCCGGAGCTTGCGCTCGTCGTTGGTCGGGACCCAGCTGTCCCCCCCGTTATCGGAGCGGAACACCCCACCCTCCTCGTGCTCCACGATGGCGTAGACCCTCTGCGGGTCCACGGGGGAGACGGCCACCCCGATCTTGCCGATGACTCCCTCCTGGGGGAGCCCCTGGTTTCGGGTGATCTCTTCCCAACTCTCTCCCCCGTCCCTGCTCCTGAACAGCCCGCTCCCGGGGCCTCCCGAGGACATTCCCCAGGACTTCCTCCATGCCTCCCAGAGGGCGGCGTAGACGATGTTCGGGTCGGAGGGGTGCAGGGAGACGTCCACGGCACCGGAACGCTCGTCCCGGTAGAGGACCTTTCGCCAGCTCTCGCCGCCGTCCGTGGTCTTGAAGACACCCCGCTCCGGGTTCGGAGCGGAGTGGACCCCGAAAGCCCCGACCCAGACGGTGGCACAATCCGTGGGATGGATCCGGATCCGCGAGATGTTCTGGGTCTCGGCCAGCCCGAGATGGGTCCAGTTCCTTCCTCCGTCGGTGCTCTTGTAGACCCCGTCTCCCTGCATGACGTTGCCCCGGAGCTGGGTTTCCCCCGTCCCGAGGTAGACCACGTCGGGGTCGGCATCGCACACCGCCACGGCTCCCACCGAAGCGCTGGAGATCTTCCCATCGGTCACGGGCCGCCAGGTCGTCCCACCGTCCGTAGTCTTCCACAAACCGCCCCCCGTGGCCCCGAAATAGTACTCCTGGGGCCGGGAGTCGCTCCCGGCTACGGCGATGGAGCGTCCACCCCGGTCCGGTCCGATGTTCTGCCACCGGAATCCCCTCAGGAGCTCCTCCGGAACACCCGTCTGCCCCCTGACGGGGCCGAGAGGTGCCAGGGTAGCCAGGGCCGCCACCCAGAGCAGGGTACGGAAGGGCCGTCGCAGGAAGGCATTGCGGTGGAACATTGCCTCATCTCCCAGATCCGAATGAAGTGACAAACCCCGAGGCGCTATCGCTGGCTCCCCGAGAACAGGAACTCGGTGTTGGAAGTCCACGACTCAGGGAAGCCGGGCGATGGCCTCGATCTCCACGCTCACGTTCTTGGGGAGCGTGCGCACGGCCACGGCCGCCCGTGCGGGCCGGTGGCCGCCGAAGTGCCGGGCGAAGACCTCGTTCATCCCGGCGAAATCGTTCATGTCCGCGAGGAAGACCGTGGTCTTCACCACCCTCGAAAGGGAGGCTCCCGCGGCCTCCAGGACCGCCGTGAGGTTCTTCAGGACCCTGTCGGTCTGGACCCCGATGTCACCTCCTACCAGTTCTCCTGTCTGTGGATCGATGGGGATCTGCCCGGAGCAGAAGAGCCACCCATCTGCGGCCACGGCCTGAGAATAGGGGCCGATGGCGCCAGGCGCCTTGTCGGTGGCGACGAACGAGAACTCGCTCATGATGTTTCCTCTCCAAGGACGAATGCTGGTTGATGCAGGATCTCTTCCGGAGCGACGGTAGCGACCCCCGCCTTCCCCACCTCGATGGCGGCGGCGTGGTTGGCCAGGACGGAAGCCTCCAGGGAAGAGGCTCCCGTGGCCAGGGTCGCGGCCATGACGGCCGTCACCGTGTCGCCGGCACCCGAGACGTCGTAGACGTCCCGAGCGACGGCGGGAATCCGAAGGTACCCTGAGCTTCGGCTTCCCACAGCCATTCCCTTTTCCCCCAGGGTGAGAAGGAGGGTCTCACACTGAAGCCTACGCCTTGTCTCCTCCATCCACTCCGGATCATCCGGGGCCAGGGGCTCCCCCAGGGCATCCTCCAACTCCCGGGCGTTCGGCTTGAAGACCGTGGCACCGTGGAACCCGAAAAAGCGGAGGCGCTTGGGGTCCACCACAGAAGGGACGGCCGCGTCCCTCCCCTTCTCCAGGCAGAGGCGCACGAGGGGAGGAACCAGGACCCCCTTGTTGTAATCCTCGAGGACGATCGCCTGAATCGAGGGGACAAGCTCGGACACCAACCGGGCCAGCTCTCCGGCCAGCCCCGGTGGAATATCGGAGGAGTCCTCCCGGTCCACCCGGGTCACATGCTGGTGGCGGGCCATGATCCTGGTCTTCACCGTCGTGGGGCGGTCTGGCACCGCCCTGACTCCGCCCACTCCGATCCCCAGCTCTCTCAGCCGGTCCGTCAATACCTGCCCCTCGGCGTCGTCCCCGACAACCCCCACCACTTCGCACCCCGCCCCCAGGGCCCGGACGTTGGCGGCCACGTTCCCTGCCCCCCCCAGGGCCCAGCTTTCCCTTTCCACTCGTACGACGGGAACGGGGGCCTCCGGGGAGATCCTGTCCACCGAGCCGATGAGGTAGCGGTCCAGCATCAGGTCCCCGACGACAAGAACCCTCATCCGCCGCACTTCGTTCAGGATCTCCCGGGCTCGGAAGGAGGAGAGTCGATTCACGGATCGGGCGTTCGGCCGGTTGAGGGGAATGGGAACCGCTCGGGATGGGACTCAACCCCGAGCGGGCAACGTAGAGGCCGAGTGGTCGAGTGTAAAGCGCCTCGGCGGGTCTCCGTCAGTCCCGGAGGATGCGGAGGATCACCTGGCCACCGGGAAGGCGAATCCGAAGAGCCTGGGCCTGCCCATCCTCCCCCCTTACCACCTCTATGGCCTGCGGCGAGGGGAGGGAGTGGGTCAGGTGGCCCTCCACCGTCCCGGAACGCCCCAGCATGATGTCGATCCGGTCGAGCCTGGGGTCGTAGTCCACTCCCCAGAGGGGGAAGTCCTTCCCGCACTCCTGGACGCCGACGGTTGCGTCGTCCAACTCCAGCGTGGTCCGGCGGCCGGCGTTGGCCCTGGTGAATTCGTCGAGCTCCCGGACCCATGGGTGCGAGGCCTCCCCAACCCCGCCTCCGGATCGTGCCTCCTCAGTGGGTTGAAGGGGGGGCACCACCAACACAGGCACCCGAGCGCCCCGGACCAACCGGGTGGAGACGCTCCCCATGAGGAGCCGTCCCACGAAGGAGAGCCCATGACTGCCAACCACCACCATCTCGAGGCCTCGGCCCTCCACGAAGGAGAGAAGCTCGTGGGCGGGCTCCCCTTCCAGAATCTGGATGTGGACCTTCGAGCCCGCGGTTGCGGGGAGCTGGTCAGCCAGGTGGGAGAGGCGGTCCTTCAGCTCCTCCTCGTAGTCCGCCCGCCATTCCTCGGAGACGGTGGGAAGGAACTCCATGCCCGACATGACGTGGGTCAGGTGGATCTCCCACGGCGGCGCCAGGACGGCGAGAGCCGCTTGGGCGGCTCTCTGGCTGAACCCGCTGAAATCCACCCCGAGGACGGCGGAGCCGGGAAGGGCCGATGCGTAATCCGGAACCGCGAGGACGGGGATATGGGAAAGTCGGATCACCTGAAGGGCGGTTTCGGTGCCGAATACCCGGTCCAGAGGGGAGTGACGACCCAATCCCAGGAGTATGAGGGACGCCCGTGTTTCCTCGGCCCGCCTCACGATCCGGGGGCCAGGGAGGCCGGCCTCGACCTTGATGGACCAGGACTCACCTCCTCCCGCCTGGGATTGCAGCTGCGCGGAGATCTCCTGCCGGAGTGTGTCCTGACGGGACTCGTACAGATCGACCTCGGGAAGGGCAACCAGAAAGCCCGCGTCGAAGACCGGAAGCGGTTCGACGACCCCGAGCACTTCCACATGAAACCCTCGCGCATCCCTCAAGGCCCTGGCCAGGCGAAGAGCCCCCAACGCTGCCGATGAGCCGTCCGTAGCCACGAGGAGCGTGCGCCGCATAGTGACCTCCCTTCCTGGTGGACCCGGTGGGCCAGCCCCCACCCGTCCTGTGACAATATGGCCCTCGGCCCCTCCTGGTTGCCAGGCCGCTGTCGGGCGGTGGAGGATTCCCCTTCTCTCGAAAGGGAAAGATCTCGGCCACTTAACGTATAGGAAGCCAGAGGGTCTCTTCATGGAAGGGGGGAAGAGGGCCGGGAGCCTCGGGTTCGAACCGGGCGTTCGGAGGGTGGGATCCAAGAGAGAGGCAGTCGGGTATGGGAGGTCAACATCGGCGGCGAGGCCGGGAGGATGACCGGTGGACCCGCGAGGCTTCAAGCTACAAGAGGTGGTCAAATGCGCTTCTCCATCGGGTGCACCGTTGCCAGCGTTGCCCGCAGCCGAAAGGGCCTTGTGGGGGCGGTTGTTCTTCTGCTCACACAGGCCTCTCCGGTCGAGGGGCAGTACTTCGGCCGGAACAAGGTCCAGTACGACCGTTTCGACTTCCAGGTCCTGGAAACTCCTCACTTCGACGTGCACTACTACCCGCAGGCCGGGGCCGTCGTGGAGGATGTCTCGCGCATGGCCGAGCGTTGGTACGAGCGCTATGCCAGGCTCTTCCAGCATGAGTTCGAGCGCTCGAAGCCGCTCGTCCTGTACGCCGACCACCCCGATTTCCAGCAGACCAACACCCTGCAGGGATTGATGGGGGAGGGTACCGGAGGCGTCACGGAGTCCCTGAAGAACCGGGTCATCATGCCCATGACCGGGTCCTATCAGGACACAGACCACGTGTTGGGCCATGAGTTGGTCCACGCCTTCCAGTACAACATCGCCCAGTCCAGCCAGGGTGTTGGAATCCAGGGGCTCTCCCGGCTGCCGGGATGGCTGGTGGAAGGGATGGCGGAATATCTCTCGGTGGGGCGGGACGACCCCCTCACCGCCATGTGGCTCCGGGACGCCGTCCGCCGGGACGATATCCCCACTATTGAGCAGATGGTCAAGGAACTCCGCTATTTCCCCTACCGCTTCGGGGAGGCCCTCTGGGCCTACATCGGCGGGACCTACGGGGACGAAGCGGTGGTGGACCTCTTCCGCTACTCCCTCCGCTCCGATTGGGACACCTCCCTCGAGACGATCCTGGGCATCAGCTCCGACTCTCTTTCCGCCGACTGGGCCGAGAAGATCAAGGCGGAGTACCTGCCCTTGATGGAGGGGCGGACCGCTCCCAGCGAGGTGGGGAAGGTTCTCCAGGCACCGAGCACCGGCGGTGGCTCCCAGAATCTGGCCCCGGCCCTGAGCCCGGACGGCAGCCGAATGGTGTTCATGTCCGAGAAGGGTCTGTTCTCCTTCGACCTCTACCTGGCCGATGCCTCCACGGGCAAGATCATCCGAACCCTGTCCAACAGTGCCTCCGACCCCCATTTCGACGCCCTGCGGTTCGTGGACTCTTCCGGCTCCTGGTCCTGGGACGGGACCCAGTTGGCGTTCTCGGTCTTCGCCGACGGCGACAACCAACTCGTCATTGCGGACGCCGAGGACGGGGACATCCGCAAGCAGGTGGGTCTGGAGGACATCGGCGCGATGCAGGGCCCGTCCTGGTCACCGGATGGGAGGAGCATCGTCTTTTCGGGGACCAAGGGGGGGATCACCGACCTCTACCTCTATGACCTGGAGGCCGGGACCACCGCCCAGCTCACCGACGACTGGTTCGCGGACTTCCAGCCCACGTTCTCCCCGGACGGGAAGACCGTCGCCTTCATCAGCGACCGGTCCGAGGTCACTGACCGGGATCGCCTGACCTATGCGAAGTTCCAGCTCGCCCTTCTGAACCTGGAGAACGGACGGGTGGATGCGGTACCCGTCTTCGGGCCGAAGGTGAAGCACATCAATCCCCAGTTCTCTCCCGACGGAGAGAGCCTCTACTTCATCTCCGACGTGGACGGCTTCAGCGACATCTACCGGATCCGTCTGGCCTCGGGGGCGGTGGAGAGGATCACACGGATCGCCACGGCGGTGAGCGGCATCAGCTGGTCCTCACCCGCCATGACCGTCGCGCAGAGGGACGGGAAGATTGCCTTCTCCGTCTTCGACGAGTTCGAGTTCCATATCTACACCCTGGAGTCCGGAGAAGCGCAGGAGAGGGCCGAGGCCGTTGCCAAGGCCGAACCGGGGCCGGGCCGCTTCCTGCCCCCCGGGAAGCCCAGAGTCCCGAGCCGGGTGTCCAACTACCTCACGGACGCCGAGACCGGCCTCGAGCCGGCAGGCACCTTCGCGGTGGAGGATGGGGAGGCGTTCCAGTCCCGCCTTCAGCTCGATTTCATCGGCCAGCCTACCATCGGGGTGGGGACGGACAACTTCGGGAGCTACGTCGGTGGAGGGGTCTCCGCCTTCTTCTCCGACATGTTGGGGGATCGCTTCCTGGGGTTGGCGTTCTCTGCCCAGGGCACGCTGAAGGACATCGGCGGCCAGGTCTACTACCTGAATCAGAAGACCCGCTGGAACTGGGGTGCGGCCGGGGGCAGGATCCCCTACCAGTACCTCTACTTCGGATACGGGCAGGTGGGTGAGGAGGGCACCAACACCGTCTACAACGCCTACCTCGAGACCCGCTACCGGATCTTCGTGGACAATGCCACGGGGCTGGTGGCCTACCCCTTCTCCCAGACCCGGAGGTTGGAGGGGACGATGGGGTTCACCCGGTACTCCTACGACATCGAGCAGGACCAGTATCTCTACCTCGGGAACCAGCTGGTGGACATCAAGAGGGTCCAGTTGGACGAAGAGGAACCGGACCCCTTGAGCCTCTTCCAGGCCTCCGTGGCGCTGGTGGGGGACAATTCCTTCTCGGCCTACACCTCCCCCGTCCGGGGCGAACGCTACCGTCTCGAGGTCGAGGCCACCTACGGGACCGCGCAGTTCCAGACGGTCACGGCGGACTACCGGAGGTATTTCAACCCCAACCTGGATTTCACCTTCGCACTCAGGGCCATGCACTACGGCCGCTACAATTATTCCCAGAACCTCGTCACCAACAACTACATCCGGCCACTTTTCCTGGGGTACGAGACGCTGATGCGGGGGTATGCCTGGGAGAGCTTCGAACAAGGGGAATGCGGGGAGACGGAGGACGGAAGCTGCCCGGCGTTCGACCGCCTCTTCGGCCAGCGGCTGGGGGTGGTCAACCTCGAGGCCAGGGTACCGTTCATCGGTTCGGAGCAGTTCGGTATCATCGACCTCCCCTACATTCCCATGGAGCTGGTGGCTTTCACCGATATCGGCATCGCCTGGGACAAGGAGCGGCCGGTGGACAGCTGGAGCTTCAGTCGCTCGGCCACGGAGCGGGTGCCCCTGGTCAGCTCCGGGATCTCCGCCCGGTTCAACGTTCTTGGGATCCTGATTCTCGAGGCCTACTACGCCTATCCCTGGCAGCGGCCCGACAAGGGGTGGCACTGGGGCTTCAACATGGCCCCGGGGTGGTAGGGAGAGCGATTCTCCCTTGAGGAAACGGGGGTCTGTCCAGCCGGACAGACCCCCGTTCCACTTCCAGCCCCCCGCCCACCGGGATCAGAAGATCTCGATCTTCACGTAGCGTCCCGGGTTGGTGCGGATGTCGTCGGCAAGGGTCCGGATGCTCCTGGCCGCCTCCGAGAGGTTGTCGTAGAGCTCCCGGTTCGTGGAGAGCTGGCCCAGGGTACCCTCCCCCCTTTCCAGCCTCCCCAGGATCGTCTGGAGGGAGGCGGTCGCGGCGAGGAGGGCTTCGCTGGTCCGGTTGACCGTCACGAGGGCGGTGTCGGCCCGGGCCACGGCCCTGGCCAGATCATCGCCGGAGCCTGCCGCGCCCTCCAGGCCCTCGGCGGAACGGTTCAGGCTGGCCAGCAAGCGCGTGACCTCGTCCCCCTGGGCTTGGGCCAGGGCGGCGAGGTGGGAGAGAAGGGATTCGAGCTCCTGGGCGCTGGCCTGAACCGCCTCGATGGTCGGTGTGGCCAGAAGTTCCTGGATCCGTTGCAGCACCACATGGGCGTCCTGACCCAGCTCGGGGGGAAAGTCCAGGATACCCTCCAGGATCTCCCCGGGAAGCTGCCCGCCCGGGGGAAGCATCCGGTCGCTGACCCCCCTCACCACCTCCACGGTACGCCCCCCCAGGATTCCGGCTGAGACCAGGCGGGTCCGGGAATCCTCCGGGATCAGCCACTCCCCCTCCAACTCCAGGGACAGGACAACACCCTCCTGGACCAGGGAAAAACCGCGCACCCGGCCGATGTTCACCCCCTTCATCTGCACTGGGTCGCCCCTCCGTATCCCCCCGGCCTCCTCCACGACGGTGGTGACCACGTACCGGCCACGGAAGGTGCTGGGGTCGGTGAGAAGGAAGAGGGTGAAGAGGATGGAGGCGAGCCCCAGAAGAACGAAGGCCCCCACCCGGAACTCCCCTCGTTTCAGCCCCCTGGGGATCGCGGTCCTGAGCTCCTCGTCGGAGGGTGGCCTCACCTCTCTGCGGGGAGCGGAATCGGTTTCGCTCATACCACGTTCAGTTGGTTGTCCAGGGCGGCCTCAGCCCCTGCCCGGCCGGCGAAGCTCTGAACCACCGGGTCCTGGCTGGCACGGAACTCGTCGGGTGTGCCGCAGAAGCGGAGCTGCCCGGCGGTAAGCATGGCCACCCGGTTGCACATGAGAAGACCACCCTCGATGTCATGGGTCACGATCATGGATGTCACTTCAAGCTCCCGGGAAAGCCGGGAGATCAGGCGCTCGACGGCGGCCGTGTTCACGGGGTCCAGGCCGGTCGTGGGCTCGTCCCAGAGGAGGATGTCGGGCCGCCCCACGATGGCCCGCGCGATTCCCACCCGTTTCTTCATCCCACCGGAAAGCTCTGCGGGGAGCTTGGAGAGGACCAGGCGGGGGTCAAGGTTCACGATCTCCAGCGCTTCCCAGATGCGTTTCGCCGCCTCCTGTCGGGGCATCCGGCGGATCTCCCTCTCCGGAAGTCCCATTCCTACGTTCTCAAAAACGGAGAGGGAGTCGAAGAGCGCGGCGTGCTGGAAGACGTACCCCACCTTCCTCCGTACCCGGTCCAGGGCGCCGGGATCGCCGTGGAAGACCGACTCTCCATTCAGAAGAACATCGCCCCGGTCGGGGATGATGAGGCCCAGGGTGGTCTTGAGGAGAACGCTCTTCCCGGTTCCCGAAGGTCCGAAAAGGCCGAACATCTCGCCCTCGTGGACCACCAGGTCCACCCCTGCCAGAACGGGCTCCTCGAAGGCCTTGTGGATCTGCCGGTAGCGGATCACGAGGGCTTTCCCCGAGCGCTATTGCAGGAGGAGTGGTGGAAAGAGCGCATCCAGAATCAGCACGGTGAGGGTCATGAACATGACGGAGGCGGTGGTGGTCCGGCCCACCCCGGCAGCGCCTCCCTGGGTCCGAAATCCCATGTGCACGGAGATGAGGGGGATGGCGAACCCGAAGGCCAGGGCTTTCGTCAGCGAGTAGACCAGATCCCAACTGTGCCAATAGAGGCGCGCCCCGTAGAAGAACGACTCCGCACCCAACCCCAAGGTGAGGTTCGCGGAGACCAGGCCGGAGTAGATCCCCACCAGGATGGCAAGAGCGGTCAGGACCGGAACCACCAGGACCCCGGCAACGATCCGGGGTGCCGCCAGGATCGCGATGGGATCCCGGCCCAGGGAGTGAAAGGCATCGATCTGCTCCGACACCTTCATGGTACCGAGCTCGGCCGTGATCCGGGCTCCGACCCTTCCCACCAGCACCACCGCCGTTAGCACGGGCCCCAACTCGAGGACCACGCTTTCCACCACGATGCTCCCCATCACGTAAAGCGGGATTGTGCCCGTGAACTGGTATCCACCCTGCTGACTGGTGACGATGCCAGCCAGAACGGCGGTCACCAGCACGATAGGGACACTCTGGACCCCCATGACGTAGACCTGGTTGAGGATCTCCTTGCGGGACACCTTCCAGCGCACGAGACTCAGGAAGGAAGCCCCCAGAAGCCCGCCGATCTGGCCGGCATGCTCGGCCACGCTCCGGCTGGTGCTTCCGATGCTCTCCACGAAGAGTCGTGGGACCCGGAATAGGAGAAATCCGCCTCTCGGCAGAGAGGGTGCTTCCACGTCCTCATCCAGTTGAGGGTTCTCCCAGGGGCACGGCGCCGTGGTTCATCGGCTCCTTCCCGGGATGGCATTCAGCCCGCATGACCCGGTAACCACAAACCATCGCCCCTCCTCGTACGCAACGCAAGCCACGGGGGTTTCCCGACGGCTCGGTCCGTTTCGGACGCCCGGAGGAGGGACCGCTTACGGGGTTGTCCTTCCCAGGGAGGACGCGCTACCCTCCCCTTCTGGGAAACCCCCTTTCAATCTGGGAGTCAAAGCCCATGGACCGCACTTCCCACGGCGCAATCCCCTTCCCCCTTCGCCCCTCCATGCGGACCCGGAACTGCCTTCTCTCCTGGGCCGTTCTTTCCTCCGTTGCCACCCTCCCCCTCTCCGCCCAGGAGAACTGGTACCGGGCAGAGGTGGAGGCCCTGGCGGCGAATGCCCTTGTGCGGGAGGCCTTTCGCATCATAGAGGGTCTGGAGCCCCGAACCATGGAAGACCTGGTGGCCCTGACCCAGGTGCCGGCTCCTCCCTTCATGGAGGGGGAGCGGGCCAGAGCCTTTGCGGACCTGCTCATGGACGCGGGAGCCGACTCGGTGACCGTGGATTCGGTAGGGAACGTCCTGGCCCTGCGGAAGGGGAGCGGGGGGGGGCGGACGGTCGTCCTGGGGGCGCACCTGGACACGGTCTTCCCGGAGGGGACGGACGTCACCGTCCGCGTGAGGGGAGACACCCTCTTCGCCCCGGGGATCGGCGATGACACACGAGGCCTGGTGGTGGTTCTCACCGTGCTCAGGGCCCTCGAAGCGGCGGGTCTGAGGACCCAGGCCGACCTGGTGTTCCTGGGGAGCGTCGGAGAGGAAGGGCTGGGGGACCTCCGGGGGGTCAAGCACTTCTTCCGGGAGGGAGGCCCCGGTGCGGATGCCTTCATCGAGGTCGACGGGGAGGGTTTTGCACCCCTCGTGACCATGGGCCTCGGATCCGTGCGCTACAGGGTCACCTTCCACGGCCCCGGGGGGCATTCCTGGGGGGCCTTCGGCCTCCCGAACCCCACCAATGCCCTGGGCCGGGCGGTGGAGCGGTTCGCGCTGGTGGCAGACTCCCTCACCGAATCGGGTCCGAAGACCTCCTTCAACGTGGGACGGATCGGCGGCGGCACCTCGGTGAACTCCATCCCCTCCGAGGCCTGGATGGAGGTGGACATGCGTTCCGAGGGGCCCTCGGCCCTCTCCACCATTGAGAGGGCCTTCCTGGCCTCGGTGGAACGGGCTCTGGAGGAGGAGAACCGGGTTCGGCGAAGCGGTCCCCCGCTGGAGGCCCTGGTGGAGCGGATCGGCAGCCGGCCCTCCGGGGAGGCGGATCCCCGGGCCCCCTTGATCCAGAGGGCGCAGGCCGCGACCCGTTTTTTCGGGGAGGAGCCCCACCTCACCCGCTCGTCCACGAATTCGAACATCCCCATCTCCCTGGGGATCCCGGCCGTCACCATCGGGCGGGGAGGCGCGGGGGGAGAGAACCACTCCCCGGGGGAATGGTGGATCAACCGGGACGGCCACCTGGGGATCCAGAGGGCCCTCCTCCTGGTGGTGGCTGAGGCGGGAATGGAGGGGTGACCGGAGTGGGAAGGGGAGGCGGGGGTCTCAGCCCCCGCCTCCAGGAAGGATCCCTACACCCATCCCTTCCGGCGGAAATCCCTCAAGGTGTCGGCAAACCGTTCCATCTCCTGGGGAAGCCCGAACGAGACGCGGTTGTGCGATAGCATCGGCGGGAAGGGCCTTCCCACCTGGATGCCCGCTTCCCCCATGCGGGTGACGTACTGGCGGAGATCCCCGGGAATGCGGTGCATGACGAAATTGGTGTGGGAAGGCAGGTGCTCCAGCCCCAGCTCCTCCAGGACCTGATAGGCCAGCCTCCGGCTCTGCTGGTTGGAAGCAACGGTGCGGCTGACCCACTCCCGGTCTTCCAGGGCGGCGAGCCCCGCCACCAGGGCCAGGTGGTTGATGTTGGGCCCCGCGGCGAACGCCTGAAGGCGGCGCGCCGTGTCCGGATGGGCCAGGGCATATCCGAGGCGCATCCCGGCCATGCCATAGACCTTGGAGAAGGTTCGGGCCACCACCACGTTGGGGTTTTCCAGGGCGAGCCCCTCCAGGGAGCGGTACCCCCCCGAGTCCACGAACTCGAAATAGGCCTCGTCCACAAGGAAGTGGACGTTCTCCGGAGCCCGGCGGATCCAAACCTCCACTCCGTCGACGGGGGTCAGCGTACCGGTGGGGTTGTTCGGGT
This sequence comes from Gemmatimonadales bacterium, assembly GCA_041309685.1. Classification (GTDB taxonomy): domain Bacteria; phylum Gemmatimonadota; class Gemmatimonadetes; order Longimicrobiales; family Gaopeijiaceae; genus JBFYZD01. The sequence continues at coordinate 5,723 of JBFYZD010000289.1, read as the reverse complement.
TGCAGATGTAGACCAGGACCGGCCCCTCCGCTCCCCGACACGCCGCCTCCATGGCCTCCAGGTCGTGGGAGAAGTCCGGGGCCAGGGGGACCGGTTTGACGTCGATCCAGGGGTGGGGGTCAGCGTACTCGAATACGTCTTCGTAGGTGGGGGTGGGGGCGACCAGGCGTAGCTTGGGGTCCAGCCGGGCCTGGACCGCCATCTGGATGACCTCGGTGGACCCGTTCCCCAGGACGACCCCCTCCGCGGGCGCCCCGTGCTTTCTCGCCAGGGCTTGCTGGAGCGCGCGGCGGGACGCCCCCGGATACCGATTCGCCTCCCCCAGCCCCTGGACGATGGCCTCCCGGGCCACCGGCGGAATTCCCATGGGGTTCTCGTTGGAGCTCAGGCGGATCGAGCCTCCACTCCGACTCTGCTGGCGGGGGGTGAGAAAGGCCTCCCCTCCCGCGCTTGCCGGAAGAACCGCCGGAGCCCCGAGGGCCAACAGACTGTTGCGAAGGAATGCGCGCCTTTTCATGTGATTCTCCCTTGGTCCCCCGTCCCGCAGGGGTCGCCTCAGCGAAGGGTGGTCCCCCGGGCCCCTCCCAGGAGAATCCCGTTGAAGAGAAGAGGGAAGGTCTCGTGGGTTTGGCCCCGGAAGGTGATCTGCGGCCCGAAGAGGAAGAGGGTTCCCTGCCCCACCCTGGCCTCCAGGAGCGCGGCTCCGCCCTGGAGCTTCTCCTGGCCCCAGGCCCAACCGGAGCGGAGGGGCCGTTCATCCTGGTAGACCGCCAACGTCCGCACCGCCTCCGCCCCGGGGTCAACCCGGAACACGGGGCTCTGGGCAAAGTTCACGATCACGCTCTTCCCCAGGCCGTGGGTGACGGGGCGCCCCTCCAGAACGGTGGCTTCCAGGAGAGAGCCAGGGACGAAGAACTCCTCGTTACGGAGGGGACGGCCGTCCTGGTCCACCAGGAAGTCATGAACCCCAACCCCCAGGTGCTCTCCCAGGGAGGTGGATCCCTCCAGGGCGATAACCACTCCCCCGGCCTCCAGGAACTCCCTGATCCTGGGCACCGTGACAGCGGCGGACACGTTCCCTACCCTGTCCCGGTATTCCGCGGGGTACTCGGAGAGCGCCGGTTCCCTGAATGCGGCGCCCCCTCCCCTTCCCGTGCTCCCGCCGGCCCCGGGAATGGCCCCGTCGGGGAAGATGAGGACGTCATACTTGTCCGCCAGCCCTCCGGCGTCCAACTCCTGGGCGAAGACCAGCTGGTAGTCGAATCCGAACTGCTCCAGGACGAAGCGCACCCACCCCGAAGGCATGGAGCCTCCATAGCGGTCCCAGAGGCCGATGCGGGGCCGGGCAAGCTCCAGGGCCGAGCCTCTTGGCCCCTCCCGCGCTCCCACGAAGGTCACGCCCAGCTCCCGGGCCAGCCCCTCCAACACCGGTTGGACCGCGGAACCGCCGGGAATGAAGAACGTCCCAGCCGGAAGGGTGGCTCCCTCCACGGCGAAGGGCTCCGTCAGCCAGAACACCTCCCTCCCCTGGCTCAGGAGGCGAAAGACCGCCGTGAACGCATTGTTCACCTCGTGACTGAGAAGGAACCCCTCCGGGCGGGCGAGTCCCACCACCGAGCCCGCGGGGGTCTCCATGAGGTCAGGCACCACCTGGAACGGGCCATCGAACCCGTCCAGGATCCGGTCGAACTCCACGCCCATTTGAAAGGCCAGGGTCCACCCCGTGGCGTCGTAGGGGGGGATGGGGGGGCCGCCTGGATAGGCGAAATCATTCGGGTGGTCCTGGCGCTCGAACATGTCCAGGACGTGGGGGCGGTAGGCCTGGTCGGTCTTGACGACGAGGGAGCCGGCGGGATAGCGCTTCTCGCCGACCGTGAACGCGGAGGTCGCCCTGAGGATCTCAACGCCGTTCTTGATGAGGGTGTTGGCGAAGTGTACGGCGGTGGGGAAATCAGCCTGGTCGGCCGGGACGATGAAGCCCCGGGGGTCCCGCTTCCCGGGGTCCTGAAGGAAGCTGCGGTAGTCCTCCACCGATCCGGCGGAATTGCGGTTCCCCAGGGCTTCGGCGGCCCGGTCGATGTCGGAGGGGCGGATGGTCCAGGAATCCCTGCTCCCCTTCTCGATGGAGTTCATCCCCATACGCCAGAGGTTGAAGAGGAGGATGTCCTTGTTGCGGCTGGCATAGTCCATGACCGCCCAGTTGGCGGTCATGGAGTAGTCGATCACAGTCCGGAAATGAAGGACCCCCGGCTGCACTGGGAGGGGCAGGTCGTTGCTGGCCAGCTGGCGGCCCGGGACGAAGGGAATGTCCTGGGGGTTGGGTCCCCCCCGGGTCTCGGTGAGCAGCCCGATGGAGTTATGGAAGTAGGGAGTGGTACGGAGGCCACCGTTCCACCAGGTGGAGTAGCCGGCGCCGGACCGCATGGTGCTCCCCCCCTTCCCCTCCTGCACGAAGCGGTGGTGCATGGCGGTGCCCACCTGCTCCAGGGAGGTGATGATGAGGGGATCGAGGAAGTGGTTGGGGGGGTCCCGGAAGGGGGGAGCGAAGAGAATCGTCCCCTGGGGGCCGGTCTGGTGGTGGTTGTAGATGATCTGAGGAAACCATTCCCGGTACTGGACCCGGAGCATGTTGGTGGTCTCCTTCAGGTTCCCCATGTAGAAATCCCGGTTGTTGTCATGGCCCGCATACTTCTGGTACAGGACGGGGATCGCGTTGTAATTCCTGTCCTCCGGCTTCCCCCCGGCTGCATCGGTCCGGTAGTACCAGCTGGAGACCATCTCCATTCCGTCCGGGTTGGCGTGGACCGCCAGGAGGATGACGTCATCCAGGATGCGGAGGGTCTCCGGGTCGTCCGCGGAGACCATCCGGTAGACCAGTTCCAGGATCTGCTGCGCCCCCAGGACCTCCGTGGCGTGGAGCCCACCATCGATCCAGACCACGGCCTTCCCTTCCTGCGCCAGCCGCCGGGCCTCCTCCTCGGTGACCCCCTCGGCCAGCGCCATACGGCGCACGATGTCTTTGTATCTGGCCAGGTTCCTCTGGTTTTCCGGAGAGGTGATGACAGCCATGAGCTGCGGCCGTCCTTCCTCGGTGAGCCCAATGGTGTCCAGCACCATCCGATCCGACTCCCGAGCCAGCTTCTGCCAGTAGGCCTGGAGCTGGGTGTAGGTCGCCAGCTCATAGTCGGCGCCGATGGGGAATCCGAACTCCGTCCGGGGTGGGGTGACCTGGGCACCGACCCCCGAGCCGAACGGGGCCAGAAGGGCGAAGAGGGCGAGAGAGGCTGGAAGACGGCGGAGGTTCGGCATGGGATCTTCCCCTTCGGGCGGGCAGAAGGCCCGGAACGAGAATGAACGGGGTCCGGGGTCCGGGGGGCAATCGCCGCCCCGTTCCAGAGAGGGATTCTCTGTCCAGGGACCCTTCCCGTCAACTAACCGTTGGGCGGCGCATCAGGGAGGTGGGTTCCGCAACGGTAGGATCCTGCCCGATCTCAGGAGCACCAGGCTGGCCCGGGTCCTTGACGGGGGAAGGCGGTAGAGTTGGCCCAGGGCCTCTCGGTAGATCCCCATCTGGCCACGGTAGGCTTCCACCGGCTCTTCCAGCGCAGGCCCATGGGCGGAGGAAGGAGCGTCGGTCTTGAAGTCCAGAACCTCGGCGCTGGTAACCCGGTTCCCCTCCCGCAGAGTGACCACCCGATCCATGCGGCCCTCATAGAGGACGTCCTGGAGCCGGACGGCGAAGGGGAGCTCCGTTCGGACCTCGGCCGTGCCGGGACCGGGATAGGCCTCCCGGCTCAGGGCCGCTCTCACCGCCGGCGCCGCCAGCCATGCCGTGAGATCCCTTCGCAGCTTCTCCACCTCCTCGGCGGTCAGGTCAGGGGCCCTCTCCTGAGCCATCGTCCGCAGGACCTCCCAATCCGGAGCCCAATCCTCGAGCCAACCGACGCCTTCCATCCAGGCGTGGACGACGGTCCCCACCTGGCGGCTTCGGTCCCGTGAGGGAGCCAGGGAGAGGACCTCATGGAGGCGTACCTCAGCCCGCCCCTCCAGCCCGGTGGGGCTCCGGTGGGGGAGGAGCCGTACCCGCCGCCCCCCCAGAGAGAGCCGGATCGGCAGCGGGGGGTCCCCTTCGGTCTTCCCGGTCTCTTCCGCATCTCTCCCGGGGGCCGGGGACGTCGGGGACCAATCCTCCACCCCGTCCCGGTAGAGGATCGACCCCGCCGTCGTTTCCTTATCCCCCCAACCCAACGCCCCCCGCAGGAGCCCCGCGAAGGAAAAGGGGATTTTACTGGAGCCCCCTGGCGGATCAGCCGCGGTGAACAGGTAGAGGGCGGACCGGGCCCGGGTCAGGGCGACGTAGAGGACCCCGAGGGCGTCCAGAAGCTCCCGCTCCTGGTCCTGCCGGGCGGCCTCCTCCATCTCCGGAAACAGGGGCAGCAACTCCTTGGCAAGCCGGGGGAAGATCCTCCGGACGCTCCCAGAGTCGGGATCCCGAAGGGGAAGAACGGATTGATACAGTCCCGCCCCGGAGACGAGGCGCTGGTCCAGCTCAGGAAGAACCACCGCGTCGAACTCCAGCCCCTTCGCCCTGTGGACCGTCATGACCCGGACCCTGGACGAGGTCGGGGCTTCCAGCGTCGCGGTCTCCACGAAACGGACGAAGTCCTGAGGGCGGAGGGCGGGGCGCTCGTCCCACCGGTGCCCCAGCTCCACGAGCTGTAGAACCCGGGGCAGGTCACCCACCCCCAGGGCGCCGCTGCCGGTGAGGTCTCTCACCAGGCCGAGAAGAGTGGATCCGTACCCCCCGACCATGAGCTCCCGGCGCAGCTCCCACGCCACCTTCCTGGCTGCCCGGGCGTCCCCGTGGGTCTCCAGGCCCACCAGCGGCCCCAGGGGAGACTGGGAGACGTGGTACCGGGCGACCGTGTCACCGGGATGATCCGCCATGCGGAACAGGGCCAGGAAGGCCGAGACAGCCGGGAAATCAGCGAGGGCGGCCGATCCCTCCTCCGAGGCCTCCACGCCGAGGGACCGAAGAAGAGCGATGACCCGGGAGGCCGTGGCGTTCCTCCTGACCAGGACACCGATCGAAGCCCCGGGGCGGTCCTTGTGGAGTACGCTGATCCTCTCTGCCGACCAGGCCAGGAAGTCGGGCTCTCCCCCCGACCCGCCCGCGCCCTTGCCCGGGCCCGCCTCCATGAGGACGAAGCCCTGGTGGTCGAGAGCCGGGCGGTGGATTGGAAAAGCCTCCCACCACCGCCGGACTCCCGAAACCAGGTCCGGGGCCGAGCCCCAGACAGGGTTCTCGGGGAGGTCCCTGAATACCTGGTTCACCAGATCCAGCACCGGACCGGCGGAGCGATAGGAGAGGTCCAGCGTCAGAGCGTCCAGGCCGAACCGCCTTGCGACCCGCCGGACCAGGTCCGGTTCAGCCCCCCGCCACCCGTAGATCGACTGCTTCGGATCCGCCACGACGATCCCTGAGCGTTCTTCCGCATGGCCAGCCAGCAGCTCTTCCGCCAGGGGTTCCAGGGCCCTCCACTGGGCCTTGGAGGTGTCCTGGAATTCGTCCAGGAGGAGGTGCCCGGCCCGCAGGTCCAGGCGGTACCAGAGGTCCGGCATGGTGACCCTCGCATTCAGGCCACCCAGCAGGAAGGTGATGTCCCTGAAGCCGTAGACGCCTTCCTTCCGCTGCAGATCGGACAGGACCCCGTCATAGGCCA
>JBFYZD010000288.1:0-5190 GCA_041309685.1 Gemmatimonadales bacterium | reverse complement strand
AACCCCTTCGCCTTCACCGACGCCCTTCCTGGCCCCTGGGACGAGTTCCGGCGGGCACAGATCACCGACCTGGTGGAGCGGATCTACTTCGGAGTGAAGAAGCGCTACTCCGATGTGGTGGTCTCCGCGGCGGTCTTCGCCACTGCCGAGGACGCCTACCAGAGCCGTTTCCAGGACTGGAGGGGGTGGGTGCGGAGGGGGATCCTGGATGCCGTGGCACCCATGGCATACACGGCGGACAACGCCCGCTTCCAGGAACAGATCCGTGTCGCCGTGGAGGCCGCGGGGGCGGACCGGGTGTGGGCCGGCATCGGGATCTACCAGAACACCTACCGCGGAACCCTGGACAAGATCGACCTGGCCCGGCGGCTCGGCACCCGGGGGGTCGTGCTGTTCTCCTACGATTGGGCGGTAAGCGAAGGGGAATCGGACCAGGGGCGTTCCTTTCTGGACCGGGTAGGGGCCGAAGCCTTCAGAAGGCGCTGAGCGGCCCGCAGGAGGAGCCGGTGCCAACGCGGGGATGACCCCTATCCCCCCCACCAGGGCGTGGCCGGGAGCGGCTACTCCCTGGTGGCGAGCTCTTCCTCCGTCACGCCGACCAGGGAATCGGGATCGTCCTCGATCTTCTGGATCGAGTACCCCGTGAAGCCATAGAGGATGGAGATGAGGGGTGAGCTGAGGTTCAGAAACGCAAAGGGGAGGTAGGTGAAGGAGCTCACCCCCAGCACGCTCGACATGTAGGCGCCGCAGGTGTTCCAGGGGATGAGGGGGGAGGTCAGGGTGCCGGAGTCCTCCAGTGCCCGGGAGAGGTTCTTGGGATGGAGCCCCCGCCTGAGGTACGCCCCCCGGTACATGCGTCCCGGCACGATGATGGCCAGGTACTGGTCCGAGGCCAGGGCGTTCATCCCGATGCAGCTGAGGATGGTCACGAGGATGAGGGAGCCGGTGGAACGGGCCAGGGTAAGGACAGCCGCCGCCAGGCGTTCGAGCATGCGGGAGGCCTCCATGATCCCCCCGAAGGCCAGGGCGCAGAGGATCAGGGCGATGGTGTCCAGCATCGACGTCAGCCCCCCTGCCGTCAGGAGCTCGTCCACCTTCTCGGCGCCGGTGTCGCTCACGTAGCCGGTGTAGAGGGCCTCCACCACCCGGCCGATGCCGCTTCCGGCCTCCGGGTCCGCATCCCGCTGGAACACCAGGAGGAGGACGGCCCCCACCAGGACTCCCAGGGCCAGGGCGGGGAGGGCGGGGGTCTTCTTCCAGACCAGGAAGAGCACCGTGCCGGGGGCGATGAGGAGCCAGGGGCTGAGATCGAAGGTGCCGGAGAGCGTATCCAGCATCAGGCGGTAGTCCGCCGTCTCCACCGATCCGGAGGCGGGTCTGAAGATGCCGATGAGGGTGAACAGCACGATGGCGATGAGGAGGGCGGGGACGGTGGTGTAGACCATGTGACGGATGTGGGTGAAGAGCTGGGTCCCTGCCACCGCCGGCGCCAGGTTCGTGGTATCCGAGAGGGGGGACATCTTGTCCCCGAAGTAGGCGCCCGACACCACGGCGCCGGCCGTCATCCCCGGCGGGAGTCCGAGAGCCTGGCCGACCCCCATCATGGCCAGTCCCACCGTGGCCGCGGTGGACCAGGAGGATCCCGTCGCCAGGGAGATGAGGGCGCAGATGAGGAGGGTAGCCACCAGGAAGTACCCCGGCGCCAGGATCTTCAGGCCGTAGAAGATCATGACCGGGACCACCCCGCTGGCGATCCAGATCCCGATGAGGAGGCCGACCACGATGAGGATGAGGATCGCGGGCAAGGCCGCCACGATCCCCCTGGTCATCCCCGTCTGGATGTCGTGCCATGACATCCCCAGGAATGCCGCTGAGATCCCCCCGGCCACGGCGGCGCCGAAGATGAGGGGGATGTGCCCTGATCCCTCCAGGAAGACGATGGTGTAGAAGAGAGAGGCGATCAGCAGGGTAACGGGAACGAGGGATAGCCCCAGGCTCGGCGTGGGTCTGGTGGTTTCCTGCACGCTGGTCCTCCTCATCTGGGTCACCTGTCGGGGGAGGGGCCCCGGGCCCGGGATCCCGCTCCTTCCCCAGGGAAAAGCTGTCGCTCATGATGTGCCCCCGGGCGGGCGGTGTAAAGGTTCCAGCCCCGGAAAGGGACCGAAGCCGCCTCCTCTTTGGGCCCCGGGAGGGGTGGTTTGACATGCCCTCCCGGCCCGGTCTACTTTCCGCCCTCGGAAGCCTCCCCTGTCGAAAAAGGACGATCCATGAACGAGTCGCTTCGGGTTTGTCTCCTGGACAAGGACGCGGTGGAGCGGGCCCTGTCCCGGATGGCCCGGGAGCTGGTGGAGAAGAACGGCGGGACCCGCGATCTGGTCCTCATGGGGATCCATCGCCGGGGGGTCCAGCTTGCCGGCCTTCTCGCTGGAGAGATCGAGCAGGCGGAAGGGGTGCGGATCCCGCAGGGAAGCCTGGACATCACCTTCTACCGGGACGACCTCATGACCATCGGTCCCCGCCCCGTGGTGGGGGAGTCCGAGCTTCCTCCGGACGGGATTGACGGGACGAGCGTGGTCATTGTGGACGACGTGCTCCACACCGGGCGCACGGCCCGCGCCGCCCTGAATGAGCTCATGGACTGGGGCAGGCCCGCCCGGATCCTCCTCTGCGTCCTGGTGGACCGGGGAGGGCGTGAGGTGCCCATCCAGCCGGATGTGATTGGCAAGGTCCAGGAAGACCTGCCCGACGCCCACGTGGAGGTCCTGGTACCGGAGTTGGACGGGGAACTGGGCGCCTATCTCCTCCAGAACCCCGAGAAAGCCTCGTGAGCGCCTCCACCTCGGTCCTGGGAAAGGACCTCGTGGGGTTGGAACCCCTCTCGAAGGAGCAGATCCTCACCCTCCTGGACACGGCGGAGGCCTTCAAGGACATCTCCGATCGAAAGATCAAGAAAGTGCCGGTGCTAAGGGGGAAGACCATCGTCAACCTCTTTTTCGAAGCCTCCACCCGGACCCGGATCTCCTTCGAGTTCGCCGAGAAGCGCCTTTCCGCGGACACGGTGAACGTGGCCGCTGCCAGCTCTTCCGTGGTCAAGGGCGAGACCCTGGTGGATACCGCCCGGAACCTGGAGGCGATGAAGATCGACATGGTGGTGATGCGCCATGGGGCTTCGGGCGCGGCCCAGTTCCTGGGGGAGCGCATCCCCTCCAACGTGATCAATGCCGGGGACGGGCGGCACGAGCATCCCACCCAGGGGCTCCTGGACCTGCTCACCATCCGGGACCATCTGGGGCGGATCGAAGGGCTGAGGGTGTGCATCGTGGGAGACGTCCTCCACTCCCGGGTGGCCCGGTCCGACATGTTCGGGCTCTTGAAACTGGGGGCGGAGGTGGCCTTCTGCGGTCCCAAGACCCTCATGCCGGTGAGGGTGGAGGAGCTGGGGGTGCGGGTCTTCTCCCGGGTGGAGGAAGCGCTGGAGTGGGCCGACGTGGCCAACGTCCTCCGCCTTCAGCTGGAGCGGATGAAGGGGGGCTACGTCCCCTCCCTGCGCGAGTACAACCGCTTCTGGGGGATCAGCAGCGCCCGCCTGGCGGCCGCTCCCAGGAAGATCCTGATCCTCCATCCCGGGCCCATGAATCGGGGTGTGGAGATCGACAGCGACGTGGCCGACGGACCCCAGCAGGTGATCCTGAAACAGGTCACCAACGGGGTTGCCGTGCGGATGGCCGTTCTCTACCTCCTCGCGGGGGGCACCCCGGAAAAAGCCAGGACCGTGAAGGAGGTGGCTGAGGCATGAACCTCCAACCTCTCCTGTTCCGAGGGGGGCGGGTGGTGGATCCCTCCCAGAAGCTGGATGGAAGGCTGGACCTCCTGGTGGCCGAGGGGGTGGTGGCGGCCCTCGGGGAAGGACTGGATCCCGTGGCCGGGGCCAGGGAGATCGATGCCTCGGGCCTGCTGGTGACCCCGGGCCTCATCGACGTCCACGTGCACCTCCGGGAGCCCGGGCAGGAGCACAAGGAGACCATCACCACCGGGGCGCGGGCCGCGGCCGCCGGGGGCTTCACCGCCGTGTGTTGCATGCCCAACACCGATCCGCCCATCGACGATCCGGCATCGGTAGGCTTTGTGGTGGCGGCGGGAAGGAGGGCTGGGGCGGCCCGGGTCTTTCCCATGGGTGCGATCTCCGTGGGTTGCGCCGGAGAGGCGCTCACGGAGATCGGCGAGATGGTGAAGGCGGGCGCCGTGGGGATCACGGACGACGGCCGCCCCGTCATGGACTCGGGGCTCATGCGCTCCGCCCTGGAGTACACCCAGGCCTTCGGGATTCCCGTCGTGGATCACCCCGAGGACCTCACCCTCTCCCGGGACGGCTCCATGAACGAGGGGCTGGTCTCCTCCCGCCTGGGGCTGCGGGGAAAACCCAACGCCTCCGAGGACATCCACATCCTCCGGGACATCCTTCTTGCGGAGCTCACCGGGGGCCGGATCCACATCCAGCACGTATCCACCCGGGTCGGAGTTGACGCCATCCGGCAGGGCAAGGCCCGGGGGGTCCGGGTGACCGGTGAGGCCTCTCCCCACCACCTTCTCCTCACGGACGAGGAGGTGGACGGGTACCGGACCGAGGCCAAGATGAACCCCCCCCTCCGGTCCCCCGAGGACCGGGAGGCGGTCCGGGCGGGGCTGAGGGACGGGACCCTGGAGGTGGTGGCGACGGACCATGCGCCCCACCACTACGACGAGAAGGAGGCGGCCTTCGACGAGGCACCGAACGGGATCGTAGGGCTCGAGACGGCTCTGGGCCTGGTTTACGGGCACCTGGTCCTGGGCGGGGTCCTGGATCTTCCCACCATGGTGGAGCGAATGAGCTGTGCTCCGGCCCGGCTCTTCGACCTTCCCGGCGGGACGTTGAAGGTCGGAAGCCACGGGGATGTGACCGTGTTCGATCCGGGAGCGGTCTGGATGTGCGATCCCGCCCGCTTCGTTTCCAAGAGCCGGAACACCCCCTTCAAGGGGTGGAAGCTACAGGGAAAGCCCCGGTTCACGGTAGTGGGGGGGGAGGTGGTCTGGGAGGGGGATTAGACCCGCCCGGGGCGGGGTCGGGGTCCGAGTCCGGAAGGAAGGAACGGGGCCCCGGCGCCTGATTCGCCCGGGCCCCGTCGTCGTCCATAGCTCCGGTCCGTCAGGCCC
>JBFYZD010000287.1:0-19379 GCA_041309685.1 Gemmatimonadales bacterium | reverse complement strand
GGCCGGGGCAGCGCCGGGGGGGAGGAAGTCCAAGCCACCCTCCCCGGCAGGAAGCGGGATCCGGCGTTCCCCGCTCTCCCCCCGGATCCAGGCCGGGGTGGCAAGGGTGGCGGCAGCGCCTCCCATAAGCTGGCCTAGAAAGCGGCGTCGATCGGAGCGGAGCACGGGTTCCTCCGGGTTGATGGGATCTTCCGGGCAAGATACCCTTCCCCACTGCCCCGGACCATGCGGCGGCGGCCCCCCCCTCCCCGCAGCGGAGGCTCTCCGGACCTCCTTGTGGCCGCCGCGCCCCGGTCCCACTATTCGGATCCTTCTTCCCACCCCCTATCGGCGGGGGCAGGATCATCGGACACGCTGGCGGCAGCCGGTGCATGGGACCCGGCCTACCCTCGGCCCAGACGGTGAAGACCATGGACCCGGCCCTCTTCCTCCATCGCTTCCACTTCGCCTTCACGGTCACCTACCACTATCTCTTCCCGCAGCTCACGATGGGGCTGGCTCTCCTCATCGTGATCCTGAAAACCCAGGCCCTGAGGACGGGCGACGCCCGCTTCGACCGCTCCGCCCGGTTCTGGGGGAAGATCTTCGGCCTTTCCTTCGCCATGGGGGTCGTCACCGGAATCCCCATGGAATTCCAGTTCGGCACCAACTGGGCCCGCTTCTCCGAGGCCACCGGGGGCGTCATCGGCCAGACCCTGGCCATGGAGGGCACCTTCGCCTTCTTCCTGGAATCCTCCTTCCTGGGGCTCTTCCTCTTCGGGCACAAGAAGCTCAGCCCCCGGATGCACTGGCTCTCGGCCTTCGCCGTCTTCGCCGGGTCCTGGATCAGCGGCTTCTTCATCGTGGCCACCAACGCATTCATGCAGCATCCGGTGGGCTTCAGCATCGAGCCTCCCGCCACGCTGGTGCTGGACAGCTTCTGGTCCCTGATCCTGAACCCGTGGCTGGTATGGCAATACCTGCACACCATGATCGGAGCCGTCACCACAGGCTCCTTCGTGATGGCGGCCATCGGTGCCTACTACATCCTGGCCGGCCGGCCGGCCGACGCCCCGGAGGAGGCCCGGAGCCACGCCGAGTACGGGAAGATCTTCGTACGGACTGGAGTGCTGGTGGGATTGCCCGCCGCCATCCTGGTGGCCTTCCCCACCGGGGACATGCAGGCGGGGAACGTGGCCCGGCACCAGCCGGCGGCCTTCGCCTCCATGGAGGGGATCTTCGAGACCCGGGAAGGCGCGCCCCTGGTCATCCTGGGCCAGCCCGACATGGAGAAGCTGCGCCTGGACAACCCCCTGGAGGTTCCGAGGGTCCTGAGCTTCCTCACCTACCGGCGCTGGGGAGCCGAGGTGGTGGGGCTGACCGACATCCCCAGGGACCAGTGGCCCGACAACGTTCCGCTGCACTACTACGCCTACCACATCATGGTAGGGCTGGGCACCCTCTTCATCGCCGCCATGATGGCGGCGGGTTTCCTCCTCTGGAGGAGAAAGCTCTACGACTCCAGGGCCATGCTCTGGATCCTCATGCTCTCGGCCCCCTTCCCCTTCATCGCCAACACCACGGGGTGGATGACGGCAGAGCTGGGCCGGCAACCCTGGCTGGTCTACGATGTGCTGCGGACCCGGGACGGATACTCCGCCACCGTCTCCTCGGGCAACGCCCTCTTCAGCCTCCTGGGCTTCATGGGGCTCTACCTCCTCCTGGGCATCCTCTTCCTCTTTCTGGTATCCCGGGAGATCGGTCACGGACCCGGGGGTCATGCGGCAACCGCCCACGGGGGAGCCGCACCCACTTCCCATGCCACCGCGTCGCCAGCCTCTGACGAGGGGAGGTAACCATGGAGACCCTCTGGTTCTATATCGTCGCGGTGATGATCGCCATGTACGTGGTGCTGGACGGCTTCGACCTCGGAGCCGGGGTCCTTCACCTCTTCGTGGCCCGTAACGACAAGGAGCGCCGCACCGTCCTGCAGAGCATCGGCCCCGTCTGGGACGGGAACGAGGTCTGGCTCCTGGCGGGAGGCGGCGCCCTGGTCCTGGCCTTCCCCAAGCTCTACGCGTCGGCCTTCAGCGGGTTCTACCTCCCCCTCATGATGGTGCTCTGGCTGCTCATCCTCCGGGCCATCTCCATCGAGTTCCGCAGCCACGTGGACAGCCCGGTCTGGCGGCCGTTCTGGGACGTGACCTTCTTCGGGGCCAGCACCCTCCTGGCCGTCTTCCTGGGCGCGGCGCTGGGGAACGTCGTCCGGGGGGTACCCCTGGCCGAGGACGGGTATTTCTTCGCCCCCCTCTGGACCTCCTTCGGGATCCGGGGCGCCGAGCTGGGGATCCTGGACTGGTATACGGTGACGGTGGGGGTCACGAGCCTGCTGGCCCTGACCCACCATGGCGCCATGTGGATCATCCTGAAGACCGACGGAGTCATCCGGGATCGGGCACGGAGGGCGGCCGGCCTGTTCTGGGCCCTCCTCCTGATCTTCGTCGCGGTGGTCACCGTGATGACCTTCAACATTCAGCCCCACGTTCCCGTGCGGATGAACGCCTATCCCGCCTCCTACCTGATCCCCCTTCTGGCGCTGGCCGGGCTGGTGGGGAGCAGGGTGTTCACGGGCCAGGGAAAGGAGCTGCACGCCTTCCTCGGCTCCGCGGCCTTCCTCGCCCTCATGCTGGTGGCGGTGGTCTTCAGCGTGTACCCCATGGTCCTCCCGGCAGCGGGCAACCCCGCCGCCTCCCTTACCATCCACAACGCCTCGGGACCGGACTACGCCATGCGGGTGGCGCTCTTCTGGTGGATTCCCGGCATGATCCTGGTGGCCCTCTACACCACCTTCGTCTACCGGCAGATGCGGGGAAAGGTGAGGATGGACCCCGAGGCCTACTGAGGGCCCCGTCAGGCCTTCACCGTGCCGGCCGGTCCCAACCCCCGAGGGAGGGGAACCGGCTCCGGCTCGAGGAGCGTTTCCCCCCAGTGATGCTCGGCGCACTCGGGGCAGAGCCCGTGGCCGAACTCCCCCATGGCGTGGGTCACGAAGTAATCCTCCACCAGGTCCCAGTACTCTGCGTCATTGCGGATCTTCTTGCACATGGGGCAGATGGGGAAGACGTCCCGGAGCTGCTTGAGCTCATCCCGGTAGGCGGCCAGGAGGCGCGTCCTCTCCTTCAGGTCCCGGTGCATGAAAAGGAGGGCGAGTTGGGTCTCCACCAGGTCCCGGATGCGGAAGAGCAGGGATTCGTGGAGCCGCGTGAACCGATGGGGCATCCGGTGCTTCACGGAAAGGGTTCCGAAGACGTGTCCGCCCGGAAGAAGGAGAGGAGCGCCCAGGTGGGCCAACCAGCCGTCCTTCACGCTGGAAGCCTCCCTCCAACGGATGTGGGTGCGGCCATCCTCCACGTTCAACACGCCCCGGGTGCGAACCACCTCCTCGCAGAAGAGCCCCGAGCCCAGGAGCGTCCTCCGGTCCCCGGCCTTGAAGGGGTTGTCCCCGGTCCGGCTGGACACCAGGACTTCCAGCTCCTTGTCGTGCATCCGGGTGAGGAGGCCCACGGGGGCGCCCATGAGCTCGGTCATGACGTCCACCGCGCTCTGCCACCCCGCAACCACTTCGCGGGGAAGTTCGAGAGAGAGGAAGTCGGAGACCGATGCCATGGGTCCAAGCCCGGTTCAGGTGGAGGAGGGGCGCCTCGCCCCTTCCTGACCGGAGTATCGGCCGGTCGCCGGGCCCCTTAACCGGAAGGGAAGGAACTGCCGGGGCGGAGAGGGGCGGAAGGGATGGTCATGCCGCCTCCCCTCCTTCCTCCCCGGCGGTGCCCCGGCTGACCGAGGGGTTCACCACCGGGTCTCGATCTCTCCGCTCCCCCCTACCCGGTAGAAGCCCAGCTCCTTGCCGGACAGCTGCTTGACGAGGAGGAGGATCTGCCCGGTGTGCATGGAGAAGTGCTCCACCACGTGGTACAGCGCCTCGAACACCGTGACCCTGAAGCCTTGAATCACCCGACCCTGCGGGAGGGACGCCACCGGGAGGCGGGCCAGGACCCCGTCCACCTCCCCCAGGGCGGACTCCAGGCCGTCCATCAGGTCGGCCAGGGACATCCCCTCCCTGCGGAGGAATTCCTCCTCCCTCTTCCGGAGGTCCGGGGCTTCGCCGATCCCGCTCACGACCCACTGCCGGGCATTGCCGGCCAGGTGCAAGATCAGGTTTCCGATGCTGTTGGAGGCCTCGTTGGGGCGCCTCCAGAGGTCGGTCTCGGAGAGCCCTTCCAGCGCACGGCGGATCTTGGGGAGATACTCACCCGTGAGGTAGTACCGGGAGCGGTCGATGAAGGCCTGGCCCGGATCCATGGTCTCGACTCCCCTTCCGGCGTTCCGGAGCTTTGGTGGTCAACGGTCTCTGACCCCCCGCTACCGGGCGGCGGGCCAGGAGAGCACGGCGGTAACAGGGTAGTGATCGGAGGGGAAACGCCCGTCCCGCCGGACGTGGAGGATCCCCGCCTCCATCACCCCCCACCCGGGGCCCACCAGGACGGCGTCGATCTTCTCTCCCTCCTCCCCTCCCTGGAACCTGTGGAAGGTCCCGACGCCCTCCGCATCGGGGTGGAGCACCCTGAAAGAATCCCGCAAGGCCACGTCCCGGCTCCCGAGCACGGCCTGGAAGGCCGGATTCTCCTCCCCGGCGTTGAAATCGCCGGTCACGAGGAGCAGGTCCCCTTCCCTGGCCTCGGTTCGCATCCGCTCCAGGAGGAGGACCGCGGCCCTCTCCCGGGAGGGTTGGGAGCGGTGGTCCCAGTGGAGGTTGAAGAGGGCGAAGGTCCTCCCCGTGCTCCGCTCCCGGAAACGAGCCCAGGTGCAGATCCGGGGAATCTCGTTTCCCCAGCTCATGGAGCCCGGCACCTCGGGCGTGTCGGAGAACCAGAAGGTGCCTTCCTCCAGGAGATCCAGGCGATCCGTCCGATAGAGAATGGCGGAGAATTCCCCGGCCTCCTTTCCGTCGTCCCGGCCAAGGCCTGCCCGCCCATACCCCGGAAGCGCCTCCTCCAGCTCCTCCAACTGGAAGTGGAGGGCCTCCTGCAGCCCGGCCACGTCCGGAGCCACCTCCTTCATGACCTCCGCCACCATCTCCCTCCGGAAGGGCCAGGCGTTCTCTCCATCTTCGGCGGTGCCATAACGGAGGTTGAAGCTCATGGCCCGGAGCTCCTGGGCGCTGGTCGTTTCGGGGCCGAACAGGACGAGGAGAGCCGGGAGGAGCCGGAGGAAGGAGGCGCGGCGCCGGAGCATGGGACTCAGAAGGGCAGGTCCAGAGCGCCGCAGAGGAACCCCACCAGGGGCGCCCCGACCGCGCACAGGCGGGTGAACTCCCTCAGGAAGCCCGCCTCCGTCACCCGGTCATCCGTGAGGTTGGCCACGGCGATGAAGTCCTTCCACTTCAGCTCCTCGGCCAGGGGATGATCCGGGTCGAAACCCCTGGGCGGACGGGAAAGGCGTTCCCCCTCCAGCGTCATCCACTGGCGGAACGCCTTGCCGCCCACGGCGTTCTTCCACGCCTGGCCATTCTCGACGAGCCCCTCCCGGATCTTCCGCAGCGTGGTCCCATCCGGGTGCCAGATCCCCGCCGCGGCGAAGCAACCCCCCGGCTCCAGGTGTAGGTAGAATCCGGGGGTATGGGCATCCCTCCCCCGGTCGTGGCGGAACTGGATCCCCACATGGGTCTTGAAAGGGCTCTTGTCCTTGGAGAAACGGGTGTCGCGGTGGATGCGAAAGAGGGACCCTCCGCTCCCCCGGGGATCGGCCCTGAAGTGGGGGCTGATGCCCCGGAGGTGGGGAGCGAAGTCCTGGATGAAGCGCAGGGCGGGCTCCCTCACCTCGTCGTCATAGGCCTCCCGGTGGGCCTGGAACCACTCCCGGTCGTTGTTCCGGGCCAGCTGCCGCAGGAAGACGAACGTCCTGGCGGAGAAGTGTGACCCGCTCCCCACCGAGCCAACTCGCTCAGCCATGGAACACGATCTCGTCCCCGCCCCGCGCCTGGGCGGCTCGGAGGGCCTGCTCCGCCGCCCCCAGGAGTTCGTGGGCCCGATTCATCCCCCGGGAGTACGCCGCCACACCCATGCTGCAGGAAAGGCCGGTCTCCTCCCGGAACGGATCCACCAGGACGTCCAGGCGGTCGGCCACCAGGCGTGCCCCAGCCAGGTTGCAGTCGAGGAGCACGAAGGCGAAACGGGCCTCGTCCACCCGGGCCACCAGGTCCGACTGCCGGATGGTGGTGGCCAGGAGCGCTCCCAGCTTCTTCATGGAATGCCCGATCTCGTCTTTCGTATGGCCGGAGGCCCACGAGAGGTAATCGTCCGCCTCCAGGAAGATCAGGGTCAGGGGGATCCCCCTGTTCCCGGCGGCGAACAGGACCTCGAAGACCGTGTCGAAGTGGAGCCTGTTGGGAAGACCGGTCTGCTCGTCGGTGAGGGCCGGGTGCCGGACCCTGGCCTTCGTCTCCGTCATTTCGCACCTCTCCGGGGAACGGGATGGTGGATCATCCGTTCCCACAGCTTAGCACTGACCTTCGCCCGGGGGAAAGGTGGAGGAACAGCGGCCTTCGCATCCGCACTCCGCCTCCCCGTCGCCGGCGGGAAAGGGAGGGCAAGCGGAGCAACTCTCCCCCCGCAACGCACCCACCCCCTCCCGGGCGATGAGGGGCACCATGGCCAGGGCGGCGACCGAGTCGGCCCACCACCATCCCGCCAGGGCGTTCAGGGCCAGGCCCCCGAGGAGGATCGCCGAGAGGTAGGCACACAGATCCGTCTGCCTCGAGTCGGCTTCCAGGGCGCGACTCCCCAATCCCGCCGCCACTTGCCTCTTCGCTCGGGCGAGGACGGGCATCACCACCAGCGAAAGGCTGGCCAGGGCCATCCCCGCGTAGCTCTCCCGGGGGGCTTCCCGGGCCAGGAGGGAAGCGGCGGCGTCCCATGCGACCCAGGCGGCCAGGGCGAGAAAAGCGACCCCCACCAGGCGGAGGGCCTGGCCCTCCCGGTCCGGCGTGCCCTCCCTCTCATGGAGCCGCCACAGGAGGGCCGCCCCCGAGAGGCTTTCGATGACCGAATCCACCCCGAACCCCACCAGGGCTGTGCTTCCGGCAAGGACTCCGGCCGTGAGCGCAACCATCGCCTCCAGGGCGTTCCACCCGAGCGTCAGGTATTCGAGGCCCCGCCCCCTCCGGAGCAGGGCCGCCCGCTCCCCGGGGGAGGCCCCCATCGCACTCCCGGACGCGGCCGGGGCCGGATCAGGGGACACGGCGGGGCGAGTTGGCACGGAGAAGGGTCGGGATCACCCGCTCCCGGGAGCGGCGCCTTTGAGCTTGTGGGCGAAGCGGACCCGGAACTTCGCTACCTTGGGGTTGATGACCACCTGGCAGTAGGATTGATGGGGGTTCCGGCGGAAGTAGTCGCCGTGGTATTCCTCCGCGGGATGAAAGGCCCGATAGGGCGCCAGCTCCGTGACGATCGGGTCGGACCAGACCCCTTCGGCCTCCACCTCCGCCATCACCTTCCGCGCCGCCTCCTCCTGTTCAGGAGAGTGGAAGAAGATCGCCGACCGGTACTGGGTCCCCACGTCCCCACCCTGGCGGTTGAGGGTGGTGGGATCGTGGACGGCGAAGAAAACCTCCAGGATCTCCCTGAACGGCGTCACGGCCGGGTCGAACTCCACCTGCACGACCTCGGCATGGCCCGTGGTCCCGGAGCACACCTGCTGGTAGGTGGGGCTCGGGGTGTTTCCCCCGGAGTAGCCGGACCGCACCCCGCGCACCCCGTCCAGCTCCAAGTAGACCGCCTCCAGGCACCAGAAACACCCCCCACCGAGGGTGGCGATTTCCATTCCTGAGACCTCCGGATTGTGGTGAGGATCCTCGAAACCCCAGCCGTTCCTTCCCGTGCGGGCGGGGCGGGCCACGAGCCGGCCCGCCGCCCGGGCGGGCGGACGGCTCCGGAAAGACACCTTCTACCAGGGGGACCGGAAAAGGTTCGACCGGGCCTTCCCGCTCCCTATGGCCGGGGGAGCTTGCCCAGGGCGCCCAGGACCCACCGGAAGCACCGGTGGCCCACGTCCACCGGCTCCACGTACATCATGGGGCAGGCCCCCGGGATCAGGGAGATCCCCGCGGCCCGGCAGGCCTCCACGGCCGGACCCGACACGCTCCCGCCACCGAAGGACCGGTGCATCCAGACCCGGGGGATCCCCAGGGTCACACAGTCCCGCACCACGGCCTCGGTCGCATCCGGTGGAGTGGCCACGACCACGCCCTGGAGCTCGGCCGGGACCGAAGCCAGGTCGGGGTAGCAGCGGGTCCCCTCCACCTCCTCGGCCCTGGGATTCACGGCATAGACCTGGTAGCCCGCGTCCCGGAGCTTCCGGAAGATGAGGTTCGCGGGGAGGTTCCCGTCCCGGGAGACTCCTGCCACCGCCAGACGTTCCTGGGCCAGAAACTCGGATACGGCTTCGCTCAGCCCGGGCATGCTTCCGGCGCCCTCCCGCGAGGAATCAGGGGATCAGCAGCAGGCTTCCATGGAGCGTGGAAGGAGGAATCACTTCCTCTTCTTCAGATGCCGGACCTTCTCGGTCCGGACCTTCTCCGTCCGGACCTTCTCCTGCCGGCTCTTCTCCTGCCGGGCCATCCGGGTGCGCTCCTCCCGGGCTTCCCGGTTCCGCCGCTGGTTGGGGTGCTCCAGGTGCCTCCAGGTGTCGCCCCGGCGGAGCTGCTGGATGGCGCTGGGGGAGACGTCGAGGGCTTCCGCCCAGTAGGAAGCCGAGCGCTTCCACCGTCCCCGTTCCTTGTCCCAGTCCGACAGGACCTCCAGGGCCTTGGCCTTGGTCATGCCGGCATGGGGGGATTTCTCTCCCTGGAGCCAGACGTTCCGCCCCTCCCAGCGGCCGGATTCCTGGATCGGCCCAGGGAGCTTCTTGCCGGTGTTGCCGAGGCAGTAGTGGCGGATCTGGTTGACGGTGAACTCGGGGTACTTCCGGGCGATCTCGGCGTAGGTGTAGCCTTCCTGCGCGAGGTCGCGCCAGATGATGACTGTGGCGCCAGTAGGTTTAGCCATAGGTTGAGCGTTTCGGTCCTTGCTGGTCCTTTCAAACAAACCTTGGGGGTACAGGAAGGATATCAGCACCGGCCTCTCATCTCAACAGAGGAGGGTCGGGCCACCTTCCTCACCTCGGCACTCCACCCTTCCGCCCGGCGATCTTCAGCCCCGACCAGGTAGCGTCCACGGCGGCGGTCCTGTGGTCCACCCGGCCCGCCTCCAGGCCGGCTTTTCGAACAAGGGTCACAAGGGTGATCACGGCGAGGAAGTGACACACCCTGCGCGTGGCGCTCCCCTCAGTCCCTGGGCGGATCCTGCCCCAGGTTCAGCGACTCCACCCACCTCCCCAGCTTGGCGAAGTCGATGGGCTTCACGAAGTAGGCCCCGGAGCCTCCCGCCCTGGCCTTCAGCACCGACTCCCGGTCTCCCAGGGCGGTGGTGGTGGCCACCACCGCCGGAGTGCGCACGGAGTAGACCTCCTCCAGCGAGCGGATCCGGTGCAGCACCTCGCCACCGTCCATCCCGGGCATCATCAGGTCCAGGCAGATCAGGCGGAAGGGATTCCCGCTGCGGATGGCCCGGGTCACGAGGCTCAGCGCCTCCTGTCCGTCTTGTGCCCCCGCCGTGGGGCCGTACCGCCCCAGGAAGTCCACCAGCAGGCCCCGGCCTACCGAATCGTCGTCCACGACGAGGATCGGCAGACCCTTCCCCCCGGGACGGGGAAGGGAGCTCTCCAACTCCCGCAGGCGCCTCACCGCCTCCTTGAGCACCGTCCCCAGCTGCACCGAGGCGGCCCCGGGCTTTTCTTCCCCATCCCCGTCGGCGGGGGCATCCAGGACCTTGGCCATCGCCTCCAGCTCCGACGCCGTCCGCCGGAGATCCCGAGCCCACGCCTTTTCCATCTCACCCATGTCTGGTTTCAACCCCCTCCCGAGATCCCGGGGGGTTCCCGGGCCGGGCCAAGGTCCGGGTCATTCGAAATAGTCGACTTTCACGCCACACCCGTCCCACATCCGCTCATATTCGGCCAGACGCTTCTGAACGAAATCCCTCGCCGCCTCGGGACTTCCCAGCCTGCGGGCCACCCGGGCCTCCCGGGACGGCTCCTCCACGGCGGCCAACTCCTCCCCGATCCGGACGACGAGGAGGCTCCCCGCCAGCTGGGTGTTGTGGCGCTCCACCTCCGGGAAATGGGGGGCCAGGGCTTCCCACTCCGATCGGGAGAGGGGAACGGTTCCCCCCTTCTTCACCTTCGCCAGGAACTCTTGTGCTGTCACGGGACTCTCGCCGGGCCGTCGGTTGAAGGCGTTTCGGTCCCTGAAGCTAAGTCCTGGGGCAAGGCGCCGGGTGCGCCCTCCAGGGCGAAGGCAGCCGCCGCCTCGGCGTGGATGAGAGCGGTGTCGAAGAGAGGAACCGCCGCATCCCCGGGCCGGAGGAGGAGGCCGATCTCGGTACACCCGAGGATCACGCCCTCCGCTCCCTCCCGGACCAGCCCGGCCACGATCTCCCGGAACAGCTCCCGGGATTCCTCCCGGATCTTCCCCAGAACCAGCTCCTGGTAGATGACCTGGTGAACCTGAAGCCGATCCCGCTGAGGAGGGACCAGCACCTCCAGGCCATGGCGCTCCTCCAGGCGTCCCCGGTAGAAGGGCTCTTCCATGGTGAACCGGGTTCCCAGGAGCCCCACCCGGCGGATTCCCGCGGCCCTGACGCGGTGGGCCGTGGCGTCGGCGATGTGGAGAAGGGGAATGGAAAGGGCCGCTTCGATCCGGGGAGCCACCAGGTGCATGGTGTTGGTGCACAGGACCAGGAACTCGGCGCCGGCTCCTTCCAGGGTGCGGGCGTCCCGGGCCAGGATCTCCCCCAGCTCCACCCACGCTCCCCGGTGCTGGAGTACCTCGATCTCATGAAAGTCCACGCTCAGGAGGAGAACCCGGGCGGAATGCAGGCCGCCCAACCTGCGTCCCGCCTCCCGGTTCAGGACCTGGTAGTAGGGTACGGTGGACTCCCAGCTCATCCCTCCCAACAGTCCGACGGTCTTCATCCCTCGCCTTCCCCTGCTCGAGCGCCGCAACGATCTTGTTCCGCAAGCTATGCCCCGGAGCCGCCCCTGCGCCATCGCCTCCGGGGCCTTCACGTTCCCCGCAAGGAATCGCCATGCGAAGGATTCGCGAGCCGGTCCCGACCCTCCTCCTCCTGGGGTGGTCCATCCTCCTCACCATCCCTGCCCAAGCCCAGGCCCAGGAACCGGCCACACCCGGCCTGCAGGCCCGTCCCTACGGGGCTTTCGCCTTTCAGGACAGTGTATCTGTCCCCCTGGACGCCGTGGGAGCCTTCGACCGTTTCGTGGACGTGAATGCCTGGTGGGATCACCGCTTCTCGGAAAGTCCCGTGCGGTTCGCCATCGATCCCCGCCCGGGAGGGGGCTTTCTGGAGATCTTCGATGAGTCCGGGGACGGTGTTCTCCACGCCACGGTCCTCTTCGTGAAGCGGGGAGAGCTTCTCCGCATGGAAGGCCCCCTGGGACTCAGCGGCTTCGCCCTCCACATGGTCCATACCCTCACCTTCCGGCCCCAGGGAGGAAGCACCCTGGTCCATCTGGACGTCCGGGGGTCCGGGGAGCTGGAGGAGGCGTGGCCGAGGGCGATCCGATCCGTCTGGCACCACTTTCTCTGGGAACGGTTCAAACCCTTTGCCGAAGGGAAGCTGGGAGAACCGGGACAGTCCCCATAGTCGGATTCAAGAACCATGGAAGAGCTCCTGCTGGGCCCCGTCGGCCCCATCCTGATCTTCTTCATGCGCATCGGAGACGTGTCCCTGGCCACGATCCGGATGCTGATGATCATGCGGGGCCACCGCCTCCTGGCCCCTCTCGTAGGGCTGTTCGAGGTCCTCATCTGGATCTTCGCCGCGGGTGTGGCGATCCGGCATCTCGACAGCGGCTGGCACATCCTGGGCTACGCCGGCGGGTTCGCTGCCGGGAACTGGGTGGGGATATGGCTGGAGGCACGCCTGGCCCTCGGGATGGCCTCCCTCCAGGTGTTTACCCCTACCCACGGCCCGGCGATCTCAGAGGCCCTGAGGGAGGTGGGGCTGGGAGTGACCGCCTTTTCGGGACGGGGAAAGGACGGGCCGGTGGAGGTGATCCAGACGGTCGTGAAGCGGAAGGACGTGGGTCACGCCATGTCCACCATCCACGGCCTGGACCACGATGCCTTCGTCACCGTCAGCGAGATCTCCGCCATCCGCTACGGGTGGATGTTCCCCAAGCGGCGGAAGTAACCCTCCCCGACCCTACTCCCCGGCGGCACCCCCTGCCGCGGGATCGAAGGTCCTGACGGCAGCCAGCCAGGCGAAGGGGTTCTCCAGGTGAATCGTGTGCCCGGCCCTGGGGATGAGCCGAAGTTGGGCGTTGGGCATCTGGTCGGCCATGCGCAGGGCGATCTCGGAAAACTTGGGGTCCTCCTCGCCGGCCAGGATGAGGGTCGGGACCTTGATCTCGGGAAGGGCTTCCCAGAAGGACGGTTGAGCGCCCGTCCCCAACCCCCGGAGGCAGGCCGCCATGGCCTCCGGGCGGTTCTTCAGACGGCGCGCCCGGTTCTCCTCCCGGGCCCTGGGGGGGAGCTTTCCCTGGGTGGCGAAGAGTGGGAGGCCCATCCAGTGGTCCACAAAAGCCTCCATCCCGCCCCGCTGGATCCCCTCCGCCAGAGCCTCGTCGGCCCGGCGCCGGGCCCGGCGCTCCCTGTCGTTGGCGAGCCCCGGGGACCCACTCTCCAGGACCAGGGCCGAGACCCGGGAAGGCCTGAGCACCGCCGCCGCCACGGAGATCCGCCCTCCCATGGAATACCCCAGCCACCGGGCCTCTTCCACGGCCATGGCGTCCAGGACCTGGGTAATGTCCCGGAGGACTTCCTCCATCCGGTAGCGTTCGGGATCGGAGGAGGCGTCGCTCTCACCGTGGCCCATGAGGTCCACCGCGATGACCTGGTGGGCCTTGGCCAACCCGTCCAGGAGCTCCCGCCCCCAGGCTTCGATGGAACCGGTGAACCCGTGGAGCAGCAAGATCGGCTCGCCGCTTCCCTGGACCCGGACGTGAAGGCGGAGGCCGTCCCGCAAGGTCACGTACATGGTGTGGTCTTCCTAGTCATAGAGGTCCTCCAGGTCCGCGCCCGCCAGCTCCTCCAGGAATCCTGCCACCTTCCCGGCCAGGGCTTCGAAGAAGGTCCCGCCCGCTTCCCTCGTCGCCCCGGAAGGATCCCCAACCCCCGTGTCGGTGGTCACCAGGATCCAGTTCCGGGGGGCCCAGGCCCAACCTTCCCTGAGGGCCCCCATTCTGAAGCGCCGGGCCGCGCCGGGACCGGCTTCCTCCAGGGGGAGGACCAGGTCAGGGGCCAGGTGCAACATGAGCCCCGTCTCCATCTCCCCGGCGTGGTCTCCCGGGTCTCCGAAGTACCGGGTGTTGTCCAGGATCCGGAACCAATCCACCAGGCAGAGGAAGACCTCCGTCTTGGCCTGGATCTCCCGGATCATGGGCTTGAAATCGTTCCCCCCGTGCCCGTTCAGAATGAGGAGCTTGTGGAGCCCCTGGGCTTCCAGGCTCTCCACCAGGTCGCTCAGGAGAAAGGCCTGGGTGCTGGGGTTGAGGTTCAGCGTGTGGGGTATGTCCACCTGCTGGGCATTGGCGCCGAAGGGGACGGCCGGGAGGACCAGGCAGCGCGCCCCGGCTTCCCATGCCAGCCGGGCCGCCTCCACCGCCACGGCCTCCGCCTGGAGGGTGTCGGTCCCGTAGGGTAGGTGGAGGTTGTGGGCCTCCGTGGCTCCCCAGGGGAGAACGGCCACCTGGTACTCCGTGGTCCGCACGGTCTTCCAGGTGGTCTCGGCCAGCACATAGGGGCGCCCTGCCATGGTGGTCCTCCCTGGCCCGGGTCGATGCGGAGTCGGCTGGGGGGGCCG
The DNA here is from genome assembly GCA_041309685.1 of Gemmatimonadales bacterium. GTDB lineage: Bacteria > Gemmatimonadota > Gemmatimonadetes > Longimicrobiales > Gaopeijiaceae > JBFYZD01. The sequence continues at coordinate 5,364 of JBFYZD010000287.1, read as the reverse complement.
TCGCCCCGACCTTCCTGAGGGAGAAGGTAACGCACCCTCCCGCGGGGCGCTCCCTCCCTCCCCCGACCCTGCCACCCGAGGTTACCTTCCCATTACGCTTCGTTTGCTTCCAGACCCCCGCCGGGGCGGTCACCATCGCTCCGCACCACCAGGGTCGAGCCATGTTCCTCTCGCCTCGGCACCGGATCCTCTTCGTGCACATCGCGAAGACCGGCGGCACCAGCATCCGGGCGGCCCTCCAGCGCCTGCATTGGACGGACCCCTACGCCATTCCCATCCACCTGGTGAACGGGCTCACCCGGGTATTGAAGTACAAGACCGGCGCCAAGTTCCCCAGGCACGCCAAGGCCATCGCCGCCTACGAGTGCATCGGGGAGCCCTTCTGGAGCCAGCTCTTCAAGTTCACCTTCGTCCGGAACCCCTGGGACCTCCAGGTCAGCTCCTGGCATCACCTCCGGCGCGTCCCCACCGCCCCCACCGACCAGCTCGGGACCTTCGAGGAGTTCCTTCGGCACAAATTCGACGCCGGCCGCCCCTTCCAGTACTTCTTCGAGGCATCCCGCCAGATCCAGAGCCACTACATCACCGACCACGACGGCCGGATCATCGTGGACTTCGTCGGGCGGTACGAGCGCCTCCACCAGGACTTCGACGAAGCCTGCCACCTGGGAGGGATCCCCCAGGTCAGACTCCCCCACAAGCGGCATTCCAAGGAGCGGAAGAAGGACTACCGGATCTATTACGACGCCGTGACGGCGGAGCTGGTGGCGAAGCACTACGCCCAGGACATCCAGCTCTTCGGCTACGGCTTCGACGACGCCGACCGTGAGATGGAGCCGTGGAGGGCGCCCCGCTAACCCCTGTCACGGGCCCGCCCCTTCCGGACGGGGAAGGACACGTCAGGCCCGGGACCGCCAGAGGAACACCCCGATGAGGCCACCGAAGATCGCCCCGGGCCAGTTGGCAACGAACCACCCCACCGCCAGCCCCACAGGAACCATGACGATGGAGGGGACCCGGGGACCGCCCGGCTGACGCTTCGAGCCGTCCGCGCCGGTGGTAGCGGATTTCCCGCTCAGGGTCCTGGCCTTTCGGGCCGGGGGGTTCCCGGGCCTCTTCTTCCGTCCTTTCGCCATCCCTCACCGCCTCTCCGGCGGCATCCCGTAGGGGTACAGGGCGCTCAGGTCCACGTGCTCGTACGGCAGGGCATCCAGGAAGGTGGTTCCCACGTAGGGACCCGGCGCTTCCACCACCACGATGGTCCTGGCAAAGCCCGCCTCATCGAAACCCCGGCGGAAATGAACCCTGGACTTCAGCACGATGACGTCGAAGCCGGCCAGGTCGAAGGGAGCGAAGGCGAAGCGCTCCGGCTCCGTGACCTGCTCGTAGGTGGGGGTGAGGATGACGGCGTTCCCGTTCCCGAACTCCACGATGGCCACCCGCTCGTACCCCATGGCGGCGGCGAAGAAGGTGAGGGTCCCCTGGATCCGATACGGAGCTCCTCCCGAAGGTGTGAATCCCCCAATCTCCATGTCGAAGGGGTCCCCGGGCTCGGCCCCGCCCTGGGCCAGGGCATCCAGCGTCGCAGGAGAGGTGATGGTGCCGTAGAGGACCTTTCCGATCCCCGCCGCCTCGAAAGCCCTGAGGATGTGGGTGGCGTCCCCGGGGCGGTCGGAGTGGTCCCCCACAGCCACCGGCGTGGCGCCGGCGGCAACGGCGTCCCGAACGATCCGGGCAGCCTCCTCCGGCTGGGGAAGGGTCCCCAGGGCGAAGGCCTCCCGCACCCGCCAGAAGTACTCATTCATGTCTTCGGCGATCTCATCCGCCAGCGCCTGGTCGTTGTTGGTCATGACGTGGATGGTGGCTCCCACGTCCGGCACGTCGGACCAGGGGTACCCGTAGAAGACGCTCACGAAGGCGTCCTCCTCCCGGGCCTCCCAGCGCCGGGCCCGCTCCATGATGTTCATGGAGGGGGAGGCCCCGGTCCACTGGAGGACCGTGGCGGTGATGATCCCCGGCCTGCGGGTGGCGGTGGTGGGGGCGTACGTCCCCTTCATGGTCCGGTGCAGCGCCCGGGCAGCCCGCTCGCCCTGGAGGGCGGCGTCGTAGTGGGGGTAGCGCTTGGTGGTGAAGGCGAAGTCGGCCCACTTCAGGAACTCCCCGTCCTCGTTCCCGTGGAGGTCGAAGCTGGCCACGATGGGAACGTCGGGTCCCACCACCTCCCGGAACCGCCGGGCGATCTCGGCCTCCGGGCGGGGCACGTTCCGCACCGCCATGGCGCCGTGGAGGGCCAGGTACACCCCGTCCACCGGGAGGGCCGCCCTCAGGTCCTCGATCATGAGGGCCAGGAAGTGGTTGAAGGTCTCCTCCGTGTTCCAGGACCTGGAGGATCCCCCGAATACCCCCAGGGGAGAGCGGAGCCCCACCAGCTCCATGTCGCCGTAGTCCTCGGCCATGTGCACGAACCCGCCGATGTATCCGCCGTCCCGCAGGAGCTCGTCCCCGCCCACGGGAGGGCTCACCTGCTCCCAATCCGCCACGGTCACGTCCCCTCCCGGGCAGAAGGTGCAGGTCTCGTGGGAGAAGGTGGCCACGGCCACGCGGAAGCTCCTGCTCCCGGCATCGGCGCCGGTGGAGGGCCCGCAGCCGAGAAGGGCGAGGGCCAGGACGGCGGGTAGTGCGAGACGGGAGGCATCCATGGAGTGCTTCCGGTGAGGCAGGGTCGAGGGGGGGGCCCGGAGGGGAAGGGAGAGGGCTCCACCCCCACAGGACCTGGACCGGAGGATGGTAGGGCTCCGGAGGAGGGCGGGGCAAGCTCCGCCTCCCGTCCCGGGCGGGCCGGTTCGCCTCCCGGGCACCTTCGGGGCTCCTCCCGGGTATGGTGTCCCGAGCCAATCACCCGTGCACCCGACCACCCATGGCCCATCCAAACCCCTGCGAACCCCGGGGCGACAACCCGCCTCTCCTGACCCGCCCCTTCGCGGAGTTCTTCCGCATGGAGGCGGCGGGGGGCATCCTCCTGCTCGCCTCCGCGGCATTGGCCCTGGTGCTGGCCAATTCCCCTCTGGGAGAGGCCTACTTCGGGTTCTGGAGCACCCCCGTCACCGTAGGAGGGGGCGAGTGGGCCATCACCAAGCCCGTCCTCCTGTGGGTGAACGACGGTCTCATGGCCATCTTCTTCTTCCTGGTGGGATTGGAGATCAAGCGCGAGATCCTCATCGGGGAGCTCTCCAGTCCGCGCAAGGCCACCCTGCCCATCCTGGCGGCCGTGGGAGGCATGGCCGTGCCGGCGCTGATCTACGTGTCCTTCAACCTGGGCCGGGAGAGCCTGCGGGGGTGGGGCATTCCCATGGCCACCGACATCGCCTTCGCGCTGGGCATCCTGGCGCTCCTGGCCCGGGGGGCGCCGGTGGGGTTGAAGGTCTTCCTCACCGCCGTGGCCATCATCGACGACATCGGCGCGGTCCTGGTCATCGCGCTCTTCTATACCTCCAAGGTGAGCGTCACGGCCCTGGCGATCGCGGGCGCGGTCCTGGCGGGGCTGGCGATCCTGAACCGGGCCCGGGTGCGGAGCCCGCTCCCCTACGTCCTCCTGGGAATCGTGCTCTGGCTGGCGGTCCTGAAGTCCGGGGTCCACGCCACCGTGGCCGGAGTGCTCCTGGCCTTCTTCATTCCGGCCCAGCGGGCCGTGGACGAGCGGACCTTCCTGGAAAGGGCCCGTTGCCTGCTGGACGTGTTCTCCGCCGAGGGGTCCCATCCCGGCTCCATGCCCACCGCGACGCAGCGTCACGCCATCCACTCGCTGGAAGTCCTGAGCCACGCCGCCGAGGCCCCGCTGGCCCGACTGGAGCACCGGCTGCACCCATGGGTGGCCTTCTTCATCATCCCCGTCTTCGCCTTCGCCAACGCGGGGGTGGCGTTGAAGGCCGGAACCGGTGGATTCCTGTTGAATCCGGTCACCCTGGGGGTGAGCGCGGGGCTCCTGATCGGCAAGCCCCTGGGGGTCTTCCTCTTCGCCTGGGGTGCGGTACGCTCCGGGCTCGGCGACCTCCCGGACGGCGTGGGATGGCGTCAGGTGGCCGGGGTCGCGGCGCTCTGCGGGCTGGGCTTCACCATGTCGCTCTTCATCGGAGGCCTGGCGTTCCAGGCTCCCGAGAACCTGGAGCACGCCAAGGTGGGGATCCTTCTGGGGTCGGGGCTCTCGGCGATCCTGGGAGCCTTCCTGCTCAGGACGGGCCGGACGGCTCGGAGCTGAGGAGGCTCAGGAGCTCCCGGTTCCCCGGCACGTCCAGGAACACGTCCCACTCCAGGAAGTAGCCCTCCGGGTCGTACCCGACGAAGGTCCTCACGAAATCCCCTTCGGCGCTGACCCCCGGGGTCCGGAGCACGAAGCCCTCGACCTCCCCCAGCCGTTCCAGCCAGGGCTCCAGCGCCGAGGTGAAGAAGGAGACCGTCACTGCCTTCTCCTCGGTGGCGGCGTGCAGACCCCGCTCCCCGTCCACGAACCCGAGGAAGCCGGTGGGAGCCGCGGAGTAGACCTTCGCCCACCCCTGGTCCACCAGGATCTCCGCCCCCAGAGCGGCCCGGTAGAAGGCCTGGATCCGCTCCAGGTCGCGGTAATAGAGCCAGAGCACGGTGGCCTGCACCCCCAGATGGGCCGGGCGGGTGGTCGTCACGCCCGGGGCCACTTCCCTCTCGTCAGGGAAGAGGGGCTCGATCCGTTCCAGAAGGGGGCGGAAGGCGGCGTTCTCGGGGTGAGGGTTGAAACGCTCGAACTCCAGGAGGTACCCCTCCGGATCCACCGCCACGAACCCGTCGTGCGGACGCCCCGGCTCGCCTCCCAGGGGGTGCCGGATCTCCGCCCCCGCCTCGCTCAGGTACTCCCACCACCCCTCCACCTCCTCCGTCACCACCGCCAGGGTCACGCTTCGGGGTTCGTCCGCGGAGTGCATCCCACGGGCTTCGTCCACCAGCGTCAGGTAGGAGGTCGGCGACACCTGGAGCATCTTGGCGAAGCCGTAGTCCGCAACGGTCCGGAACCCGAGGGTCCGGGTGTAGAAGCGCCAGGCAGCCTCCACGTCCCGGTAGTAGTAGAAGGCGTTCGCCGCCAGGATGGGCGGCGCCCAGCCGGCGGCGGCCATCATGGGGTCCTCCCCGGCGCCCCCGGGTAAGCCCTCCCCCGATCCGCAGGCCGACAACCCCGCCACCATCGCGGCTACCACCAGGCGACGCGCCACAGCCCCCTCCTTTGATGATCCGGCCCCGGCGGGGTTCCCGACCGGCTCCGCGCCTCCCCCAAGTCCCTCAATAGGAATGGGTCCCCAGGACCACCTCGCAGTGGAACTTCTGCTCCAGGATGAACTT
>JBFYZD010000286.1:0-3901 GCA_041309685.1 Gemmatimonadales bacterium | reverse complement strand
TTCGAGGTCTCGGGATATCCCACCATGCTCCTGTTGACCCCGACCGGGGAGGAGCTGCGCCGAACGTCCGGGTACGTGAACGTGGCGGACATGAGGGCGTTCCTCCAGGGTGGGGAGTAGGCGCTCCCTCCGGCCCCACCCGAGTGACCTCTCGAGCGGAGCCCCAGGGACCGGGCGCTATTCCTCCCGCCGGACCTGACCCGAGATCTCGGGGAGGCGCTGCCCGGCGGCCGCATGCTCCATGAGCTTGGCCAGCCGTCGGAGACGGGTCTCCTCCCGCTTGGCGCTGCCCACCCAGTGCATGGCCGTGCGACGATACCCCTGCGGCTGTCGGGAGAAGAACGTCCAGGCCTTCCCCTCCTTGCGGAAGATCTCCTCCAGCTCGGGAGGGAAGGCCTCGGGGCGGGCTTCGAAGGAGTAGGCTCCCTGCTTCCCGGGGTTGTAGCGGGCGAAGGCCGCGGCCCCGGGCGGGGCGACCCGCCCCCCGGCCAGGAGCGCTGCGTAGCGCCGGAGGTTCACGTTGCTCCACATGCTCACCGGCTTGCGGGGGGTGAGGCGGTTGGTGTAGCGCTGGTCGTCCACCCTGGAGTCTCGCAGATAGCAGGGAGCCCTCGTCTTCTGACACCCCCCGGTCATGTTCGGCGTTTCACTCGGAACGAAGCGCGCTCACGGGATCCACCCGCGTGGCGCGCCGGGCGGGAATGAGGGAGGCAGCCACCCCGGTCAGGAGCATCACCGCCGAGATCCCAAGGAAGACGGAGCCGTCCCAGGGCTCCACCCCGAAGAGCATGGACTCCAGCCCCCGGGAGAGCGCCCCCGCCAGAAGGAGCCCCAGGAGGAGCCCCATCCCCATCTGGAAGGCGCCCTGCCTCAGGATCATCCTCAGGACCTGTCCCGCCCGGGCCCCCAGGGCCATGCGCACCCCCATCTCCCGGGTGCGCTGGGCGACGCCGGTGGCCATGACCGCGTAGAGGCCCGCCGCGGCCAGGAGGAGGGCCAAGCCCCCGAACACCGCGAACAGCCCTCCGAACAGGTCCACGTACCAGATCTCCTCCTGCAGGGCCCGGGCCATGGTACGGACCCAGTAGAGAGGTGTCTCGGGGTGGAGGACCGCCACCTCCTCCCGGAGGATGCGGGCCAGGGCTTCGGGGCTTCCGTTCCCCCGCACCGCGAGGCTCATGAAGCGGAGATCCGCCTGGGCGGCGGGGATGTACACCCCCGCGGGGGGAGCCTGGGTCCGGGCCATGAGGCCCGCCAGGTAAAGGTCAGGCACCACCCCCACGACCGTGCGCCACGGCGACTCGCTCCCGGAGGTCCCTTCCCGGATCTGCCGGCCCACAGGGTCATCCCCTGGGAAGAAGCGCTGGGCGAAGCTCTGGTTCACGATGGCCACCGGGAGGGAGGCCTGGTCGTCCTGGGTGGAAAAATCCCTGCCGGCGAGGGGCTGGACGTCGAAGGTCTCGAAGAAACCCGGCGAGACGAAAGCAATGGCCGCCTGGGGGTAGTTGGCGTCCTCTCCGTGGTCGAGCCCCTGGATCCCCACCTGGGTCATCCCCGCCCCCAGCCCGGGAAGGACGTTGGAAAGGGAGGCGATGGTGATCTCGGGACGGGCCAGGAGACGCTCCTGGAGCTCTGTGAAGAAGCGGGTCCGGGCGACGGCGTCGGGGAAATCGGTCTCGAACAGCCCCATCCGGGCCGTCATGATCTCCTCCCGGAAGATCCCGTGGTCCAGGGTGCGCATCCGCACCATCCCCTTCACGAAGAGCCCCGCCGCCACCAGAAGGCCCACCGAGAACGCCAGCTCCGACACCACCAGGATGCGGCTGAGGCGACCGATGCGCAGGGAGGAGGTACCCCTCCCTGCGTCCTTCAGCACCTCGCTGACCCGCGCGCCCGTGACCCTGAGCCCCGGGACCACTCCCGCCACCACGGCGGCCAGGAGGCTGGCCAGGGTCACGAAGAGGAGGAGAGGCGGGTCGATCTTGAAGACGAACCAGAAGGGTGGCGGGCTGGTGACGGCGAAGCGGAAGGTGAGGCGGAGGCCTACCCAGCAGAGCCCCAGCCCCAGGAGCGCACCCGCGGCCACCAGGACCATCGCCTCGGCGAGAAGCTTGCCCATGATCCGGCGCCGGCTGGCTCCCAGGGCCACGTTCACGGCGAGCTCCCGGGTCCGCCCCGCCGCCCGGGAGAGGAGGAGGTTGGCCACGTTGGTGCACGCCACCAGGAGCACCAGGAGGACGGTGGCGAGAAGGGTCTGGAAGACGAGCTTCATGTCCGTTGGGGGCTCGGAGAACTTCTTCACCCGGAAGGCCGACCACTCCACCGTTTCGGGGTTGGCCTCGTGGAGGCGCCGGGCGATCCCGTTCAGCTCCGCGGTGGCCTGCTCCAGGGTGACTCCCTGCGCCACGCGGCCATAGACCTGCAGGTCGTTCCCCTCCCCCCTGGGGAGCTCCAACGCGCTCACCCGGTAGGGGACCCACACGTCCTGATTGTCAGGGAACTTGAATCCCTCCGGCATGACGCCCACCACCGTGGCCGACTCCCCGTTCACCCGGAGCGTGCGTCCCAGGATGTCGGGGTCCTTCCCGAAGTCCCCCTCCCATACGTGGAAGCCCAGGATGATGGCCAGAGGGGCCCCGGGTCGGCCCTCGTCGGGCCTGAACGAGCGCCCCAACACTGGCTGCACCTGAAGGGCGTCGAAGGCGTTGGGGGTCATGAATACCCCATCGTAGCGGACCGGGCGCTCGCCCCCGGAGAGGTTCACGGTTCCGTTGTACATGCCCGCCAGGTCGGTGAGGCTGCTCTGCTGGGCCCGAAGATCCTCGAGATCGTGCAGGGAGAGCCCCCGCCAGGCGTCGGGGTCCGACGGCTGGATCCACGCCACCCGGAGGATCTTCTCCTCCTCGGGGAACGGCAGGCCCCGGTAGAGGGCGCCGTAGACGAAGCTGAACATGAGGGCGTTCATCCCGATGCCCAGCCCCAGGGTCAGGACGGCGACCACGGAGAGGACGGGGGATTTCCAGAGGCTCCGGAGGGCGAAGCGGGCCTCTTCCATGAATGCGGACATGTGAGGGTTCCAGGGGCGGATGCCAGGGGGCCGGCCCACCGGACCGGCCGCGATGTCCGCACTACGTGACGGGGTCGAGGGAAGTTGCGCAGAGCCCCTCTACTCGTGTCGGAGCGCCTGGATGAAGCAGGCATCGACGGCCTGCCCCATGGAAGGCCATCCAACCCCCATGAGCGCGGTCCCTCGTCCTGAATTGCGGAGCGGCAGGGAGCGCGACGCTACGGCCCCTATTCCGCGGAGAGGTCCCTGAACGCCCTCTGGACCCGCCCTGCCAGCCCCACGTACCGTTCGAAGTAGGCGCGCGCCACGGCCGTCATGACCTGGTGGTCGATCACGGGGTTGGCACGCAGTAGCGCCAGGAGCGGCTTGGCTTCGATGAACAGGACCTTGCTCGCGCCCGCGCACACCGCTCGGGTGGTGTAACGCTTCGACCCGAGCAGGGGGGCGATCCCGAAGAACTCGTCCGTTCCCACGCGGCTGACGAGCACGCCCGCGTCCCCGGCACCGCCGGGAAGCCGGAGCTCGACCTGGCCCTCCAGGAGCACGAAGACGTGCGTCGCCTTCCCGTCGAAGTCGTGGACGACCTCCCCATTCTTCAGCTTCCTGGACGCCGAGAACCCGCTGATCTTCTCCACCTGGTCGGGGAGGAGGGACCCGAAGAGCTCATGGCCGGTCAACATCCTGGCGATGTCCATGGGGAACTCCTTTCGGAAGCCTTGCCGTGACTGAGGACGCCCTACCCGGTTCGTTGACTCCAACCAATGCCGCCCCTCCGCCTGCGTCACAATACGTATTTTCCACCGCCAGGCCCTCCTCCAGAGGGGAGGCCGGCGT
>JBFYZD010000285.1:0-2760 GCA_041309685.1 Gemmatimonadales bacterium | reverse complement strand
GGCTGCGAAGGGGGAGGGGGGGATCGGGACCGTCTTCCAGAACCCGAAGATCAGGACATGGATCAGAACGGACACGGAAAAGGCAATCCGGTCCACCCGGCGCTCCCGGGCACGCCGCTCGGGAATCGACTGAAGTCCCTGATCCTCCATGGTCGGGTCCATCCGGAGCCATCGCGTCTTCCCCAGCCCACCCCAGGGCTTCTCAGCAGTACAATACCAGAAAGGACCCCCTGGAGTTTCCCGCCCCCTCCCGCTCCTGCGATGCAAGCCGCCCGGGAGGAAGGCAAAGGAACCGGCGCGGCGAGGGGGCGACCGGCCCCGCTTGCCAGCGTCCCGGGGTCCGGACAACTTCCACCGGTGCCCGGAAAGGGGGAAGTGCCGTAGGGATGGAAGCCGAAAACCCAAGTCTAGCCTCCGCGGCCCCGCATCCCGCGATGAACGGCTCTCAGGGCACCGCCCCCTCCTCCCTCGAGAGGGCGTCCCGCCTGGCCCTCTACTACGAGCTCACCAAGCCGGGGATCGCCGGGTACGTGATGGTGACGGCGGGAGTCACCTACCTGGTGGCCGCCGGAGGAACCGCCGAGGCCCTCCCGGTGATCTTCACCCTTCTGGGAACGGTCCTGGCCACCGGCGGGGCCCTGGCCCTGAATCAGTTCGTGGAGTGGGAGCTGGACGCGCTCATGGAGCGAACCAGGAAGCGGCCCATCCCCTCCGGGAGGCTGGGGCCCTGGGAGGCCTTCTTCTTCGGAAACCTCCTGGCCCTGGGGGGGATCGCCCTCCTCCTCTTCACGTTGGGGTGGCTACCCGCCGCCCTGACCGCCCTTTCCGCCCTGACGTACAACCTGGTCTACACCCCCCTCAAGAAGGTCTCCTATGTCTCCACCCTGGCGGGAGCCTTTCCGGGGGCCATGCCGACCCTCATCGGATGGAGCGCCGCCACCGGAAGCCTGGATCTGGAGGCCGGGTCCATCTTCGCCATCGCCTACCTCTGGCAGCTCCCCCACGTCCTCTCCCTGGGCTGGCTCCTTCGGAAGGACTACGCCCGGGCGGGCTTCTACCTGATCCCCCGATCGGACCCCGACGGCCGGCGCATCGCCTGGCACATCACGGCCTTCACCGTCACCCTCGTGGCTGTCAGCGCCACCCCCACCTGGCTGGAGGTCACCGGGCAGCTGTACCTCGTCGGCATCCTGGCCCTGGGAGCCCCCCTCCTCGCCCTGGCCCTGAACACCCTCAGGTCCCGCCAACTGACCCCCTCCGCGGCCCGCCGGGTGTTTCTCGGGTCGCTGGCGTATCACCCCCTCTTCCTGCTCCTCCTCCTGGTGGACGCCCTGAGGCAGTGACATGCACCGTTCCCTTGCCGCGGCCCTGGCGGTCGCCCTCGCCCTCGCCCTCCTCCCCCCTGTCCTCATGAGCCAAGAAGCCGGCCGGCCCCGGGCACGGGAGCTGGGCATGACCATCGGCGTGTTCTCCACCGGCCCCCACAACGCCATCACCGACGTGCCGGGCGTGCGGGTGGGGCAGGTCACGGTGCGGGAGGGGGAGGACGTCCGCACCGGCGTCACAGCCATCCTCCCCCACGCCGGGAATGTGTTCCGGGAGAAGGTCCCGGCCGCGGTGGTGGTGGGGAACGGTTTCGGAAAGCTCCTGGGTGTCACCCAGGTCATGGAGCTGGGGGAGATGGAAACCCCCATCCTCCTCACCTGCACCCTGTGCGTCTGGAAGGCCGCCGACGCCATGGTGGCGTGGCTCCTGGAGCAGGAGGGGATGGAGGGGGTGGGGTCCATCAACCCGGTGGTGGGAGAGACGAACGACGGCGGACTGAACGACATCCGAAGCCGTCCCATCCGCCCGGAGCACGTGCGCCAGGCCCTGGAATCCGCCACGGCGGGCCCCGTGGAGGAGGGTGCCGTGGGCGCCGGCACGGGAACCCAGGCCTTCGGCTGGAAGGGGGGAATCGGCACCAGCAGCCGTGTCCTTCCCCGGGAGCTGGGAGGCTACACCGTGGGAGTCCTGGTCCAGTCCAACTATGGGGGCATCCTCACCATGGGCGGGGCGCCCGTGGGCCGGGAGCTGGGCCGCTACTCCTTCCAGCGTTACGTGGAGGGGCGGAGCGGACAGGAGACGGGAGTCGAGGGGGGCTCCCCCCGCCAGGTCCAGGGCTCCCCACCTCGGGACGAAGGCCGGGGCATCCCCGACCTGGACGGGGGATCCATCATGATGGTGGTCGCCACCGACGCACCCCTGAGCGACCGCAACCTGGAGCGCCTGGCCCGGAGGGCTCTGATGGGGTTGGCCCGCACCGGGTCCTCCGGCGGAAACGGATCCGGGGATTATGTCCTGGCCTTCTCCGCCTCCCCCGACGTCCGCCGGAGCCCTTCCCGGGAGCCCCGGGAGATCCCGGAGGTCACGAACGACGACATGGCGGGGCTCTTCCAGGCGACGATCGAGGCCACGGAGGAGGCCATCTACAACTCCCTCCTGAAAGCCACCGACGTTACCGGGCGTGGGGGGCGGACCGCCTCCGCCCTACCGCTTTCCGAGACGGTGGAGGTGCTCAGGAAGTACGGCGTGATCAGGGAGTAGCCCGGCACGGGACCTAGGGCCAGGCCTCCCGCCATCGGACGTAGTGGATGGTGCTGACGCCCCCCTGCTGGAGGGTGAGGAGGCCGTCGGGCCTCCGGTAGGGTTCCCGGTAGAAGACGTGGGTCACGTTGGCCTGGATGAGCAGCTTGGCGCACATGACGCAGGGGCTCGCCG
>JBFYZD010000284.1:0-4550 GCA_041309685.1 Gemmatimonadales bacterium | reverse complement strand
CCCCCCCGGCGCAGCCCCGGCCGGGGCAGACCCCGCCGACGAGCCCTATTGGCGGCGGGTGAAGGAGCAGTTTCCCCTGGCGCCCGGGCTGGTCCTGCTGAACGCCGCAAACCTCTGCCCCTCTCCCTACGTGGTGCAGGAGGCGGTCTTCGGCTACACCCGTGACGTGGACCGGGACCCCTCCTTCCAGAACCGGGAGAAGTTCGGGGCCCTGAAGGAGGAGGCCCGGGCGGCGTTGGCGGCCTATGTGGGGGCGTCGCCCGCCGAGATCGCCATCACCCGGAACACCTCCGAGGGGAACAACTCCGTGGTGAACGGGCTGGACCTGAAACCCGGGGACGAGGTCGTGCTCTGGGACCAGAACCACCCCACCAACAACGTGGCCTGGGACGTCCGGGCCCAGCGGTGGGGGTTCACGGTCAAGAGGGTGTCCACCCCGCCCGGCGCCGGGAGCGCCCAGGAGCTGGCGGACCCCTTCCTTCGGGCTCTCACCCGGAGGACCCGGGTCCTGGCGTTCAGCCACCTCTCCAACGTGTCCGGGGTCCTCCTCCCGGCCCGGGATCTCTGCCGGACGGCCCGGGACCAGGGGGTCCTCACCCTGGTGGACGGGGCCCAGAGCGGCGGGGCGCTGGAGCTGGATCTCCCGGACATGGGGTGCGACTTCTTCACCGCCAGCTCCCACAAGTGGCTCATGGGGCCGAAGGAGGCGGGGCTCCTGTACGTCAGGGCCGGGAGCCAGGACCGCCTCTGGCCCAGCGATGTCGGGGTGGGGTGGGAGGGGGCCGTGACCCGGGGAGCCGAGAAGTTCGACAACCTGGGGCAGCGGGACGACGCGGCGGTGGTCTCCATGGCCACCGCGGCGGCCTTCCATCAGGCACTGGGACCGGCGGCCGTGGAGGCCCGGGTGCGGCACCTGGGCTCCGCCCTGGTCGCGGCGCTGGGGACCCGGTTCCCGGGGGTGCGCCTGCACACGCCGGCGGCGCCGGAGCTGAGGGGGGGCGTGGTGGTATTCACCCTCCCCGGTGCCGATCACGACGCGCTCTACCAGGCCGTGTACCGCACCCATCGGGTGGCGTGCGCCGCCATGCACGGGGAGTTCGAGGGGATCCGCTTCTCCCCCCACATCTACAACACCCAGGACGACCTGGAGGCAGCCGTGGAGGGGGTGGCGGCCCATGTCTAGCGGAGGCGCGCCGGTGGCGCCGGAGCTTGGCATGAGCTCCCCGGGGCGGCCGGAGGAACTGGGGGGGGTGGGCCCCGCACGGCCGGGGGGATATTGAGGGTGGAGGCTTCCTGGACGGGGTCCGAGAGCTCCGCCGTGGGGTTGGGGGTCGTCCTGGCCGTCGGCCTGCTCTGGGCGGCCTGGGTGTCCTGGCGGGAGGAGGAGGTGCGGGCCGCCCGCCTCTTCGCCGTCCTGGGCCTTCTCCTCCCCCTCCCCTTCCTGGGATCGGCGGTGCTCCCCGGGCCGATGGCGGGAGAGGCCGCGGCGATCCTACTCCTCCTGGCCGGCCTCCTTCTGGCGGCGCTCCTCCTTCCCCTGCCGGGTCGGCGGAGCGTGGAGCTGGGAACGCCGGCCCCGGGGGTGGATGAGCGCGACATCATGTTCTCCCGGGCCGTCCTCGTGCCGGGGACGGAGCGCTTCGAGGCCTACTACCGGAGGCGCCCCGAGAACCGGGCCAAGGACGATCTCTTTCGCAGCAAGCCGGGGCTCCTGGCTCCTGGCTCCGCCCACTACCACCGCCTGGGATTCGCCGCCGCCGACGCCGCATTCTGGACCATCGAGATGATGCGGCCCTTCGTGGACGGGGAGGGAGACGGGGGGGAGGGAAGGGGCGAGAGCGGAGCCCCGGGTGCGGCTCCCGCCGCTGCGACTCGCTTCCTCAAGGCGTGGGCGCTGAAGCTGGGAGCCCACTCCGTGGGAGTCGCGGAGCTACGGGATTACCATCTCTACTCCCATGTGGGGCGGGGGACGGACTACGGGAAGCCGGTGGAGCTGGACCACCCCTTCGCCCTGGCCCTGACGGTGGAGATGGACCGGGAGATGGTCGACCGGGCGCCCCGGAGCCCCACCGTCATGGAGTCGGCCCACCAGTATCTCGAATCCGGGGTCCTGGCCATCCAGCTCGCGGATCTCATTCGGCGGCTGGGGTACCGGGCCCGGGCCCACGTGGATGGGAGCTACCGGGTCATCTGCCCCCTGGTGGCGAGGGACGCGGGGTTGGGGGAGATCGGCCGCATGGGTCTCCTCATGACCCCCCGCCTGGGGCCGCGGGTCCGCATCGCCGTGGTCACCACCGATCTTCCCCTCCTGCCGGATGGCAGGGTCCCCGAACCCGCTACCCTGGACTTCTGCCTCCATTGCCGGAAGTGCGCCGACGCCTGCCCCAGCCGCGCCCTCCCGGCCGGTCCCCCGGAGCCCGACGGGAACGGCGTGGTCCGCTGGCGGATCGACGCCGAGGCCTGCTTCACCCTGTGGGCCGGGATGGGCACCGACTGCGCCCGCTGCATGGCGGTGTGCCCTTACTCCCACCCCGACAACCTCCTCCACGCCGCCGTTCGCCGGGGGATCCGCAACAACGCAGTGTTTCGCCGGGGAGCCGTGTGGATGGACGACCTGATCTACGGAAGGAAGCCGCCCCCGAAGCCTCTCCCGGATTGGATGGGCAGGCCTGAAGAATGGAGCACCGGGCGTCGTAGTGGGGGCGGAGGTAAGCCATGAGCCAGGACGAAGCGAAGAAGAGGCGCTACTCCGAGAAGGAGTTTGCCCTGATCCTGCGGAAGGCCTCGGAGATCCAGGAAGCCCCCGGGGACCCCAGAGGCCGCGGGAGCGGTGGGGGGTTCACCCTGGAGGAGATCCGGTCCATCGCGGGGGAGGCGGGGATCGATCCCAAGGCCGTCTCCAGGGCGGCGGCGCTCCTGGGGGCTCTGGAAGGGACGGAGAAGCCGGGGGTGGCCGCGGCCATCGTCGGAGGGCCCGCTATCTACCACCTGGATTTCGAGGTGGAGGGGCAGCTCCCCCCCGAGGAGATGGGTCGGATCCTGGAGGTGATCCGCAAGGAGGCCGCGCACCAGGGGACGGCGGCCGAGGTTCTCGGCGGGATGGAATGGAAGACGGTGGGGGACGTCAGCGGCATCAGCGTGAATATCTCCCCCCGGGGGGATTCGACCTCCATCCAGATCGTGGGAGACCGAAGTGGTGTGGCGGCTCTCTCCGTCTTCTTCTCGATCCTGGGCCCCGCCTTCGCCTCCGGGGTTCTGGGCTCCATCCTCGAACCCACGACGGCGGTGGGGATCATCTCGATGGTAGGGGGCCTGCTGGCCGGCGGGCTCCTCTCAGGCCGCACCCTCTGGGTCTGGAGGGGGAGGAGGTTCCATGCCAAGCTCTCCCGGCTCATGGAGCGGCTGGCGGGAGAGGTGGAGCGCAGGACCCTTCCGCCGGCGCCGGGGGAGGTTCTCCCCCCCCGGGGGGGCGAGCGATAGCGGCACGGCCGGGCGCCGATTCGAAGAGCCAACGAGCCCGGTGGGGCATTCCCCCGGCGTCCACCCCCAGCTTTCCGCCGCACCTCCCGGTTAAGGTCCGGTGCGAAAACGGCTTGGGTGGCCCCAAAGGGGGTGGGTCAAGCTTGTGGAAAACTCGACCTCACAGGTGGGTCATGCTCGTGGGAATCGACACTCGAAACACCATCCTTGATGCCGAGCCCCCGATCCTGTAGGTTACATGTTACCCGAACATGGAGAAGAGGAATGGCTGGCTCTGGCAACACCAAGTCTTCACGGGAGAAGGTGCGACGCTATCGTGAACGACTTCGGCAGCAGGGATTGCGGCCGATTCAGATTTGGGTACCGGATGTCCACGCACCCTCCTTTCGGTCTCAAGCCCATACTCAGTCCCTGGCGGTGGCCCAGAGCGCCTCGGCCAGCGAGGATCAGGCGTTCATCGATGCGATCTCAGACCTGGGCCAGGCATGAAGCGCGGGGAGATCTGGACGGTGTCCGGAGGGGGTGATTACACTGGAAAACCCCGTCCGGCTGTCATCGTTCAGGATGATCGATTCGACGCCACTGCCTCCATCACAATCTGCGCTTTCACAACCGACCCGACCGAGGCCCCTCTCTTTCGAATCTTGGTGGACCCGTCGGAAGAGAACGGACTGCGATCCGCAAGCAGGTTGATGGTCGACAAGCTCACAACCGTTTCCAAAGGAAAGATGGGATCGCAACTGGGCCGACTTGACGACGAAGACATGGTCCGCCTGAACCGAGCCATCCTGGTCCTCCTGGGAATGGCTGGATCGTCCAACCGATAGCCCCCCCCCTGCCTCGTCCTCACCCGGGCGCAATCACGATCACGACCGGCACATGGGTCTTCCCTCCCGCCGAAGACCACGCCTCGGGCCGTCCTGCCCTCATTCGCGAGGCCAATTTCAGTTAGACACAATGGAAGGGCTGGCCTCCTCCGAACGCCGTGGGTTGGCGTCCCACTGAGAGGAGTGCGCCAGAGCCCCATGCGGCCTCGGGCCGCAAACCGAAGCAGACCAGCCCCATGGCAT
>JBFYZD010000283.1:0-6499 GCA_041309685.1 Gemmatimonadales bacterium | reverse complement strand
CCGACGTAACGCCAGGGACGGGCCCGCCCCACGTCGCCCCCGATGAGAAAGCACCCGGCACAGGCCAGCGCCTCCCGGACCCCCCGGGTGAGCTCAGGGAGAAAGTCTTCCGGGAGGTCGTGGGGGAGGCACACGGCGGGGAGGAAGAACCGGGGAACGGCCCCCACGCAGAGGAGGTCGCTGAGGGTGGCCGCCACCACGTTCCACCCGATGAGCCAGGGCTCGGCGTCGAAGAAGAGGTCTTCCTCGGCGCTGAAGTCGTCCACCGTGGCGGCCCAGAGGGAGTCCCCCAGGCGGAGGATCTCGGCGTCGGCTTCGTGAAGGGCGTTGCACTGCTCCGGCGCCCGGGGAAAGCCCCGGACCAGGGCCTCGATGAGATCCCGCTCCGTCATGGACTCCTCCCCTCCATCTCCCTTCCTCCCAGGAGCCGAAGGGCGCCCGGAAGGATGGAAAGCTCTGCCGGGAGGCGTCCGTGGGGGTCCCCGTCGAACTCCAGGGGGGCGTCGGCGCCGGCCGCCAGCGTCACACGGGTACAGTACCGGGCCAGAACCCCCGGAGCCCGGATGGCGTCCCCGCGGTAGAAGCCCGGAAGGAGGCGGAGCATTCCCCAGGGGGAACGGCCCCGCACCGCCACCAGGCAGAGCCGCCCGTCGGCGGGCTCGAGGGCGGCGTCCAACCTCAACCCCGAGGCGATGAAGGGGTTCTTGAGGACGACCAGGTGGTTGACGCCGTCCAGATCCATCGGTTCGTCGTCCACGGTCACCTGGAGGTCCACGGGCCTCCGGGCCCGCAGGGCCCTCAGCACGGCCACCCCCGTGCCCAGGGCGTCCCCCAGGCGGGGCCGGAGGCGGTTGGAGACCCGGGCCACCTCGGCCCCGAGTCCGACGCTGCAACTGCAACCGAAGTGGCCGGTGACCGCCTCCCCCCCCTCCCCTCCCCCGTACCGGATCCGCACCGCGTCCACCCCCCGGGCGTTCCCCTCCAGGAGGCGGTCCAGGGCGGCGCCCGGCTCCGTGGGGATCCCATGGAACCGGCAGAAGTCCGGGCTCGTTCCGGCGTAGAGGACCCCCATGGCCACCTGGTCCCGCCCCGAAAGGAGGAGTCCGTCCAGCACCTCGTTGATGGTGCCGTCCCCACCCACGGCCACCACGGCATCGTGTCCGCCCCCGGCCCGTGCCAGCTCCCGGGCATGGCCCGGCCCCGTGGTCCGGGCCACCTCGAAGGCCACGCCCCCCTTCTCCAATTCCGAGGTCCATTGCCGGTGCAGCCGGGTGCTCCGCCCCCCCCGGGATCCCGGGGTGACGATCAGCAACATGCTCATGGGGGCGCCTGCCCGGGGGCCGGCAGGGAACCCTTCGCCCGGTAGATCCCCAGCTTCCGGTACAACGGGGTCGGTTCCCCCCGGTCCCACCCTTCCACCAGCCCCCGGGTCAGCTCCCAGGGGAGCGGGGTATGCTTGCCGCCGGTCTCCACGAAGAGGCGGTGGATCTCGGGGGCCTGGGTGCAGCAGAGCCAGTCCGAGCGGGCGTCGGGGAAGGCGGCGCGCATGCGCCCCCAGACCACCTCGAAGGGCTCGTCGTTGAGGTTGCCGAAGGAGATGTTCAGGAACTCGCAGGGCTGAAGCTCCCCGTTGGCGTTGACGTAGAAGCGGTCGATGGCGCCGGCGGTGCACCCCAGCACGCCGGACTGCTCCTCGAAGGCTTGAGCCGCCAGGGCCGTGGTGCAGGGGGACCCGGCGCTGTTGTAGAGGAGGTGGGCCTCCCGGACCTGACCCAGGATCGCCTCCCCCTGCTGCATGTCCTCCTCCCGGCCGAGCCACCCCCCGGAGGGCTTCGGGTGGATGAGCTGGACGAAGTGGCACCCCAGCTCGTCGGCCAGGGCCATGAGCTCCGTCAGGTGCCCCTGCCCC
This sequence comes from Gemmatimonadales bacterium, assembly GCA_041309685.1. Classification (GTDB taxonomy): domain Bacteria; phylum Gemmatimonadota; class Gemmatimonadetes; order Longimicrobiales; family Gaopeijiaceae; genus JBFYZD01. Next base: position 4,590 of record JBFYZD010000283.1, on the reverse strand, counting down.
AAGGCCTCCTCCCCGAGAACGGAGTTGAAGGCCACCGCCAGCCCCGCCTCTCCGGCCTGCCGGACGCACCGGCACGCCGTCTCGAAGGCTCCCGGCACACGGCAGAACGCGTCGTGGACCGCGGCGTCCGGGGAGTGAACCGAAACCATGAGACCCGCCACTCCGGCTTGCCTGAGCTCCTCCAACCGCTCGGGCGTGGCTCCGTCTCCGGTGGTGTTCACCCAGATCTCGGAGCGGGCGTCCAGCGCCCGCACCAGGGAGAGGAGCCGGTCGTAGCGCAGGAAGGGCTCCCCCCCTTCGATGTCGAAGAAGGCCACCCCCATCTCCTGGAGACGCCGGGCCGTGGCGTGGAGGCGAGCCTCCTCCACGTCGGCACCCCGGTCCTTCCGCTGGTAGCAGTGCGGGCAGCGGTACTGGCAGGCCTTCGTCATGGAGTACACCACGGTGGTGGGGCCGGGGGGCTCCATGAGGAGCTTCGCTTCGATGGTGTGGAAGAAGGCCGGGGTGGGGTAGGCCGGAACGTAGAGATGGAGCTTCCATCCCTGGGGGGTGCGAACGGGTTTGTCGTGACGGAACGCCAGGAGGAGCCGCAGGGCCCGCCGCAGGAAGACGGCGTAGCGGATGGGGCTCCACCCGAAGCTCCGGGGCCTGGCTCCGTACCGGCCCGCCACGTGGAGGGCGATGCGCAGGTAGAGCAGCGCCTTCCCCCCTCCGGTCCTGTCGGCCCGCTTCATCATGCCCTGGCATCCTTGTACAGGTCGAAGAGGAACCCGATGAACACATAGCTGGCCGTGAGGAGGTAGATCGCCAGCGTCCCGTTGAAGATGGCGATGAGGGTGACCTGCCCCGACACGCACGCCCGGATGTTGGTGGCCAGGCTGAAGTAGGTTCGCTCCCCTTCGGGGTGGCGGAAGAAGAGGACGGCGGTCCAGATCTGCAGGAAGACGGTTATGATGGCGCAGAAGAGGAAGTCCCGCATGAAGAGGATGTCCTCCAGGGGAAGCCACCCGGTGAAGTGGAAGAGAGCGAAGGCCAGCGTGGGGAGGAAGGCCCCCCCCAGCCCGGCCCAACGGGAGGCCCTGACCCCGTAGCGGACCACGAAGGTGCGTTTTCCGGCCAGCTCGTCGCCGGCCCGGTCCTTGAAGTACGTGTAGAAGGTCATGAGCCCGTTCATGAGGGCCACCAGGAGGAAGGCGCTGATCCGGTTGGTGCTGACCAGGGGGGAGAGGAGGGGGCCCGCCGCCAGGAAGCCGTAGGCGGTGCACATGGCGATGGAGAGGCCGAAGACCACGTTCGCCCAGAGGGACCAGGCCTTGGCGTATTCGTAGAGGACGTTCAGGAGGACGCCCAGGATCACCGGTACCAGCGACCAGGGGTTCAGCCACCAGGACACCAGGCACACCCCCCCGAGGAGGGTGATGGAGACCCCCAGGGCCCGCCGGGGGTTCAGCTCCCCCGTCACCATGGGCCGGTTGGGGGCGTTGACGCGGTCTTCCGGGAGTCCCAGGTAGTCGTTGATGATCTGGTTCACGCCCCAGCTCAGGAAGAGCACCGCCAGGATCAGGCCGCTCCGCCCCAGCGTGAAGAGATCGGGGCGGTTCCAGTAGTAGAAGGAGACCCCGATCCACCCCGCGATGCCCGTGATGAAGGCGTAATAGAGCCGCATCGACTTGATGTAGGCTCTGGTGAATCGGGCCATGCCCATGCTCGGACCCCCGTCGATGCGAAGCCTGCCCTGGTCACCCTGAGGGAAATCTGCCCTCAAGGACCCGCCCAGGGGATACGCCTGATGACGTAGAGGGAGGGCGCGGAGTACGTATCAGCCGGGCGCACCGGGCCGGGAAGGGGGGACGGGCAGGGAAGTGAGGTGCGCCTAAAACGGCCGGATCTTGATGTTCCGGTAGCGGAGCTCGTGTCCGTGATCCTGGATGCCGATGTGCCCGGCCATGGCCCTCCCGTACTGGGGGTGGGGGGCGAACTTGCTTCCGGCCACCAGCGTCTCCCACTCCGGTGAGAAGAGCTCGTACTCCACGGTCTTCTGCCCGTTGAGCCAGTGCTCCACGTGGGTGCCGTCCACCAGGATCCTCCCCTGGTTCCACTCCCCGAGGGGGTTCGACGCCCTCACCGCGGAAGCCTGGAGGTCGTAGTTGTCCCCCGTCAGGTGCCTGTGCATGTCCATCGTCCCCATGGCGATGTACGCCGAGTCGTCCAGCACCTGGTACTCCGGCGCCACCTGCCAGAGCACCAGCTCCGGGCTCTCCTGGACCCGGTAGAAGACCCCGCTGTTTCCCACCGGCGTCACCAGGAACTCGAAGAGGAGCTCGAAGTCGGAGAACTCCGCCACCGAGACGATGTCGCCCCCGAGCCCTTCCTCGCTCCCGTCGGAGGCCATGACGATGAGGTTCCCGTCGGCCACCCCCCACCCCACCGCCGGGAAGGCGTCCTGGTTGTAGCCGCGCCAGCCGGCGGTGGACACCCCATCGAAGAGGAGCTGCCACCCCGCCGCCACCTCTTCGGGCGTGAGGGTGTTGGGGGCCGGCGCCACCGCCTCCGCGGCGGAATCCGGGGCCGGCCCCTCCTCCCCGGCCTGACACCCCCCAACCAGGAGAGGGATCAGGAGAAGGGGAAGCCAGGAGGCCGCCGCCTCGAAGGGACCGCTCAGGGAAAGGCCGACCTTCCGCATGGCGTTCATCGGATCCTCATCTCCTCCGGATCCCACCGCATGATCCGCTCTTCGAAGTAGCTGTTGTTGCACGCCAGGGCGGGGGCGGCTGCCCGCAGCCCGAACACGGCATCCTCGAGGACAGGTGTTCCGTTCCTCACCCCCTCGAAGAAGTGCGTGAAATGGTCGAAATGGGCGCCCAGGTATCCCTGCTCGGCGATCCACACGCTCTCGGCGGGGGGGAGCATCTCCTTCCTCCGCGCCTGGACCCCCTCCATCTCGTCGCCCTTCATCTGCGTGAAGACGTCCGTGGGGCCGCTGACCTTGTTCCGCCGGAGGATCACCTCGTCCCAGGTCACGTCCATGGCCCCTTCGTTCCCCACCAACCGGAGGTAGGTGCTCCCGGAGGTCCCGTCCACGAAGTTCACCCGCAACGAGAGGTTGAAGGGGGTGTGCGCGGGAGTCCCGGGGTAGTCGAACATCCCCAGGAGCACGTCGGGGACTTCCCTCCCGTCCTTCCAGTACCGGAGTCCTCCCTGGGCCATGATGGTGGTGGGGCCCCGGGACGACGCCACGAAGTGGAGGCTGGAGAAGAGGTGCACGAAGAGGTCTCCGGCCACGCCGGTGCCGTAGTCCCGGTAGTTCCGCCACCGGAAGATCCGCAGCGGATCGAAGGGCCGCCGGGGCGCGTCCCCGAGGAATCGGTCCCAGTCCACGGTCTCTTCCGAGGCGTCGTCGGGGATGGCGTACTGCCAGGCCCCCACCGGGTCGTTCCGCGCCCAGAACCCCTCGGCATAGTTGAGCTCTCCGATGGCGCCCTCTTCCAGGAGCTCCTTGGCCTTCTCGTTCCCCAGGGAGCTCATCCCCTGGCTGCCCACCTGGAAGGTCTTTCCGGACTCCGCCTGGGCCCGGATCAGATCGTACCCCTGGTCGATGCTGTGGACCATGGGCTTCTCGCAGTAGACGGCCTTTCCGGCGCGGAGGGCGTCGGCGGAGATGGGGGCGTGCCAGTGGTCGGGGGTTCCCACGATGACGGCGTCCACGTCCGCGCGCGCCAGGACCTCCCGGTAGTCCCGGGTGACGAACAGGTCCCGCCCGTGCTTCTCCCGGGCCGCCGCCAGGCGGCCATCGTAGCAGTCGCAGGCCGCCACGAGCTGCACACCCGGAAGCTGGAGGGCCGTGTCCACGTCCGCCATTCCCATCCCCCCGGCCCCGATGACGGCCACCTGGATGCGGTCGTTCGCGCTCTGGTATCGCCGGGGGGAGAGAAGCTCGGCCGGCCGGCGCCGGGACGCCGAGAGGAGATGGGGGGTGGCCCCGGAGGCCAGGGCCGCCGCCGCGAGCTTTCCAAGGAAGGTCCGACGGGAGGTCCCGTCCGCTGCCGAGCGGTTCATGGTCCGCGTCTCCATGGGGATCGAGGTGCCTTGCCCCCATCATCGAGTGCTCGGGGCGTGGGGGCAAGGTGGCCGCGGAAGAGGGGCGTCCGCCGCCCGAATCGTGGGAGGGGGAGCGGGAACGGCGCGGAGATCATTGACCGCCCCTTCCCCCGGCCGTAGCGTGGGGTACCGCCGGTTGCCGTGTCCACGCCCCCCGGGAGGGACCATGAAGAAGAGCATGAAGAAGGCGGAGAAGGTGAAGGACGAGCTCAAGAAGGAAGAGCTCGAGGAGGTGGTGGGAGGCTTGAGCGGCTTGAGGTCCCTGAGCGCGAAGAGCTTCGATCCCCAGCCCGAGCCGCCCGGCAAGATTTCGATCCTCAACAAACCCCTGATGCCCTAGCGTCCCGGCCGGTGTGTAGGGCCCGCGGGGAGGGCCCCTCACCCCGCCGGGAGGGCCGACTCCCCCGCGGGAGGGGGTGCGGGCGCGGCACCGGGGCCCGCCCCGGAGGCCTCCCCGGCCTCGCCCCCCCCCCGCCGGTTCTACGGAGGCGC